>JAAAOI010000106.1 GCA_009908945.1 Bacteroidota bacterium
GCCGGTTCTGCGCTGACGCGGCTACTGCATCGTACCGTATGCTCGGATGACGCTCCCGTTTAGCGCCTGCCCATGGGCCGGGGTGCTGAGGTAGAGCGCGAGGTCCACGATATGCTCAGCCGCTACACCCGCAGCACCTGGCTCTTCTGCACCATACAGCAGCATGGACGGGGCAATGGCGTGCGCGGTGATCTCATCATCGGCATACTCTTCCGCGAGGGCTTCCACAAGCCGTACGACCCCCGCTTTGGCGGCACTGTAGCCCGGTTGCTGGCCCGCGCCCCCATCGGCGCCCTGCGCGGAGGCCATCCCGATGATCTGCCCGCCGTGGGCCCGCATGTGCTGCACGCTTTCGCGGAAACACAGAAACGCCGAGGTCAGGTTCACATCCATCATCATGCGCCAGTCCTCCAGCGATGTCTCGTGAAACGGCGCCATGCCCCACATGCCGACGGTATGGATGAGCACATCGATGCGGCCGTGGGCGTCGGCAATCTCCGCAAAACACGCGGTGACGCCCTGCTCGCTGGTAAGATCAGCGCCGTAGGTAGCCACCGCGGCCCCAGCCGGCACGGGGATGCCCGCCGCCTGTTGATCAACGCCCGCAACGGTCGCGCCCGCAGCGGCGTACGCAGCCACGAGGCGCTGCCCTAACCGTCCTGCGGCCCCTGTGACAACAACAATCCGACCCTCCATTGAAGATGACATATAGACTTGCTACGTTGGTGAGTGTGTAGAGAAAAAGCAGCACCCGCAACCGGGCAGCATGCCCAGCCGGTTCGGTACTGTGCCATTTGCTGTGCCATTCAATGTAGGGCATAGCCCTGACGATAACCTAACCGATGGCGTAGCGCCCAATACAGCCAACGGTACCCCCTTCGAACCATCGCAACAGGTTACTGAAACGCAGCCCCACCCTGCGCTTTTAATGCGCCTGTGAGGGCCCCATTTGCACGCGTTTCTACTCTCGCTCCCCTGTCCCATCACTGAGGAAGACGCTATACGCCGTATTGTTACCACGACACGCCCGGGCCACCGTCTTCCGGGCGATTCTCTGTACCGCACGCAATTTGTCATCCCCTCTCGTCTTGGTAACCGGTAATGCCGCTGTTCGGCTACCGGCGTGTGCATGGTTCACTTGCCCTCATACGAACGCTGGTCCTGGCCCCGCCTTGCGTGGCTGCTGGGCGGGCCTGCCGGGATAGGCCTGGTGCTGGTGGCCTTGATGCCATGGGCACCGTCTGACGCAGCAGACACGGCCCAGCCGCTCGCCCCGTCTGGTGTCGGCGCGTCTGGTGTCGGCGCTGCTGCTATCAACCGCCCCCTGGCTGATACGCTACGCGCCGACACACTACGTCTGGACGTACCGAGGGCTATCCGGATGGACACGCCCCCCTCCGACACCCTCACGCTACCTCGGCTTCGCCGCAGCGGGTTTACCGTAGGGCTTCCGGGGCCGGCCGGGACGCCGCTGGTGGCGGCGATAGATACCGTAGCCTACCGCCCGCTTCAGACGCCACCGCCCCCGCAGGTGCCGATCACGATGGCGGCCGATGGGAGCGTGCGCCCGGACACCGCGGCCGTTGGGCCCGACCCGCGCTTTGCCCCGTACCTCCGGCCACTTACGCGCCGCCGGACCGACCCCGCCGCCCCTGCCTTTCGCCCTTCCCCCCGCGGCCTGCGCATGCCTCCGCCACCCGTCCTGCGCCATCAGGTCGTCCTGCGCGCGGACGGCCGCTATGAAGCACGCGAACGCGTGAACGAGCAGGACGTCCGCCTGGCCCGCAGCTTCGACCGCTCCACGTACCGGGACCTGCGGGAGCGCACCGAGCGCCGCGCTACCTTTGCAGCACTGGCCGCCGAGCGCGAACGCCTCCGGGCCGGGGAGGGCGCCTCCGGCGTAGGCCTCAACATCGCGGTGCCCGGAGGGCAGCAAAGCCCCTTCACCACCATCTTCGGACGACCCGAGGTTGATCTGCGTGTGACGGGGCAAGCCGACATCCGCGCTGGGTTCGACTACCGCCAGAGCGATCAGCAAGCCGCACGCACCGGCCAGCCCAGCCAGGTAGACCCCGACTTCCGGCAGGAGCTGCGCCTCGGCGTGACCGGCACCATTGGCGACAAGATGCAGGTGGACGTCAACTGGGACACCGAGCGCGACTTCGACTATCAGAACCAGCTGCGCCTCCGCTATACCGGCTACGACGACGAAATCCTGCAGAGCGTGGAAGCCGGAAACGTCTTCCTGGACACGCCCTCCTCCCTCATCCGCGGCGGCCAGAGCCTCTTCGGGATCAAGAGCGAACTGCAGTTTGGCGGGCTGCGCCTTACCACAGTGGCCAGCCAGCAGGAGGGGCAAAGCAACTCGCTCTCGGTATCCGGCGGGGCGGAGCTGACCACGTTTGAACTGCGCCCCACCGACTACGACGAGGGCAGCCACTTCTTCCTCTCGTACTACCACCGCAACCGCTGGGAGGATGCCCACAGCCGCCCCGAGAACGGCCTCATTCTGTTTGACGGGTTTGAGCGCATCACCGACATCGAAGTGTGGAAGCTGGAGACGCGACGCCAGAACGAGGACGACCCCGGCCGGCAGGTGGTAGCCATGGCCGACCTGGGGGAGTCGGCGGAGCTGCTCACGCTGGCCAACGCGTTTACCACCCCGCAGCTGCCCGAGGAGGCCCGCGACCAGTACACCTACGGCCCGGGCGGCGACGTCGCCACCGAGCTGCGCCCCGGCGAGGCCTCCGCCCGCACCTACCTCGAAGACGTGCTGGGGCTCTCCGCCTCCGACTACCAGACCGGCCAGTTTCAGCGGCTCGACCGGGGGCGGGACTACAATCTCAACGACCGCCTCGGCTACCTCTCCCTCAACCAGCGCCTGCAGGAGAGCGAGGCCCTCGCCGTGGCCTTCCGCTACACCACGCAAGACGGACAGCGCCGGCAGGTGGGCGACTTTGCCTCCGAGAGCGGCGGCAGCGACGGTGGCGCCTCCTCCGACCGCCTCGTGCTTAAACTCCTCCGCCCCTCCAATCTGCGCCCGCCCTCCGACGACCTGGAGACCAACCCGGCCGCCTGGTACTACGAAATGCGCAACCTCTACCGCATCGGCCGCAACATCCAACAGAACGATTTTGAGCTGGACCTCCGCTTCGAACCGCCAGGCGAGCGCAGCACCGACCGGATCCCGGCCGTCACGGGCCAGGAAACGCTGCTGCAGGTACTGGGGCTGGACCGCCTCACCGAACAGGGCGCCCCACAGCCGGACAACACGTTCGACTTCACCCCCCTTACCATCGACCAGGGCCGCGGGCTGCTCCTCTTCCCCTTCCTCGAACCGTTTGGGGAGCGGCTCGCGGCCATCATCGACGCTAACGCCCCTCCGGCGCAGCAGGCCGACCTCCGCGACGAGCTCGTCTTTCGCAACCTCTACGTGCAGCGCAAAGACAACGCCCGGCGCGACGCCCGGCGCGACCTCTACCGGGTGGACGGTAGTTACCGCGGCAGCTCCGAGGGCTTCTTTGACCTCCGCTCCTTCAGCGGGCTGGTGGAAGGCTCCGTCCGCGTCACTTCGAACGGCTCGCAGCTGGAAGAAAACGTCGATTACGTCGTCGACTACCAGGGCGGCACCGTGACCATCACCAACGAGCGCTTTCTGGCCGAAGGGAACGACATTGAGATCGACTACGAACAGAATGCGGCGACCAATATTCAGCAGAAGACGCTGCTGGGCGCCCGGGCGGACTATCGCTTCTCCGACCAGCTGGCCCTGGGCGCTACCGTGATGCGGCTTAGCGAGCGGTCGCTGACCGACAAGTTTCGGGTGGGCGAGGAGCCCATCTCCAACATGATCTGGGGGGTGGACGGTAGCCTGGACCTCGAGCCGCAGTGGCTCACGCGCGCCGTCAACACGCTGCCGCTGGTCCAGACCCGCGCCCCCAGCTCCATCACGCTCTCCGGCGAGGTGGCGCAGCTGCGCCCCGGCCACTCGCAGACGCAGGCCTTCCGCAGCGCCCAGCGTTCCCTCAACGACCAGGGCCGCAGCTTTGCCCCGGACGAGCAGCAGGGGGTCTCGTTCATCGACGACTTTGAGAGCTTCGAGAACACCTTCTCGCTGAGCCAGCCCGAGCCCTGGCTCATTAGCTCCGCGCCCGACTCCATTGGGGCGGTGGGCGCGCTGCCAAGCGCCATCGGGGACTCCCTCCGCACCAACTTCCGGGCGTCCCTGGGCTGGTACCAGCTCAATGCCAACGTGCTGCGTGAGCTGGGGGAGAACCCGCAGGACCCCACCAGCTCGGCCATCGCACTGGTACCGACCGAGGACATCTTCCCCGGCCGCGAGACGCTCCGGCGGGATAACGTCACGCAGACGCTCGACCTGTACATCAACCCGCAGGAGCGCGGCCCCTACAATTACACCACCGACCTGCGGGGCTTTCTGGATCGGCCGCAAGACACCTGGGCCGGCATCTCCCGCAGCCTGCCCGACCGGTTTACCGACTTCAGCCTCAATAACATCGAGTTCGTCGAGTTCATCGTGCAGGTGCACAGCGATGATGGAGACGCCGACCCGGACGCCAAGCTCTACGTGGACCTGGGGTTGATCTCGGAAGATATCCTCCCCAACGGGCGCCTCAATACCGAAGATGGCCTCTCGGTCTCCAGCTCCCTCAGCCCGGCCAGCCTGGATGCCTGGGGGCGCCGGCCGTCAACCACGCCCAACCGCGCGGTAGACTTCGACCGCGAGTCGCGGCGCTCGCAGGATGTCGGGTTGGATGGCCTGGCTTCGTATCCCGACAACGACTTCCCGGAAGCCTTCACCGCGCCGTCGGTGTTCCGCCGCGTGACGGACGCGCTGGACCCCAGCGACCCCGACCCGCGCTACCGCGCCGAAGCCGCCAAGATGCGCGCCAACCCCTCAGGAGACAGCTACTATTACTTCACCGACGGCTTCTTTGCCAATCCTGCGTTCTTCCCGCCGGAGCTCTATCCCAACGGCGTGCCGCTCCAGCAGCGGTTCTCGCGCTACAACGCCGGCTACGAGCTTAGCACCTTCGAAGGGCAAAACATCCTCGCGAGCGACCGCACGCAGCGCCGCGGGCGCACCAGCCGCCCGGTTACGGAAGACCTCAACAACAACGGCGTGCTGGACACGGAGAACAGCTACTTCCAGTATGCCGTGCCCCTCAACGAAGAGACGCTCCGCGCACAGTCCGACCCCGAAGCCACTGACAACTTCGTGGTGGAGCGCATCAGCGAATCGGACGACGGGAAGGGCTGGTACCTTGTCCGCATCCCGATCCGCAACCCCGACCGCAGCGTGGGTGGCATCCAAGACTTCGGCCGGATCGAGACGATGCGCCTCTGGACCACCGGCCACACCAGCCCCACCACGCTGCGCTTTGCCAAGGTGGAGCTCGTCGGCAGTCAGTGGCGCGACTCCGAAGAGGTCGCGTTGGAAGAGAACAACGTCACACCGACTGACCTGGAGACCTCCCGTGTGTTCGTCGAGAGCATCAACACGGAAGAGAACGCCGCCATCTACCGGCGCCCGGTCGGCTCGCTGGTGGCCCAGGTGCGCGACCCCAGCGGGGGGCAAGTCGACGGCCGGGAGCAGGCGATGGTCTTACGCATGGAAAACCTGGAGGCCGACCGCCAGCGCGGCGTCTTCCGCACCTACGGGCAGCCGTTCGACCTGCTGAAGTACAGCAACCTGCGCATGTTTACCCACTTCCACGGGCGCCTGGCCTCGGGCGAGAGCCTGGCGGACCTGGCCGAGCGCGATCTGGATGAGGCCCGCTCCAAGGCCCGCCTCTTTGTGCGGCTGGGCTCCAACGAGACGGACGATTTCTACGAGTACGAGCAGCCCCTCACCCCGAGCCGCCCCACCTCAGGCAATGCCGATGAGCTGTGGCAGACGTTCGTCTCGTTTGATGGAGAACCCGGCGTGGATCTGGGCTCGATGAATATTGAGCTGGCGGCCCTGAACCAACTCAAGTTCATCCGCGATCAGCGCGCAGAGCCCACGGATGAAATTTTCTACGCCACCGACGCGGACCTTCAGCCGCGCCCCTCGTCGTTTGCTCCGCCCGGCACGCGGCTGGGCATCAAAGGCACACCCTCGCTGGAGCGGGTGTCCAGCATTGTCATCGGGATCCGCACGCCAGCCGCGGACGAGGGCGGGGACCCCATTGAGGAGGCGGTGCTGTGGATGAACGAGCTGCGCGTAACCGGCTACGACGAGCGCGCCGGCTGGGCCGGCCTCTTCGACGCCGATGTGCGCCTGGCCGACCTCGGCCGCGTCCGGGGCAACTATCAGTTTCAGACCGACGGCTTTGGCTCCTTAGCCAGCACGCTGGACGACCGGGAGCAGCAGGATACGGAAAACTGGTCGCTCAGCAGCGAACTGAATGCCGATCGCCTCCTGCCGCAGCGCTACGGCTGGTCCATCCCGCTGTCCGTGCAGCTGCGCTCCAGTACCCGCTCGCCCCGGTTCGATCCTGACCGCGGGGACATCCGGGTGGAAGAACTCCTGGCGGCTGTGGGAGAAGACGAAACCCTGACCGAAGACCAGCGCGCGCTGCAGCAAAACGCCATCGCGCGTGGGGCGCAGACGGCCGACCTCTCGCGGTCCTTCACCGCGCGGCTGCAAAAATCGGGCTCCAGCACCCCGCTCCTACGCTACACCGTCGACGCCCTCGCCCTCAGCTACTCCTACTCCGACACCGAGCAGCGCTCGCCCAGCCAGCAGTTCAACGACCGCTGGAGCTGGAATACCTCTGCCAGCTACCGCCTCAACATTCGCAACCCCGCCACCGTCACCCTCTTCGGGTTTCTGCGGGAGGTCCCGCTCCTGAACGCCTTCAGCGACCTGAACTTCCGGTACCTGCCGCAGTCGATCAACCTCTCCGGCACCGCCGCCCGCCGCTTTAGCGCCTCGCGGGAACGCCCCGACATCAACCGGCTCTTTGACGAAGACGCCCTGCTCAACCTGGACTTCCCGCTGCGCCAGCAGCAGTCCTTCACGCACGGGCGCACGTTCGACGTGCAGTACAACCCCTTCGGATTTCTGAACATGAGCCTGAGCACCAATACCGAGCAGTCGCTGAACGCGCTGGCGGCAGACTCGCTGTTTTCGGTGACCATCACCGACCCGGACCGGGAGCGCGTCGAGCGCGTGCTGGAGGGCCGCTCGCTGGAGCAGGCGCTGGCCCAGGGCGAGATCACCGAGGAAGACATCGGCGTTACTGCGTTTGAGTCGTCCCGCATCGCCCCCGTCTCCAGCGACCGCGTCCTCAGCCGCCTGCTGGCCGGCGATTCGCGCGTGCACACCGACCGCCACCAGCAGGGCTTCACGAGCACCTTCCGGCCGCGGTTTGAGGCGGTGGGCTTCCTGGACTGGATCACCCTGCAGGACGTGGTCTACAGTGCCGACTACAACTGGCGCAACGCCTCCTTCGGTAGCACCTCGGGCGCCACGGTAAGCAACCGCGTGAGCCTGCGCACCGGGGTCACGCTGCGCATGCTGGATCTCTTCCGCAAGATCCCGGGCTACGAGGCACTTGAGGCCCAGGAGCAGGAGCGCCGCCGTGGCGGCAGCGCCGACGAGGACGAGGGCGGCCTGCCGCTCCCCAACCCGCTGCACCTGCTGCGGCGCACGTTCCTGGGGCTCACCAGCGCGCGCGACGTGCAGGTCACCTACTCCACTGGCCGCAACGCGCAGTCCTCCAACGTGGGCCGCCTGGGCGACGAACCCGGCGAGGTAGAAACCAACTACAGCCTGCTGGATGCCCTCCGGGGTGAGGGGCCGTCGCTGGGGTATCGGTTTGGCTTTCAGCGCTCCATCGACCCGCGCCAGCGCCTGCTGGACCCCTCGCTGCAGGTGGCCGACAACAAGCAGGACACGCACCAACTACAGGCCCGCACCACGCTACAGATGAGCCCCGCGCTGCGCGTCAACCTGAACTGGCGGCTGGACTGGAGCGAGCAGCTCGACCGCACCTTTGCACTCACCGAAAGTGGGGGCGTCCGCTCGAACGCCACCGAACGCGGCAACACGAACGTGTCGGTGTGGGCCTTCGGGGCGGACTACCTCGCCTTTTTCGAGCGGCAGCTCAACACCTTCCGCGAAGCCAACGCGGCCACCCCGCCCGGCGAGCCCATCGATGCCGGCAGCGGGCGCGCCGTCCTCACCAACCAGACCACCACCAAAGACTTCCGCGACATCTTTACCACCAGCTTCGGCCTGCTGGATGGCCGCGGCCTGCTGCTCTTCCCCATGCCCGGCTGGACGGTCAACTACGCCGGCCTCAGCGACTGGCCCATCCTGCGGTCGCTCACCCAGAGCGTAACGCTGCGGCACGGGTACAGCGCCGACTTCGGCTCGGACTTCCGCACCAACGCCTCGGCGGACGACCGCGGCAGCTTCTCGCTGGGGGGCCGGGAGATCCTGTTTGACCTGCCCGAGATCGACATCGGCAGCATGCGCGTCAACGAGCGCTTCCAGCCGTTTATTGGGGTAGACCTGACGTGGCGCGGCAACCTGCAGACGAACGTCTCCTGGAACCGCAGCAACAGCTACACCCTCAGCACAGGCGACAATGCCGTACGGGAGAACGAGACGAGCGAGGTGAGCGCCTCCATCAGCTTTCAGCGGCAGGGCCTCAGCATCCCCCTGCTGCCGGTGCGCCGCCTCAACAACCGCATCACGCTGCGGCTGACCGTCACCCGCTCCGTTAGCGATCAGCGCCGGCACTCCCTGCTCTCCGCCTTGCAGCAGGCCGCGCGCGACCCCGACTTCCCCATCGAAGACGCCATCAGCGACGACAACTCCACGGTCGTCTCCTCCACCGAGCGCTTCACCCTCAATCCGCAGATCACCTACCAGTTCAGCAACCGGGTGACGGCGGATTTCTTCTTGCAGTACGAGCAGTTCGACGACTTCCGCCTGGCCGGCACCACCAACGTGAACGGCGGCTTCAACGTGCGGGTGAGCCTGGCGAATTAGCCGATGAAGCACTGCGCCGGCGCACGGCCTGCGTGTCACCCGGCCCTGACGCATCGCGTACCACCTTTCTCGCTCCCATGCTCCGCGTGGGAGCGCCCCTTCAGCACGCTCTGCGTGCGAGGAAGCCCGCTGTCTCCTCTCCTCCTCCCCCCACTGCACCTGTGCTCCACCAATCCTCGTCGCGTCCGTCCCGGGCGCGACGCCATCGTGAGCCGTCTCGGCTCGTGGGCTATTGTGCTGTTTCTCTCGATCCCATGCTCCGCGTGGGATCGGACTTGCAGCACGCTCCGCGTGTGAGCCTGCGCACCAACACTATCGAACAGCCGACGCACACCAATCAGTTGCCCCAACATGGCCGCGCCGTTCGTTCGCGCTATAGCCCCTCCGCGATCTCGGATGGAGGGCCGTCCACATGCCGGTGTCCTGAGCGCGGGATCGCCGGGCGATTCGATGACGAAGTGCGAGGCCTGGGTATGGATCCTCGCCTCCGCGAGGATGACTCGTCGGTA
>JAAAOI010000146.1 GCA_009908945.1 Bacteroidota bacterium
TCGCGGAGACCCCGGAGGACCGCCTGATCGTTTTGAGCACGCATATCCCGTTCGTGTCGTTTGTGGATGCCACGAGCGGGCAGCATCAGACCGACGAGGTTGCGCGGGTCTACGAGATGCTGGAGGGGCGCGAGGCGCTGTCGCTGTCCGGCCACACGCATACCATCGAGAACCACGCGCCCGGGCAACTTTTTGAGGGCTGGACGGCGCAGGTGGGCGCCGGGCCGCTGCCCTTCCGGCACATCGTGGCAGGCGCCGCCTCAGGGGCCTGGTTTCAGGGAGACGTTTCGATCGAGGGCGTCCCAATGGCCCTGCAGCGCCTCGGTGCGCCGGCAGGCTACCTGCAGCTCGCCTTTGATGGCCCCACCTACAGGGAGCAGTACCGCGGCGCCCGCCTCGGGCCGGAGCGCGGGCAGTGGATCGGGCTCAACACGCCTGGCTTCCGCGACTGGTTCGATGCCATCACCGCCTGGCGAAACACCGCCGCTGACCAGCGCGCCCCGGTGCCCCCACGCTCCATCCACGATTTGCCGGATCCGCGACTGCTTACCCCTGCGGACTTCGAGAGCGGCGTGTGGCTGACGGCCAACGTATGGGCCGGCTCCGCGGAGACCGTCGTGGAGGCGCAGCTGCCGGGCGGACAGGTGCTTCCGCTGGAGCGGACGCAGCAAGGCGCGGGCGAAAGCCCACGTATCGGCGCCGAATGGGCAGATCCGTTTGCCGCGGCCCGGCAGCTGTCCGTAGCGCGCTACGCCTACGAAAGCCGCTCGGGCGATGCGCGGGCGCAGGGGTTTGAGCTCTTCCAGGGCCGCTCCTATGGCCCCGCCCCACCACAGCCGCAAAGCGCCGTCGCCGACCGCAACCTGCACCTCTGGCGCGCGGAGTTGCCGGCGCTACCCGTGGGGGTCCACACCATTGCCGTTACCAGCACCGACCGCCACGGCCGCTCCACTACAGACACCCTCACTGTTGAGGTGCGGGAGGAGCGCCCGCCACGCTACTGGCGCGAGGCGCCGTGGGAGTAGTACCGCTGTACCACGCCACGTAGGCCTATGCCCTGCCCCTGGCGACCCAACGTCCCGGGCCGGCGTACCCTCTTCCATGCAATCTCGTCTCACATCTCGAAGGCCTCGCCCCTTCCTGCGATGGGCGCTCGCCGGTGGGGGGCTCCTCACCATTATGCTCGTCGCGTCCGGCTGTACGCTTCAGGGAGCCGTAGAGGCGCTGCTGCCGGAAGCCGAGGTGCGCCACACCTACGGTATAGCCTATGGCTCGGCGGAGCGGCAGGCCCTCGATGTCTACCGCCCACAGCGTGGCACCGAGCGGCCGGTGGTGGTCTTTCTGCATGGCGGGCGGTGGCAGTACGGGTCCAAGGCGCAGTACCGGCTGTTGGGGCGCACCCTCGCACAGCACGGCGTAGTGACCGTCGTCCCGAACTACCGCCTCTACCCCCCCGCCACGTTTCCCGCATGGGTGAACGACGCAGCAGCAGCCGTCCGGTGGACCTACGACCATGCCCACCGCTTCGGCGGCGATGCCACACGGCTCTACGTGGTAGGGCACTCCGCGGGGGCACACACGGCAACGCTGCTGGCTCTGGACGACCGCTATCTGCGAAAGGCAGGCGTCCCCCCCGGAGCAGTGCAAGGCGTGGTGTCCATGGCCGGGCCCGTGGATGTGGAGTGGACCGCGCCGGACATCCAGGCCCTGATGGGGCCGAGGGAGCGCTGGGCGGCCACGTATCCAGCCGCACAGGTGGACGGCACCGGCATCCCGCTCCTGCTGCTGCACGGAACCGCGGATGAGACGGTGGCGGCGGGCAACGCCACCCGCCTGGCCACGCGCATCCGGAGCGCCGGCGGCTGCGCCGACGCCATCCGCTACCCGGGCGTGGGCCACCTCCGGATCGTCCTGGGGCTTCATTTCCCCTGGCTGATGGGCGGCCTGGTGCTGCATGACCTGCTGTCGTTCATCGACGCGCCGACTACATGCTAAGCGCACGGTCGTTGAGCCCGTCCGCACAGATCGGCTGGCCGGATCCTCGCCGGGGGTGCTGCTGTCAGCCATTGGGCAGAAGTTGAAGGGGCAGAGGTTGAAGGGACCGAACCCGAGCCCCCTACCGCTAAGTATGAAGCCTACGAAGCCCACGCACCACCGACAGGGCGGCGGGTCTACTTAGCCTATTAACCGGCACACCGGACGTAGTATGCACAGGCAAACGAGGAGTGCAGGATTACTTTGGGCACTGTTGATAGCCGGACTGCTCGCGGGTCCAGCCGTTGGCCAGGAGGCCCAGCTTGGCCAGACGACGTTTCCCACCTCTGGCGATGCCGCCGCGCAAGACGCCTTCATGGACGGGCTGCTGCTGCTTCACAGCTTTGAGTACGCCGACGCCCGCACGGCCTTTCAGGCGGCGCAACAGATCGATCCTGACTTTGCGATGGCATACTGGGGCGAGGCGATGACCCACAATCATCCGCTGTGGTTTCGGCAGAACGCCCAGGCGGCCCGCGCTGCGCTGGAGGCTCTCGCCCCTACGCCGGAAGCCCGGCTGGCCAGCGCCCCCACCACGCGCGAGAAAGACTACCTCCGCGCGGTCCATATCCTCTACGGGGACGGCGCCAAGGAGGCCCGCGACGATGCCTATGCGGCGTTCATGGAGACGCTGGCCGCGCGGTATCCCGATGATCTCGATGCACAGGCCTTCCACGCCCTGTCCATCCTGGGCACAAGCCATGACGGGCGCGACTTCCGCACCTACATGCGCGCGGCGGCTATCGTAGAAGACGTGTTTGCCCAAAACCCGCAGCACCCGGGCGCCGCGCACTACCTCATCCACTCCTACGACGACCCCGTGCACGCGCCGCTCGGGCTGCGCCCGGCCCGCGTCTACGCCAACATCGCCCCGTCGGCCGCACATGCCCTCCACATGCCGTCGCACATCTTCACCGCGCTCGGCATGTGGGACCGCTCCGTAGAGATGAATGAGCGGTCGTGGCAGGCCAGCGTAGACCGCATGGCGGCCAAGGGCCTCTCCATTGCGGCGCGGAGCTACCACGCGCTCTGGTGGCTGGCGTACGGGGAGCTGCAGCAGGGGCGCCACGAGGCCGCCCGCGCTACGCTGGGGGTCGCCGCCGATGCCCTCCGCCAGAACAACGCCCCCACCCATCGCCACCACTTCGTCCGCATGCGCGCCGCTTACCTCACCGACACGCAGCGCTGGGACGATCCGGTGCTTGACGTGGCGGTCGATCGCTCGCAGCTTGGCCTGCAGGACGCTGCGACCGATTACTTCGTCGCGGGGTGGCATGCGGTGCAGGAGGACGACCTGCCGGCGGCGCAGGAGACGCTGGACGCCCTGCAGGCGCGAATCGCCATGCGGAACGAGCCAGCGGCTGCGCCGGAGATCATGGCGCTGGAGCTGGAGGCGCTGATCCACCAGGCGCACGACCGACCCGCGGCGGCTGTCGCGCTGATGGAGCGCGCCACCGCCCGGGCCGAGGAGCAGCCGCTCACGTACGGCCCGCCCCTCCCCGTGAAGCCGCCCCACGAGCTGTTCGGCGATCTGTTAATGGCGCTGGATCGTCCGGCGGAAGCGCAGGTGCAGTACCAACATGCGCTGGACCGGGCGCCGAAGCGAGCGCTCTCGCTGCTGGGCCTGGCGCAGGCGGCCACAGCGGCTGGCGCCACAGCGACGGCCGACGAGGCGGTAGCGACCCTCCGTGCGATCTGGGACGCCGCCGATCCGGCACTGCGTGACCAGCTTCAGACTACACTCAGCGCGCACACCGAATAGCCGTCACATCGCGTAGCCGTCATACCGGATAGCTTCCGTAGGCCCTCTGCGCGTACCCATCAGCCCCACACCGCCGGGCATCAGCTACAGCACCCCCAGCTCGCTTGTCGCATCGTCGCCGTACGCCACCAACTCCGCTACCCACGACGCCGGAGTCGCGCGGGTGTCGTCGTCGCCCGACCCATCATCGGCGCGCCGAAGGTACTTGACGAGCGATCCGGGCACGCCCTCGTCCATCCACCATTCCAGCGTGGCGCCCGGGGTGCCGTAGCGCACGTGCTGCGCCGTGAACGTGCCCGCCGGCACGGCCACGGCAGCGGTGCCAACCGTAGCGCCTTCAATGCTCTCAGGAGACAGCGCACGGGGACGGCTGTAGCCATACGTCCCTTCTTCCACCGGCATCTCTTTGGCCTCCTCTCCCGGAAACTTACCGCGCAGCCGGACGAGCTCTTCGCGGTCTGGGCTGAAGAGCCCTTCCAGCACAATGGCCTCTCCGTCCTCATTTTCGTAGGTGATGTGCCACCACTCGTTGCCCTCCTCGGTGCGATCCAGGAACGCGCGCTCGACGTAGGCGCCCGTGGGCTCACCATCTGAGACCATCTGCCAGCGCGTGTACTCGCCCGGCGCGTAGGCGTCCTCGGCTACAGCGTAGGTGCCGCCCTGAAACGCGACGTTAAACAGATAGCCGGTGTAGAGGGTGGTCCATTGCGCCGTCCATGCGTCGGGGAACCGCGCCACGATCATCGCGCCGGCCGCGTCGCCGATACGCTCGCCTACCACCTCGCCGGTGCGCTCGGCCGCACGGTCCACGGTGCGATCCACCGTTCGGTTGACGACGCTTGAGCAGGCCGCAGAAAAAACAAACAGAACAACGAGAAAAACAGAGCCAACAGTTTTCATAGCTAAGCAGAAAAGGTGGGATGCAAACGTGGAGAGCACCGGCGGTAGCCGAGGAACGAGGCACCGCTCGGGAACTCACTTACGTATTGCGCAGCGCGCAGCAACAACCGGCCACAGCCTCTCGCGCTGGACGTACGCTCGCGCTGGACGTACAGGCCCCGGCGCCCGGGCTGTATCATCGCTGCTCTGCCCAAGCGCCGTTGTGTGTGATTGCTGTGCAGCCGCATGATCGTCTTGTCCGCCTTCCGGTAGCCTTCCATCCCCCCCTGGTTTGCACGCCTTTCCTGCAGCTTATAGTTCTCCCTTCTCCTGACGATACCTACCGGTAGATGCCTCTTGCTGCTTAGCAACCTGAACCCGTGCGGCGCTGTGGAGAGGTACGGCTTCGTTGCCACCGCCGGATCACCTCGCACAGGACCTGACGTGCACCGCCCTGATGAAAGAACAGCTTGAACTCACGAACGAGCTCTCGGAGGAGCAGCTTGACCGGTTCGCCCGGATGGCGGCTCATATCTTCGATGCTCCCATGGCGTTCATCTCGCTGAGCGGAACAGACCATCAGCAGGTCGAGGCCTGCATCGGGATGAGCCGCTCCGTCGCAGCACAGGGCTTGCCCTTCAGCACGGAGGCCCTGCTCACGGAGGACCCACTGATCGTTGAAGACGCTACGCAGGACGCTCGCTTGTGCGCCCACCCACTCGTTGCGAACGCGCCTCACGTTCGCTTCTGCGCCGGGGCGACCATCCGAACGGCGAACGGGACTGCGCTGGGAGCCCTTGGCGTTATGGCGCCTGAAGCCTGTACCCCGGCTCCTGAAGCGATCGATCGGCTTACCGACCTGGCGGTTATGATGGGCGAGGCGCTCGAACGCCAGCCCCACCGGGCGGCCTCGTACGCTAACCGCAGAAACGGGGGCGACGCAGCGGCCATTCTTACAGCGGCGCAGGACGTAACAGAGCAACACACGCTACAACGCCAACTGCGATACCGGACCGCGCTGGAGCATCTCATCGCACAGCTTTCGGCGCGCTTTCTAAACACCGCCCCTGCAGACATCGATGACGAGATCGAGGCCGCCCTCGGAGCCCTGGGGGCGTTCATCGGAGTTGACCGGAGCTACGTCTTCCGCGTGCGCGGCACCGGCCCCATCGACACCCGCACCATGGACAACACGCACGAGTGGTGTGCCCCCGGCATAGAGCCTCAGCAACCCAACCTGCAGGATGTCCCCTGCGCCATGTTTCCCTGGTGGATGGGGCACATCGAGCGGATGGAGCCCATCGAGATTTCTGATGTGGCCGCGCTTCCTCCTGCGGCCGCCGCCGTGAAAGAGATTCTGGAGGCACAGGACATCACCTCGCTCCTCGTGGTGCCCATCGCGTCGGACGAGACGATCTTCGGGTTCATTGGCTTCGATATTGTCGACGCAACCGTTGACCTATACCCGGGGATTACCACAGTGCTGCAGGTGGTGGGCGACCTTTTTGCCAACGCCTTTAGGCAGCGCCGCGCCGAGAAAGCCCGTGACCTCAGCGAAACGCGCTTCCAGAACCTGCTCCATTCGCTCGACGATGTCGTCTGGTCACTCGAGCTTGACGACGACACCCCCTTCGACCTCTCCAAAAGTAAGCTGCGTTACAACAACGAGGCTACCGCTCGGGTCTACGGGCACGCACGAGCCGACTTCTTCGAAAATAAAGCCCTCTGGTTTGAGGTCATCCACCCCGAGGATCAAGAGCAGGTCGCGCGCCACATGGAGACGCTCTTCGAAACGGGCGCGGCCGACTATGAGCACCGGATCGTGCCCCCCGACGGCGACGTGCGGTGGCTGCGCAGCAGCGTGCGCTTGCAGTACGACGAGGAAGGGAAGCCTACGGGAATGGGCGGTATCGCGACCGATATTACCGTGCGCAAGACGATGGAGGAAGAGGTTCGGGCCACCACATCGAGGCTGGCGACCATCGTGCAGCATCTCAATGGCGGGCTCATCTACGAAAACGAGAATCGGGAAATCCTCTTCGTGAACCAGCAGTTCTGCACGCTCTTCGACATCGATGCCCCAGCCGAGGCCCTGGTGGGCTCCGACTGTACGGCTGGTACACAGGCGGCGGCCGCCCTGATGCGTGACCCGGACGCGTTTATCACGTCCATCGAGACGTGCATCGCCAATAAAGAGCCCGTCAGCGGCGATGTGGTCGAGCGAAACGATGGACGCATATACGAGCGCGACTTCATCCCTGTCTTCTCGGGCGGCACCTACCGGGGCCACCTCTGGCACTACCGCGACGTAACCCAGCACCGGCAAGCCCAACGCAAGCTGCGCGAGAGCGAGCGGAAATACCACACCCTCTTTGAGGCCTCCAATGATGCCATTTTCATCCACAATATGGAAGGGGCTATTCAGGATGTAAATGCCGAAACGAGCGTGCTTTTCGGCTTCTCCCGTGAGGAATTGCTCAACAAGTCTATTCAAGAACTCCATCCCCCCAACGCGCTCGATACAGCCCGGAAAGCCCTGGAGGAGGTCGGCGACAAGGGCAACGTGCGATTCCAGGTACGCTGTGCTCGGAAGGACGGGTCGACGTTCTGGGGGGAGATCTCGGCCAGCCTGCTCCAACTCGACGGCACGATGAGCGTGCAGGGGCTCATCCGCGATATTACCGCCCAGAAAGAAACCGCTGAGCACCTGCGGCAGGCACTGGCCAAAGAGCGCGAACTGGGCGAGCTGAAGTCGCGGTTTGTGTCGATGGCCTCCCACGAGCTGCGCACACCGCTGACCGCCATTCAGTCGTCAGCCGAGCTTACGGAGCTGTTCCTGGAGAAGAAGCCCGAAAAGGCAAGCAGCCACCTCGCCCGCATCCAAGGGAACGTATCCAAGATGACGGACCTGCTGGAGGACGTGCTGCTTTACGGTCGGGCTGAATCGGGGCGGCTGCCGTTTCGTCCCGAGCCCGTGCAGTTGGACGCTCTCCTGCAGGACCTCCTGCGCGACGTACGCGAGGGTATTGGCATGGAGCATACGATGGCGACCCACGGGATCGATACCGTCGGTACGATTGAGGCTGATGCTCAGCTTGTGCGCCTCGTGCTCTCTAACCTGCTTTCTAACGCGCTTAAGTACTCCGACGCGGGCACCACCGTGGACGTCACGTGCGAACGCACTGACGAGGCGGTCCGGTTTACCATCGCCGATGAGGGTATTGGCATTCCCACAGCAGACCAGGAGCGTCTGTTTGAGCCCTTCCATCGCGGCGAAAACGTAGGCGCGATCGGCGGCACGGGCCTGGGGCTTTCCATCGTCAACGAGGCCATCAACTGCCACGGCGGATCGATCTCGGTGCAGAGCGCGCCGGGCGAAGGCTCCACCTTTACGGTCTGCCTGCCCATCACGCCCCCTCATAAACAGGAAGCCACCGCGGCCGAGCCCGCCTGATCAGCAGCACACGCCCACGCGCCTCGCCTCCAGCCTTTCTCCGTTGCCCTCTGCTTAGCTTTACCTCACCGTGCATACGATCCTGATCATCGAAGACGACCCAAGCATTCGCACAAATCTGGTGGACTTGGTTGACGTTCACGGTTACGCCGCTATCGCAGCTGGTGACGGCATGGATGGCCTGGAGAAGGCCCGCCACCATCACCCTGACCTTATCCTCTGCGATGTCATGATGCCGCGCCTGGACGGCCTGCAGGTACTGGATGCCGTACGGGCGGATGAGGCTCTTGCCGGCACGCCGTTCATCTTTCTAACAGCTAAGGCCGACGCACAAGACCTGCGCGAGGGCATGTCGCAGGGCGCGGACGACTACTTGACGAAGCCGTTTCAGGCTGCTGAGCTCTTTGCCGCTATCGACGGACGCCTTGAGCGGTTCAACCAGATCGAGGAAAAACAGAAGCGCCGGATGGCCGAACTGCACCGCAGCGTCTCGCAGATCATTCCGCATGAACTGCGCACGCCGCTCGTTACCATCGAGGGCTTTACCAGTCTTGTCTTAGACGAGCAGGAAACGCTCAGCGGCGACCAGATCGAAGATATGCTGGAAGAGGTGCTCAGCGCTACGGAGCGCCTCAAGCGCCTCGTGGAGCGGAACGCCTCCTTTGCGCAGGTAACCACGGAGGTGGCGAAGGGCGGCCTGCCCAATCAAACCATCGAGGCTGGCGCTCTCATCCCTGCCGAGGCCCAGGAACGCGCCGTGGAGCACGCCCGAACGGATGACCTCGTCGTGTCTGCCCACGCCAGCACCATCCAGATGCGCGAGAGCCTGTTTTCATGCCTCGTTAATGAGGTGGCCGATAACGCCTTCAAGTTTTCTGAGCCCGGTACGCCGGTGCACGTCAGCGGCACCCGCACGGAGGACGGATACACGCTGACGGTTACGGACGAAGGGTACGGCATGAGCCCCCGGCAAATCCAAGAGATTGACGCCTACCGCCAGTTCGACCGGGACTACAACGAGCAGCAGGGCGCTGGCCTTGGGCTGGCCTTGTGCCAGGAGATCTGCGCGGCCGTCGGCGGTACGTTGGACGTACAGAGCTCGCGCGGCCGGGGGACGTCCGTCCACATTGCCATTCCCGTGACGGCCTTAGTGTCTTCTGCTCAGCCGGCTACGCCTCCCGCTGCTAACGGCAACAGAGGGTGAGAACCTCTCCGCCCGCCCCCCGCGCAGGGCATGCCCCTCAGTACCAGCGGCGATGCCGCGCTATCCGCCTCGCTCCGCCCGGAGGGCCCGTGGCTGCCACTATCCAGCCAACAGCTCCTGTAACTGACATGTAAGAATACGACCTGCTGGAATCATCCGGCAATTCTCACCGAT
>JAAAOI010000138.1 GCA_009908945.1 Bacteroidota bacterium
GCAGCGCGTGCACGTCGTGCAGCGGTGCGATTCGGGTGTACGTCGGGACCACCGCGTCGGATGAAAGGAGCGGGTATGCGGGCATAAAGTGCAATTGGTGTGGGCGTAGGTATGTGAGCTCGTACCCATCACCGGCGCGAACTTTTCCTGGATGTTACGCTTATGCAACAGTCGGTATGGCTGCTTTTCTCATCTCCCACTGCCTTTACTATGCCTGACTCCTCGTTTGGGGGCCGCATCGGGCCCTATCGTCCGTGGCTTGATCGCGCCGTCTTCGGTGTAGGACTGCTTGGGCTGCTGGTGGCTGTTCATCTTATCATCCAGGAAAACCGCGGCTTCGACCGCGGATGCCTGGGCTTCACCACGTCCGAAGCCGTGGAGGCGTCCTTCGACTGTGCAGCCGTCACGGGCAGCTCGGCCGGCATGCTGATGGGTATTCCCAACGGCGTGTGGGGCATGGTTTTCTTCCTGGCCGTGGTGGGCTTTACCCTGTTTGCGGCCGTGGCGCACGTCGGCACGCAACCCCTGTTGAAGCGCCTGCGCACCGGGCTGGTCGGCATCGGCGTGGTGTACGCCGGTTACCTCAGCTACCTGCAGGCCTCGGTCCTTGAGGCCTACTGCGCGCTTTGCCTGATCGTGTCGGCGCTGGTAGCCGTACTGGCGGTGCTGCACGGAATAGAGCTGATGGCCGGGGGTAGGGCCAAAGGCACCACGGGCTCTGGCGAACTCACGGGGCTGGCATCCGGGCTCGGGGTGACGCTCCTCCTGGTAGGGTTGAACGTTACCTACTTCCAGTCGCTGGAGCCGGTGGAGCCGGCAGCGGCGGCCACCACGGCGGCGGTAGCGAACGCCTGCGCTTTTGCTGGTGAGGCCCCTACGCTCGACAACCCCAACGCGTATGTTCACCCTGCCGACCCGGTGGTAGGCCCCGCCGATGCCGCGGTCACCATCCTCGAGTTCTTCGACCCGAACTGCCCGCACTGCAAGACGAGCCACGAGGCCATGCAAGCCGTAAAGGCTGCGCACGGAGCCGACCTGCGGGTGGTCTACAAGCCGCTGGTGGTGGTTGGGCAGTTCTCGGTGCCGCAAATCGCGGCGCTGTACGTGGCCGAAGAGGAGGGGCTGTTTGAGGAAATGCTGGCCGCGCAGTTTGAGCAGCAGCAGCGCGGCGGGCTGTCGATGGGGCAGCTCCGGCAAATCGGCCAAACCATTGGCTTGGATCCTGATGCGCTGGCGCAGCGGATGCAGGATGACGCCTACCTGGAACGCATGCGCGCCGCGCGGGACGAGGCACTGGAAGACATCGGCATCAGCGGCGTGCCGGCCATCTTCATCGACGGCTACTTCGTGCCAGGGCAGGCACGCACGTCCGATTGCCTGACCAGGCTGGTGGCCGAGCGGCTGGGCGATGCCTGAGCCCGGGCTTTTTGCCTGTTTTTTACGCCGGGCGTTGACGCTTGCTGCCGGCGCGCCGTATGTTGGCCGTGCGCCGCGGGGGCGCCGGGTAACGGTATCCCTGCGCCGCACACCTACAACCGCTCGCTTGTTGCTCACTTCAGCCCTCTCCGGTAATGGCCGACCCCGCCACCGATACGCCCACGCAGGACGCGCAGCTCGATCACCTCGCCATCAACACCATCCGCTTTCTGGCGGTGGATGCGGTGCAAAAAGCCCAGAGTGGCCACCCGGGCATGCCGATGGGCACCGCGCCGCTGGCCCACATGCTCTGGAGCCGCCACCTGAAGCATAACCCGGCCGATCCTCACTGGCCCAACCGCGATCGCTTCGTGCTCTCCGCGGGCCACGGGTCGATGCTCCTCTACGCGCTGCTGCATCTGACGGGGTACGACCTCTCCATGGAGGAGATCAAGAACTTTCGGCAGTGGGGGAGCCAGACCCCCGGCCATCCGGAAAACTTCGAGACGCCCGGCGTGGAGACCACCACCGGGCCGCTGGGGCAGGGCTTTGGCAACGCCGTCGGTATGGCCATCGCCGAACAGCGCCTGGCCGCCGAATTTAACCGGCCGGACTATCCCATCATCGACCACTATACCTACGGCATCTGCTCGGACGGCGACTTGATGGAGGGCGTCTCGCAGGAAGCGGCCTCCCTGGCGGGGCACCTTGGCCTCGGGAAGCTCATCTTCTTCTACGACGCCAACGAAATCACCATTGACGGGCGCACCGATATTGCCTTCACCGAGGACGTGGCCCAGCGCTTTCGCGCCTACGGCTGGCATGTAGAGACGGTGGAGGACGAAACAGACCTGGACGCCCTGGACGCGGCCGTGACGGCCGGCCAGGAGGCCACCGATCGGCCCACGCTGATCGTCACGTACACCACCATCGGGTACGGCAGCCCCAACAAAGCCGACTCTTCAGCGGCCCATGGTGCGCCGCTGGGAGCCGACGAGGTCGAAAAGACGCGGGAGGCCCTCGGCTGGGACTATCCGCCGTTTCACGTGCCGGATGAGGTGTATCGCTACACACAGCAGGCCCTCACCCGAGGGGCCGATGCGCAGGCCGCCTGGAACGACCTCCTGGAAGCCTACGGTGAGGATCACCCGGAGGCGGCGCAGCGACTGGAGCGCTGGCTCTCGGGCGACCTGCCGCTGGGATGGGATGCCGACCTGCCAACCTTTGAGCCGGGCACGTCGATGGCTACGCGCAAAGCCAGCGGGGCGGCCCTCAACGCTCTGGCGCCCAACGTCGAGAACCTGTTCGGCGGCTCGGCTGACCTGGCTGGCTCCAACAAGACCACGATGGACGCCTTCGATCATTTCCAGCGCGACACGCCCCACGGCAACAACGTCAACTTTGGCGTGCGCGAGCATGGCATGGCTGCGATCTGTAACGGGATTGCCCTCCACGGCGGCCTCCGGCCGTTCTGTGCCACCTTCCTCATCTTTACCGACTACCTGCGCCCGTCGCTGCGGCTGGCGGCGCTGATGGGGCTGCCCGTCACGTATGTGTGCACGCACGACTCCATCGGGCTGGGCGAAGATGGACCGACCCACCAGCCGGTGGAGCACTACGCTGCCTTGCGCGCCATCCCCAACCTCACGTTCATCCGCCCGGCGGACGCTACGGAGACGGTCCAGGCCTGGAAGGTAGCGCTGGAGCACACCGACGGTCCGGTGGTCCTTTCGCTCACGCGGCAGGGGCTGCCCGAGCAAGACCACGCCGGCAGCACAGGAGACCTCAGCAAGGGCGCGTACATCCTGCGCGATAGCGACGGCACGCCCGACCTCCTCCTGATCGCTTCCGGTAGTGAAGTGGGGCTCGCTGTAGAGGCTGCCGAGGCGCTACAGGCCGACGACGTCAACGTGCGTGTGGTCAGCATGCCCTCGTGGGAGCTGTTCGAAGCGCAACCCGACGCGTACCAAGCGAAGGTCCTGCCACCGGATGTCACCGCTCGCGTAGCGGTGGAGTCGGGCGTGCCGCTGGGCTGGGAGCGCTACACGGGCCCCCACGGCGCTATCGTGGGCCTGAACCGGTTTGGCGCCTCGGCGCCGGGTGCCGAGGTGATGGACCACCTGGGCTTCAACGTCGATAACGTGGTGGCGCACTGCCGCCAGGTGCTGGGGCAGTAGCCGCCACCTGTCCGAACCGATCGGTCGCGTGAGCGTCAGCCTCCTTCGCGGTTGTTAGGGTGAGGGCCTCTTGCCATGCGGTACGGACTGCTACTTTTCCTCTGGATGGGCTGCTGGATGACGGCGGCTGTGCCGGTGATCGCGCAGCCGTCCGTAGCCGGTGCGGACACAACCGAGACGCTGGATGGCACCACGGGCGCCTGGGCGTGGCGGCCGCTGGTAGAACTGGCGGGTGTGGCTTTCGCGTACCTGTACTACTCGGAGCAGCGCTCTACGATAGATGGCGTGGTGCTCAAGCTCCACAACCAGAACGACTACGCCGTCCGGTACCGCTTCCGTGCGGTCGTCCGGACACGCACCGACGAGTACGAGCATCCGGCATCGGGGACGCTGGCGCCCGGCGAGACCGTCACCGGCGACGCCGATGGCCTCTACTTTACCGTGGAGGAGCACGAGACAATTGCGGAAATCGGGCTGCGCGGCTATCGCATCGTACCCGCGGACGACGTCCAGGACCTGTACCCACCAAACCACCGGGCCGGGGACGGCCCTAAGGGTGCGTTGCGCCCGGGACGGACGCAACGAGAAAAAGGGGCGATGCCCCGTAGCGATGCAGCGTGCTGCGTCGGCACGAACGGACGACGGCTGCGTCGGCACGAACGGACGACGGCAATGGATGCTGCAGGCTAATAATAGGCCGCCTGCATCGACACCTCCGCCAGCTCCGGCGGTCGCATCTCGGCGGCAGGATTCGTACGTTATGGCGACCCGTTCCCCAACGCAGCCCCACCGAACCGTATGTCCTCTTCCTTTCTGGATCGTCGCCGTTTCATGGCGTACTGCTCCTCGCTCGGCCTCTCGGGCACGCTCTTTCCTGGAGCGCTCTACGCTGAGGCCGCGCAGGTGGCCGAGGAGGCGGACGACCCGGTCATCACGACCGATATCATCAAGCACGCGGAGGCCGTCGCGGGGCTTTCGTTTGATGAGGAAGAGCGGGAGATGATGGTGGACGACCTGAACGACCGCCTGGAGGATTTCGAGGCGATCCGCGCCCTAAAGATGCCTAACGAGGTGCCGCCCGCACTCGGCTTCCAGCCGCAGATGGTGGGCCCCGCGCCACCGCCCGATGACGGGCCGCTGGACTGGTCCCCGCCGGAGGTGACGCGGCCCGCCAGCGACGAGGACCTGGCGTACTTGCCCGTCACGCAGCTTTCCGGGCTGCTGCGCAGCGGGGAGGTGACGGCCACGGAGCTTACCGAGCTCTACCTGCGCCGGCTCAAGCGGTACGACGGCAAGCTGAACGCCGTCATCACCTACACGGAGGAGCGCGCCCGCGCACAGGCGGCGGCCGCTGACGAGGAGTTAGCCAACGGCAGCTATCGGGGGCCGCTGCATGGCATTCCGTGGGGCGCTAAAGATTTGCTGGCCGTAGAGGGCTACCCGACCACCTGGGGCGCGGAGCCGTACCGCGAGCAGACGATCGACCATACCGCTGCGGCTGTGCGGAAGCTGGACGAGGCGGGGGCCATCCTCATTGCCAAGCTGAGCCTGGGCGCGCTGGCCTGGGGGGATGTCTGGTTCGACGCCCGCACCAACAACCCGTGGAACCTGGACCAGGGCGCCAGCGGCTCCTCGGCCGGGCCGGGGGCGGCTGTAGCGGCCGGCCTCGTGGGCTTCGCCATTGGCTCGGAGACGCTCGGCTCCATCGTGTCGCCCGCCACCCGCAACGGCGTCACCGGCTTCCGCCCGAGCTTTGGCACCGTCAGCCGCGACGGCGCGATGGTCCTGTCCTGGAGCATGGACAAGCTCGGCCCGATGGCACGGGCAGCCGAGGACTGCGCGCTCGTACATGATGCCCTGCGCGGCGCCGACCCGGCGGATCCCGTCACCGTGGAGGCCGGCTTTCCGTTTGCGCCCCGCACCGACGTCACGACGCTGCGCGTGGGGTACCTGCAGCAATCCTTCGAAGCCGAGTACGGCAATACCGCGGCCGATGCCCAAACGCTCGATGTGCTGCGCGACCTCGGCGTAACGCTACATCCGATGACACTGCCCAACGACGTGCCGGCGGGTCCGATCGTGGCGACGCTCTGGACCGAAGCCGCCGCCGCGTTCGACGACCTGACCCGCTCCGGGGGTATTGATACGATGGTCCGGCAGACGCGCGACGCCTGGCCCCACGTGTTTCGTACGGCGCGCTTCATGCCCGCGGTCGAGTTCATCCAGCTCAACCGCGCCCGTACGCTCCTCATGGAGCGCATGCGGGACACCATGGCAGACGTCGATGTGCTGGTAACGCCTTCCTTCATCGGCGGCACGCTGCAGGTCACCAACCTCACCGGCCATCCGTGCGTGTGCGTGCCCAACGCGTTTCATCCGGTGGATGCCAGCGGCACCTCGCCGCGCCGCAGCCCGGGCAGCATCACGTTTGTGGGGCAGCTGTATGGCGATGCCGCCGCGCTGCAGTTGGCCCGTGCCTATCAGCAAGCCACCGACTTTCACACGCGCCGGCCGCCGCTGGTGTAACCTGAGCGCTCAGCTGATACCCCGTCCCCATGCGAAAACCCCTGCACCTTCGAAACGCGCCCTGGCCCCTGATTGTGGCCTGGGGCGTTCTGCTCCTGCTGAGTGTGGGCGGGGTCGTCCTGCTGGTGTTGTACGATGGGCCGGGGGCGCTGCGGTCGCTCCAGGGCCTGGGGCGTATGGCATGGATGATGGGGGTGGCCGTGGGCGGGTACGCGCTGCTATGGTGGATCTCACAGCGGCGGCGCCCCTTCGGCTCGCGGCGGCTGGATTAACGGCCCCCTCACGTGCGGGCATCACCCGAAGGCGCTGCGTAGCCGCCGTAGGAGAGGGTCACGTCCTCTTTACCCAGGAGGCGCTCCTGCACGAACACGGTCGCGTCGCGCTGTAGCATCGCCAGGGCCGGAATGAGCAGCATCACCACCGGCAGTGTGAACAGGATGCCCAGGCCCAGACTGACGGCCAGTGGCACCAGGAACTGCGCCTGTACGCTCTGCTCGATGATGATGGGGAAGACGCCGAGGAACGTGGTCAGCGACGTGAGCAGGATCGGGCGAAAGCGCGACTGGCCGGCGGCAATGAGGGCATCCACCCACGACTTCCCGCTGGCGCGCTCTTCGTTGGCAAAGTCGATATACACCAGCGAATTGTTGACCACCACGCCGCTCAGCCCTACAAACCCAAAGATGCTCAGCAGCCCCACCGGGATGCCCAGCAGCATATGCCCGATGAGCGCCCCCGCCCATCCAAACGGAATGACGCTCATGATGACGAGCGGCTGGATGTACGAGCGAAAGGGAATGGCCAGCAGCCCGTAGATGGCAAACAGGGCAATCGCGAAGCCTACGACGAGCGAGCCGAGGGCCTGCTGCTGCTCGCGTTGCTCGCCTTCGAAGCTGTACGAGAGGCCAGGCAACTCCTGCTGCAAGGCGGGCAGGATGCGAGCGCGGAGTGCAGAGGTGACCTCCTGCCCGGTTACCACGCTCTCATCCACATCGCTGGTGATGGTGATGACCCGGCGCCCGCCCCGGCGATTGATCTGCGAGGGGCCGAAGCCCTCGGTGGCATCAGCGACTTCGGACAGGGGTACAAAGCGGCCGGCTGGGGTGCGGATGTCGTAATCACGGAGGTCGTCAGGGGTGCGCCGCTCCTCCTTTGGCAGCCGCGCGAAGACGCGCACCTCGTCTTGGCCGCGCTGCAGCCGGTACGACTCCGCCCCGAAGAAGGCGCCCCGCACCTGCTGAGCGAGGTCTTGCAGGGACAGCCCCAGCGTGCGGGCAGCGGGCTTCAGGCGTAGCTCAATCTCGCGCTTGCCCTGCTCTTGGTCGTTCCGGACGTCAAACACGCCAGAAAAGCGCGTCAGGGAGTCCTGTACGGCGGTGACGGCCGTGTCCAGCTCGTCGCGGTCATCGGAGGAGAGCTCCACAGCCACCGGCGCGCCCAGGTTGACCACGTCGGCCGAGAAGGTGAGAGAGCGCACGCCAGGGATGGTGCCGGTGGCCTCGCGCCAGCGCTGCTCAAACGCCCCGGCGGTGATGTCGCGCGCCTCGGGGTCCGTCAGCTCAAAAGAGACCTCCGCCAGCCGCGCCGCGATGAGTTGCGTGCCCGCCGCCGCTGGCCCCTGGTTGGCCTGCGGCTGCTGCCCCACGCTGGAGAAGATGTTGCGGAGCACCTCCGGATGGCCCTCGCCGGCTTCTGATCGTAAGGCCTCCAGCGCTTCCAACCCCGACCGCTCCAGCCGGGCCGTCACGGCGGCGGTCTGTTGAGCCGTCACGCCGACGGGCATTTCCACCTGGGCAGTCACCAGCTTGCCTTCAATCGTCGGCAGGAAGGAAAAACGCACGTAGCCACCGCCGATGAACCCGGCCATCAGAATGAGCACGGCCAGGGCCCCGCATAGGATAACCCCGTACGAGCGAGTGCTGTAGGCAAGGGCACGCTTCAACGGGCCGTCGGTGAAGCGCTGCAATCCGCGGGTCACGACCGCCTGCACCTGCTTCAGCTTACGGATCGCCACATTATCCTCGCCGGTCTTCTTCTTTCTCACACCTGAAAGATGATACGGCAGGATGAAAAGAACCTCGATCAGCGAGAGGACCAGCACCACAATCACAATCGTGGGGATATCCCCAAGAAACTTCCCCAAGGTGCCGGCCACAAAGAGGAGGGGCACGAACGCCGCCACCGTTGTGAGCACCGCAAAGATAACGGGCGTGGCCACGCGATTGGTACCGGTGATGGCCGCTTCGGTGGGATCGGCTCCGTTTTCCTGCACGGCAAAAATGTTCTCGCCCACCACGATGGCATCATCCACCACAATACCAATCGAGAGGATGAAGCCAAACAACGAGATCAGGTTGATGGAGACGTCCAGCAGATACATCACCCCAAACGTGCCGATGAACGACAGAAAGATGCCCACCGACGTCCAGAAAGCGAGGCGCGGGTTCAGGAAGAGCATCAGCGTGAAGATAACCAGCAGCAGCCCCAGCAAGCCGTTCTTGATGAGGAGATCCAGCCGGCTCTGCAAGTCCTCGGCCTGATTTTGCCAGATGGCTACCTCAATTCCTGCCGGTAGCGACGGCCGAAACTTGGTATCCAGGTGCTCCTTCACCACCTCCACGTTCCGCAGCACCTGCTCGTTGCCGGTGCGGAAGACCTGCACCAGCGCCACGCGCTCTCCATTAAATCGGGTGATCAGTTCCGAGTCCTCGAAACCATCCACGACCGTCGCCACGTCGGCCAGGCGCAGCTGCGTCCCGTCCGGGCGGCTTCGAATGATGATCTCCTCGAAGTCGGCGCCGGTGTAGTTTTGCCCTTCGGTGCGCACGAGGATCTGTTCGTTGTCGGACTCCAACTCGCCCCCGGCGAGGTCAAGGCTACTCTGGCGCACAAGGGCCGCGACCTCTCCCAGCGTGAGGCCGTACCGGCGGAGGGCGTCGCGGTCGAGCTCGATAGAGATCTCGTAGTTTCGCACGCTGGTGATCTCCAGCAAGGAGAGCTCCGGGTAGCGCTGCAACTCGCGCTCCAGCCGCTTGGCGGCTTCCTTCAGCGTGCGCTCGCTGGTGTTGCCGTACACGGCCACCTGCAGGACTTGCCGGCGGTTGGAGAGCTCCGTGACGGTCGGCTCCTCGGCCTCATCCGGAAACGTGGTGATGCGGTCAACTTCTTGCTTTACCTCATCGCGTACCTGCGACGCATCTGCCCCGCGCTGTAGCTCGATGCTTACGATCCCGAAGTTTTCCGACGCGGTTGCGAGAATGCGGTCAATGCCCTCAATGCCCTGCACCCGGTCTTCGATGCGCTGGACGATGGACTGCTCGACTTCCTCGGGGGAGCCGCCCGGGTA
>JAAAOI010000258.1 GCA_009908945.1 Bacteroidota bacterium
TTTCCGTGTACAAAGGCCCGGCCAAGGGCGTCATTGCCATCCGGTTGGAGGACGGCGACCGCCTCCTGGGCGCGACGCTTTCCGATGCCGCCCGCGACGGGCTGGAGGTGGAGACCAACCGCGGCCGTCGCGACATCGTGCGCACCACCAAGTTCGAGGTGGCCAACCGGGGCAACAAGGGACGGCTCATCATCAAGCGCGGCCACCTGGCGGAGGTGTTTCCTGAACCCGAGGAGCGCCCGCTGTAGCTGCACCGGTCATCTCACCCTGCCTGACTTACCAGATCTTTTGTAGCGGATGCCTGACTTAAGCACGTACACTGGCAAAGATATCCAAGTGTTGGAGGGCCTGGAGCCTGTCCGCCGCCGCCCCGGCATGTATATCGGCGGAACGGGGAAGCCTGGGCTGCACCATCTACTCTGGGAGATCGTCGACAACGCGGTGGATGAAGCGGTAAACGGCCATGCCTCCGCCATCGACGTAACCATCCACGAGGATGGGCAGAGCGCCACGGTGAGCGATAACGGCCGCGGCATTCCTATCGACAGGCATCCCGAGCGCAAGGTGCCGACGCTGCAGCTCATCCTGACCACCCTGCACGCCGGGGGAAAGTTTGACCACACCAACTACATCACCTCCGGAGGGCTGCACGGCGTTGGGGCCTCCGTCGTCAACGCCCTGTCGTCGGAGATGGTGGCCACCGTGCGGCGCGACGGCAACACCTACGAACAACGCTTCGCCCGCGGTGCGCCCGCTACCAAGCTCAAAAAAGTGAGCAACAGCACGCGCGGCACCGGCACCACGATTTTCTTCCGCCCCGACGCTGATATCTTCGAGACGACCACGTTCGATACCGCGTGGATTAAAGAACAGCTGGAGGTCAAGACCTACCTCAACCGCAACCTGAAGATCATCTTCCGAGAGGAGGCCAAAGGGGAGCGTACTGAGTATCAACACGAGGGGGGGATCGCCGAGTACCTGGAGGCGCTGGTGGAGCAACGGGAGGCCCGGCCGATCCACGACGACGTGTTCATGGTCGCCCAGGAAGAGCTGCGCGATGACGCCCGCATTGAGATTGCGCTGCAGTGGACGGAGGCGCCTTCCGAGACGGTCAAGTCGTTCGTCAACGGCATTCCCACCAAAGACGGCGGTACCCACGAGCAAGGCTTCCGGGACGCCGTGCGCAGCGCGGTGCGCGCCTACATGGACACGCACGACCTCCTGCCGCGCGGGCTGGACATCGCCGCGGAGGATATTCGCGAAGGGCTGGTAGCCATTGTGAACCTCTTTCTGGTCGACCCGCAGTTTCAGGGCCAGACGAAGGAGAAGCTGAACAACCCGGCGGCCCGCTCGCTCATCGTGAGTGCGGTGCGGCTGGACCTCGAGCAATACTTGAACAGCCACGGCAGCACCGGCGATGCGATTGCCGCCCGCGTCATCCAGGCGGCCAAAGCGCGGCAGGCGAGCCGGGCCGCGGCTCGGTCGGCCCGGTCGAAGGGCAGCCGCACCCGCAAGCTCAACCTGCCGGGCAAACTCGCCGACTGCTCGTCGAAGGACCCCGCGGCTTCGGAGCTGTTCATCGTAGAGGGCGACTCGGCCGGCGGCTCGGCCAAGCAGGGGCGCGACCGCCGCTCGCAAGCCGTGCTGCCGCTTCGCGGAAAGGTGCTGAACGCGGAGCAGGCGACGGTGAAGAAGGTGCAAGCCAACAAGGAGCTGTCGAACGTGGTGCAGGCCCTGGGGTGCGGGCTGGGGCAGGACCTCGACCTGAGCCTCTTGCGCTATCACAAGATTATCCTGCTGATGGATGCCGATTCGGACGGCCACCACATCGCCACCCTGCTGCTTACGTTTCTCTACCGCTACATGCGGCCGCTGATTGACGAGGGCCACGTCTTTCTTGCGCAGCCTCCGTTGTACCGCCTCGATGCGGGCAAGGAGACCTACTGGGCGCTGGATGACAGCGATCGCGAGCGGATCACACAAGAGCTTCGCGGCCAGCGGTCGAACATCAAGATCGACGTGCAGCGCTTCAAGGGGCTCGGCGAGATGATGCCGCAGACACTGAAGGAAACCACGCTGGACCCGGACCGGCGGCGGCTGCAGCAGGTTGCCATTCCTGATTCGCAGCGCACCGAGACCGAGAACCTCATCAGCGACCTGATGGGGAAAGATGCCTCGGCGCGCTACCGGTTCATCATGAGCCATGCGGCCGAGGTGGAGGCCCTGGATTTGTGATGCGGCAGGCGCTGGACGCTCAGGCCCATGCAACCTCCACGAGCAGGACCCCCGCGATTAGAAAAAACAGCCCGCCCATCACCAACTCCAGCGTCCGATCAGGAATGCGACGCGCTACGATAGGGCCCAACTGCCCGCCAATCAGCACGCCCGGCACGGTAAAGCATAGCAAGCTGCCCACCGTGGCCAGCGTCTCGGGGCCTGCTTGAGCAAACTGAGCAACGTGGCTTACGCTGGCGGTCAGCGCGGTCACCGCAACGATGAACACGCTGGTCGCCACAGCCACGCCACTCGGAATGCGGCAGCGCTGAAGAAAGAGGTAGCCGTTCAGCTCGCCGAGCCCAGTGGACAGCATCCCGATAAACGTTCCACCGACGCCTCCCGCCAGTAGGCCTTCGATCTTGTTAAAGATGCGGTAGCAGATGCGCTCGCCATCAGCGGTGACCAGGCAGCGCTCCGCGCGTTCGGGCCGTTGCCGGGCCTGTGCATCCAGCGTCTGCTTTGTGCTCTCATCGGGCGATCGCAGGAAGCTGAACGCAACCGCCACCAGCCCCATGCCAAGGATGGCCTTCAGCACGTCATCGGCGATAAAATGGGCCGCCCAAGTGCCCAATAGCGCCGCAGGCACGCTGACCGCCAGGATCTGCGCCCCCATGTGGTAGTCAATGAGTTGCCGCTTGTAGTATGCAAACAGGCCGCTGCTAAATCCAAAGACCTCGGTTACGAGACCTGTACCGATAGCCGTCGTAGGATCCAGTCCCAGGACGAGAATAAAGAACGGAGAAAAGAACGTTGCTCCCTCAACGCCGGAGCCCATCGCGATGGTGGCAATGAGGATGGCCACAGGGAGCATGTACCAGAACTCGAACAACATAGCAGCGGGAGTCGGGGCCATAATCAGGGCTCGCTACGTGGCCCCGGTGCGCCAGATGTTACGCCTGACGCCACGCAATCATTTCCCGGACCGACGCTTTCCCGTATGACGAATCGAACCGCGCGATACGCAGCATGGCTGTACTTGTCCATGGTAGGGCTTGGGGGGGCGGTTTTTCTTGCCGGGGCCTGTACGTCCACCCCAGGGCCAGAGGCAGCCCCTCCGCGTGCGATTCTGGACTCCGGGGGACCGCTGCCCTACGCGCAAGCCGCGTACAACGTGTATCATTACGCGCTGGCCCTGGCCATTGACGCTGACGAACAAACGATTGATGGGCACGCAGACATCCACGCGGGCATCACGCATCCGCTGGATCAGTTCGTGCTTGACCTGGACACCACGTTTGCGGTTGCTGCTGTGGAATGGAAGCGAGCCGGCGGGTGGCAGCCGCTGTCGCATACGCGGCGCCACGGCCAGGTAGCAGCCGCCTTTCCTCAGATGCAGCAGCCGGGCGACACGGTACAGGTTCGGGTGCACTACAGCGGCGCGCCCCGGGAAGCGCCGAATCCCCCGTGGGATGGCGGCTTCACCTGGGCGGAGACGCCGGAGGGGGCCCCCTGGATTGCAACCTCGGTGCAGACCAACGGGGCTGACCTCTGGTGGCCCGTCAAGGACCATCCGTCAGACAAACCCGACTCGGTGGCCTTGGACATCCGCGTTTCCGATGGCTTGACGGTGGCCTCCAACGGCGTGCTGGAATCCACACGCTCCCATGCCGACGGCACACAGACCTTTCGCTGGGTCACGCGCCAGCCCATCGCGCCGTATAACGTCGCCCTCAACATCGCGCCCTACGAGGTGCTGGAGGATCAATTTGAGAGCATTGGCGGCACGACGGTGCCGCTGTATTTCTACACGCTGCCGGAGCGAGCCCCAGAGGCGGCTCAACTGCTCCAGCAAGCCCAAGAACATCTCGACTTCTATGAGCGGACGCTTGGCCCTTACCCTTTCCGGGCGGAGAAGTATGGCATTGCGCACACGCCTTTTTTAGGCATGGAGCACCAGACGATCATCGCCTACGGCGACGAGTTTTTGGATGGGACGCACGGGTTTGACTGGATCCACCACCACGAACTGGGCCACGAGTGGTGGGGCAATATGGTGGCCGCGGCCGATTGGCGCGACTTCTGGATTCATGAAGGCTTCGGCACGTACATGCAGGCGTTGTACGCGGAAGCCACACGTGGAGCGGCGGCCTATCGGAGTGAGCTTTCCGGCTATCGCGGGCAGCTGCGCAACCAGCGGCCGGTGGCCCCACGCAGCCCACACAGCACAGCGGACATCTACTTCAGGGCGGGGCCCGGCAGCGCATCCAACCACGACATCTACTATAAAGGCGCCTGGGTGCTGCATACGCTCCGCTGGATAATGGGCGATGCGGCATTCTTTGATGCCCTCCGGTCCTTTGCCTATCCGAACGAGGCACACCGCACCGCCACGGACGGGTCACAAAGCCGATTCGTGACCACAGATGATTTCCTCACGGTCGCAAATGCACACGCCGATGCAGACCTCTCGTGGTTTTTTGAGACCTACCTACGCCAGCCCACCTTGCCGACCCTGTCTACGGAGCAGGAAGGGGGGACCCTTACCTTGCATTGGGACCAGCCCGCGGGCGTGCCGGTGGAGGTGCCCGTTGAGGTGGAGGTCAATGGAGAACGGCGGCGGGTGGCTATGGATCAGGGCACCGGCAGCCTGACGCTACCCCCGGAGGCGGACGTCACGATCGATCCCGACCGCTGGCTCCTGCGCAGGCGGTGAACGGGCACCGCCCGGAGCTGCGCAGACGCACAAATGCCCAGTAATTGAAAGCGCTTTCATTCAAGCTGCGGATTTCCTATGTTCTATTAACGCGAAATTTACATTGACAGCCAATGGAGGTGCAGCATGTGGATACGCGTCGTTGGGCTTTGTCTAATATGTGTTGCATGGGTACTGGTGGGATGTCAGCCTGCAGAGAACGACAGTCCGCTTGCCGGGGCATGGGAACTGCGTGAGGCGACATACACCACCCCGGATACATCCATGGCCATGGAAGAGCCCATGGTCAAACTGTTGACGGCGTCGCACTTTGCGTTTGGGCGTCAGGGTGAGGAGGGGCCGTTTGCCGGCGGGGGGCGTTACGAGTACGACGGAGAGACGTACACCGAAATTGTGGAGTACCACATTGACTCGGAGGCACTCAACGAAACGTTGACCTTTGAAGTCGAACTGGAGGGCGACTCCGTCTGGGTCCATCGCGGCAGTGTGGGTGAGAATCTGCAGTTGGAAGAGGTGTGGCACCGCATCGAATAAATGCGTGCGCCAGCGGTAGCGGCGGCCCGTGGCGTGTGCGACGTGAAGCTTGTGAAAGAAGCAGCAGATCCTGCGATCTCGTGCGCGTCCCTTTCGTACGCTCGGTGTTTTTCACCCACCCCCGATGTACGTGATGGATGTTGCGATAGTAGGCTGTGGCTTTATTGCGCAGGCGTATGCTGAGGCGCTGGCCGCAGCGCCGGGCGTGCGGCTAACGGCCACAATGGATCTTGCAGAAGAGCGAGCAGCGGCCCTGGCCGCTGCGTATGACGCAGAGGCGTACGCCTCGCTGGATGCGCTCCTTGCGCACGCGCCGGCTCCACTGATCGTGAATCTGACCATTCACCACGCGCACGCCGAAATCACGCGGGCCTGCCTGAAGGCCGGGCGGCATGTCTTCAGCGAAAAGCCGTTGGCGCTGTCGGCCCGGGACGCCCACGCCCTGGTGGACCTGGCCGCCGCGGAAGGGTTGCGCCTTGGCGCAGCGCCCGCGGCCAGCCTCTTCGGCGATGCGCAGCAGCTTGCGTGGCGCTACCTGCGCGAGGACCGGCTCGGGCCGGTACGCATGGTATACGCCGATGCCAATCTCGGCCGCGTGCCGGAGTGGAACGCGAACCCCGAGCCTTTTCTGCGCATCGGGCCGCTGCTGGATGGCGCAGTGTACCCCCTTACGCTGCTCACCGCCTGGCTGGGTCCCGTCGTGGCAGTTGAAGCCGCGCATCGGGCCCGGCTGAACCCCGACTTTGAGCAGAACGGCGAGCGCGTCACTGTGGATACGCCCGATCACCACACCGCCATGCTGCGGTTTGCCAGTGGGGCGCGGGCCCGGCTCACGGCCAGCTTCTACGTACCGCACCAAACGCAGCACTTCAACAGCCTGGAGTTTCATGGCGACGCGGGCTCGCTGTACCTCCGCAATGCCGGTGACCTGGCCTGGATGGGCGATGGCGGCGACCTGCAGTTCGCGCGGCTGGGCGACCCGTATCAGCCGCTGGCGTTGCCCAAGGTGGGTGAGTCCTTTTCCTATGCGACGCCCATCGTCGATATGGCGGAGGCCATCGCCAACGGGCGGGCCCCGGTGGCCAATGGCCGGCGAGCTGCTCATGTCGTGGAGGTCGTGGAAGCTATCGAAGCGGTGGCTGGCACGGGGCAGCCTCAAGCCCTCACATCCGAGGTTGCAGCGCCCGCCCCGCGCGCCTGGGCCGCAGGAGCCGTGCCCGGCCATGCGTTCGGCGAAGCGCAGGCCCTGCCTCCGGTCGGCTTTGGGTGCTCGCGCTACCGGGGCGGCACCACCTACGTGGATCTGGAGCGCCCCATCGAGCAGGCGCTGGATTCTGGGTGTCGGCTCCTCGACCTGGCCGAGCTGTACGGTACCGAGGCGCTGGTCGGTGACATTCTGCAGCGAAGCGGTAGTCCCAGCCGGGAGGACCTGTATCTGATCGGAAAGGTCTGGAACACCAACCATGCCTACGACGCCGTACTCGCCGCATGCCGGCAGTCCTTGGATGCGCTGGGCATCGACACGTTTGATTGCTACATGATACACTGGCCGGATGCCTGGGCGCATCAGGGCTCCCTGGGCGACCTCTCGACCCGCTCGCATGAGGAAGCGCAAGCCCTGACGTTTCCGACGGACGGCAATGGTGACATCCTCGCCTCGGAGGTGCCGCTGGAGGAGACCTGGCGGGCCATGGAAGCCCTGGTAGAGCGTGGGTGGACACGTGCGCTCGGCATCAGCAACTTCGACGAGGAGCAGCTTGCCCGGCTTGTGGCGCTGGCTGCCACACCACCGCGGATCCATCAGTTCGAGCGGCATCCGCACCGGCCCAATCACGCACTGGTAGAGGCTACACGCCGCCACGGCCTGATCCCGATGGCCCACTCGCCGCTCTCTGCGGAGGGGTTGCTGCACGAGCCGGTGCTCCACGACATCGCAACGCAGCACGCCGTAAGCCCAGCCCAGGTAGTCCTCCGGTGGAACGTGCAACAGGACATCATCCCCATCCCATCGAGCACCAACGCGGCCCACATTGCAGCCAACCTGAATATCTTCGGGTTTGAGCTCTCCAGCGACGAGCTCCGGGCGATTGACGCCCTGGCCAAAGATACAAGATGACAGAGCACAGAGCGCCCCCGTCCGATCTCATCCGGCCTGAGCCGTTACAGCCGCAACCAGGGCCGGGGTCACGTCGGTGATGGCCGCGGCTTCGGCGAAGCTCGTGGCACCAGCGCCCCATGCCAGTAGGGGGACCGGATGGCGCGTGTGGGTTTTGATGGAAAGGTCCTCCAGGTTGCCATGATCGCTACACAGCGCGAGCAAATCGTTTGTGGGGTCAAGGGCCTCTAAGAGGGCACCTACAAACTGATCTACTTCGCAAAGGACGCGCTGGGCTCGCTCTGCATCACGCGCGTGCCCAGCCTTGTCGGTAAGGAAATATTCGAAAACGGTGCACGCGTGGTCCGATGCAATGGCGGCCAGCTGCTCCCCGGCCGCTGTAGGGGTGCGTAGGGGGACGTCCAATCCTAAGTCTTCGCGCCAGGCGTGCCCCGTGAGATCGGCCGTGAGGGCCTGGCCGGTGCGCACATCAGCCGCAGTGCGGATGCGCACGTCAGCGTCCAGGCAACACCGCGTGGTGACGGTCCAGCGGTTACGGCGGGCCGCATAGCTAAAAAAGCGGTCGGGGTACCCGTTGGCAAACGCCGCCGGTTCGGCAAACGGGACGTCCAGCCGCTGAATCCGCGCGAACAGGTTGTGCTGGCGTAGCGCATCGCGGGTTTGTGAATGCGGATACGGGCCGTAATGCCGGCCTGCCAGTTTCGGGCCATTCGTGCCCGAGAAGAGGGCTGCCTGGCCCGTCCCACTCTGGGGAAGGCCCGGCACGCCCAGGGTGGCATCCACAGCAGTGACGGTCATGCGGTCGTCGAAGCGGGGCTGTAGGGCATCGGTCCATCGCTGCCCGTCCGCCAGGCGCTGCAGGGCGGGCCAGGGGGCGTCCAGCGGATTCTGCGGGCCGGAGGGCCCAAGCCCGATGCCATCCAAAAACACGAAAATGACGGCCATGAGAAAGCGTGCGTCACATTGAGAGTCGTTGCACGTTAAGCGTCATCGCCTGCCGACGGCGAAGTATCGAGCAGGGCGGCAAGCGCATCCAGCGGCGCCTGGTCCAGCGGGATGCCGTCAATGTAGACCCGCATCTGGTGCTTCATGGCGTGGTCGATGACCTGTCGCACCAGGCGGTCGTACCCCACAAAAAGGGGCGGCACCTGAATCACCGAAAGCCCCGGGCCCACGATGGTAAGCATGTCATCCGCTACGTTAACATAGGCCACGGCACGCCACGGAATGGTGGTGGACTGCCGGACGTAGTCACTGCCCGTGACCTCCGTGGGGCTTATGCGGAGGTACCACACGATGCGGCGGAGCGCATGCAGGCGGCGCCCAATCCATCCGCCCGTGAGCAACCAACCGAGGGCCAGTAGCATGAGCACCAGCGGCTGTGAGAGGATATCGAACGCCCCGAGCGCGAGCAGTGCTCCCGACAGCGTCACCATACCGGCGCCCCAGGCGGTTACCCGCGCCGCACGCTGACGCATGATGCGGAGGGCCGCTTCACTGTCGTAAACATGTGTACGTGTAGCCATCGGTCGTTCGGGTTGGCCCTGCGGGCACGGAGGCACTACAGCAGCATCAGCAGACGTTTTGCCGTGCAACCACTGTAGCCTACGGTGAACGGGGCGATGATTCAAGCATAACCTGTGATTCAGCAAAAAAACCTGCCTGTAACCTCGCCGGAAACGCGTCGTTAGAGCCTCTCGCATTCGATTACTGCTCCACCCCCTCAGTGCTGTGCCCGAGATGTCCCGGCCGTTTTGCGTACTCCTCCTGCTGTTGTTCTGTAGCTGCCTCATCGGCCGAGG
>JAAAOI010000249.1 GCA_009908945.1 Bacteroidota bacterium
CCACGCCAGCTGCGTCTCCGTGAGGCGCCCGTTGTATGAGGGCCGATCGCCATCGCAGTGGGTCCGCCCGTGCGCGACATCCGCCGCGCCGCAGGGATAGACCACGTTATCGAGCATGACGAAGAGCACATGGCCTTGCTCGAAGGCGTAGTACGTGGGCCCGACGATCCGGCGCCAGCTATCGCCCTTGTCGGCGTTTGCGGTGGCGTCGAAGTCAATGTCGTGATTCCCGATCACGGGCCACTGCGGCGCCCCGGCAACCGCCACGATCTCCAGGAGGCGATCCAGCAAGGCGAGGTCGTCGCCTACGACATCGCCGATGGGGATGACGCAATCGCTTGCCGTAAGCCCAGCATCGCGGAGGTCTGCCCCGACGCCATCGCGAAAGTAGCCAATCTGCTCGTTCGAATAGGTCTGCACGTCGCCCAGGATGGCGCAGGTGAAGGCTTCGCCGGCCGCGCCATCGCGCGTCAGGGGGAAGTTGACCTGCGCGGGCGCCGGGCCTGTGTCCGGGAGACCGCCGAAGCGCAGGTCATCGCCGGTGCCGCCCTCCTTGTGGATGTAGAAGAACTGGGGCACCATCCGCGCATCGGTAGGCACGCGCCATCCCGCCGGTTGCACGATGGAGAGGTCCATGTCGTCGCGGACTGCGATTTCGTAGGCGCCGTCCGCATCCGTGCGCACCCAGTCGCGCCCGTTGGTCACGAGCACCCCTTCGACGCCGGTATCGCCTTCATCAAACGTGCCCGTATGCTCTACATCCTCGAAGACGTACCCCACGATTGTGGCATTACCGGCGCCGGCTCCGATGATCTCCGGCTGTGCGCGGTAGTCTTGGGCGTGAAGGGGCGGGGAAAGCAGGCCAAGCGCAAGGCAAAGCAGCAGCGGGAGGAGGGCGCGTGGGGGCATAGATACCCAACGGGAGATGAGAGAAGCGACCGAGGAGCGTCAAGCTCAGGCATCCATGATAAAAAAGACCGTGGCCTTTCGCGCCCTGCATAACCGCCCGGGGTGTTAGCAAGATGTTAAGGTTGGACGCGGTGTTCTTTGGACCGGTGCCGACCAAAAAACGCCCAGCCGCTGGGAAAAGCGAGAGGGCGCTGCTACAGATCCCGCCAGGTACGGGGGCGCTTACACCAGGGTAGGCTCGAGCTCATGCGAACAGGGCCCTTCGCCGGTAACCTCCCAGATGCCCAGCGCAAGCCAGCGCCTAAACTCGTGGCGCGGCCAAGCCTTATAGCGGATAGCCGCCGGGTACGCGACGGCTGCACCATCTTCCGTGAGCCACTCAAAACAGAGGTGGGTCGATGTCTCGAACAGGACGCCCAGCACGCAGCCTTTCCCCTCAACAAAGTACTTGTACTGAGCCTGACCCGCTCGCTCGCACAGGCGAAACCCCTCGGGGGCTGCTTTTACGAAAGCTTGCAACGTACACATAGATACCATACCACACATCGATGCAGATCTTATTTAAACTGGATTTAAATTAGGGAGCCAGGCTGCCTCAGGCCAGGGGGATTGCGTGAAGTTCAGTATAAATTGTGCCGTTCGTGTTACTGCTCTTGGGCAGTAGCCGTGTTGATTTAGACCGCTTCTAAATCACGCTCGCTGCGGATCTCTGGTCTTGTGCTGCGGTTCACCTCACTGAAGAAAGCAAAGAAAAGACACCCAATATCTCTCACGTATTCCGCTGTGGAGGTGGATGCTATGACAAACACGATTCAGCCCATGTGCACGGCGTGCGCCCATCTCGACCGCACGGCAGACAACCAAACCTGCGCGGCCTTCCCTGAAGGTATTCCCGAGGAGATCTGGACCAACCAGCATGACCACCACACGCCGTACCCTGGCGATCAAGGCGTACGGTTCGAACTGGCCCCCATTCCAGAAGGCAAACGCGAGGCGGTTACATCGTAGCCTTTGTCGCCTTTGCGCTAACGTTCTGAGCCGGCCGGCCCTTTGTGGGTTGGTCGGCTTTTTTGTTTGGGTGGGGCTCGTGAGCGTAGCGAATGCTTCTGGCCATCAGGCAGTTAGTGGGGGTGGGGCGGCTCCCTCGCGGTGACGAGCGCATCGCGCCATTGCCACTCCAGCCGGGCAAGCGTGCCCACCACGATCGCCTCGGCCAACAAGCTGGCAATGCCAAACGCGGTGGCCGTGGTCCAAAATAATGAGGCAAAGGCCAGGCAGAGGATGGCCCATAATCCGTTACCGACGATCAAGACGTGCAGGCTGCGCAGCCCCCTGTGCGGCCGGGCAGCGAGCGAGAACGAATAGCATCCGTACGTCAGGTTGATCGCTCCCAAAAACCAGAGAAACGGGAGGGGCAGTCCGTAGAGGCTGCTCAGCCACGGACTCAGCGCCAGGACGAGTGCGCCGACGCTTGCCGCCGCCGTGCAGTCCACCCACAGAATATTGTTGCTGTTCACGTTCATGCGTACGGCCGAGACCAATAGAGGCATCAGCCCGCGAGAGTCGCGAGCTGCGGGGGAGCGTGTTCGACCTGCAGCGCCACGAACACGAGGGCCAGAGGTGAGCCCCGACCCTGCATGTTCGGTTCGGCTGCGCAACTCGCTCACCGGCACATTGCGAGTTGAACCGGGTGGGGGCGGCAGGTGTGACGAAGCTAAGCAGTAGGCGAAGGTTGCAATAAGCGCTGTAGTGGAGGCAAATTTATGCTCCGCCCCGCTTGCCATGGAGCGCTCCCGTGCCGTGAGCCTATGGAACGTGAGATGATCGGGGGTGCGAACCGCTGAGTCGATTTCGGCTCGTACGTCAGCTACCACTGCGTCAGCCGTTTATGTTACGTCTCGCAGCGTTCCATTTGCTTCCCATGCGTCGTGAAAGCTGGAAGGCTGGCGACCTACAAACGACGACCGCCGGTCCGCCATAATCCTTTCGACCTAAAGAGACATTCGCTTGGTGCCTGAATAGATGTAATCTTTCGGCAGCTACACGGTGCTGCCTTGCACATAAGAATCTGGCAGTTGCTCACGAGTTGGCCGAATCTGATCTTCTGGTGAGAAGCGAGCGGAGGTGTTAACCGGTAGCATCGAGGTTTAGACGCTCCGCCTAGGCTTTGATTTCCGCGTTCATCGCGTCGAAGTTAGGCTGCGCATCGCGCAGCATCGGCAGCCGTCGCATGGTGGGCGTGAGCAGTCCGCTGTACACCTCGCGGTTCACGAGCCGGGTGCGGTCCGCGCCGAGCGGTGTCAGTGCGAACGTGTGCGTGTCGTCGAACAGCCCACGGACGCCCGTAACGGCGCGCCAGGTGAGGCGGCGCGGCGGCTCGAACGCCATGACCGTCGGGCGGAATGCGTACGATGGGCCGCCTGGCAGCTCCAGCCGCAGTGTGGGCCGCGCGTCTGGGCCGAACGTGCTCTCGACCACGTGGAGCATCGAACGCCAGTCGGCATAGCCGCCAGCGTCGGTGAGCACAGCCCAGACCCCCTCGGGCGGCGCGTCGATGGCGGTCGTGGCTTCGATGGTGAACATAGGCGTGTGCCGTTTTACCAGAAACAGGACCGGCTCCCTGTGCTAATTGAAGTAATATCCGATCGAAATATTGGGCGAGAATTGGGTCGTCATCGGCTCAAAGTCGAGCGCGCCTACTTGGGTGTCGCCACCTATCTTGTTGTGGAATTCGAGCCCCACCCAAGGCATCACATAAAGCCCCCTGAACACAAACCACGTGTAACTTGCACGGGGTACAACATAGAGACTTGTGTAATTCGCTTCCCCCGGCTCGTTTTCGTTGGTCACCTCAAAGCCTGCGACCACCGTCGACACCCCAAATGCGAAACCTGACCGGTTGCGACTCCAGGGGTAGAAATCCGCACCGATGGTCGCCGCTGGGCTGATTTCCAATTCGAAGCCTTCGTCCTCATTCCCCGGTATCTGCTCCACAAACACGTCAGGCAGTTGAAACCCGTACGCCCCTGCGTTGAATACCCACCGGTTCAGGTTGGCGGGGTGATAGGTACCCCCAACACTCCAGCCCGTGAACGCATACGCCAACGGGTTGACTTCAATCGAAAGGGTGCGATCCGGCACTGCGTCTTGTGCCGAAGTGGGTTGTGTGGAAAATAGAAACAAGAGAATTGAGGCAAAAAATAGGTTCTTCATTTTCATGTATTTGGGAGTTCGGATTTGTTTCTCCTAGACGTACTGCACGTACTGCCTTCTGGGTCAGCGCTCTCAGGAGCGCCTGGACAGGAGCCGGCCACGTTTCATGCCGTGTCCGTTTCAACAGATCTGGGTCCTGGACAGCATCGTCCATCGCATCCCGCTGTGGATCATGCGCTAAGACGTTCGACCGTTCGACGCGGGACGTGTCTGCGCCTCGGACCGGGCACGCGACGAGCGCACGTCCGAAAGAGCCTCGACCTGATCATCTGAACACGGCGGTATTGGAGCGCCGTGTCAGGCCGGCTGCTCCGCGTCTTGGGTGTCTTGGGCGTCCATCAGCTTCTGGAAGCCAGGGTCCACGTCCATGTGACGATAGACGAACTTCCAGCCGTCGTCGGTGCGCACCACCTGGCTGTCGCGGTAGATGGCCGTCGCCACGACGTGCGGGATGTTGACCACATCCATCACGGTCATGTAGCTCGTGACGAAGGCGGTGTCCGCGTCCTCGCCGGGACGGACGACGACGTTGCTGAGGAGGTGCCGTTTCCCGACGGCCATGCCGCGGTGTACGTGTCCGTCCTCGAAGTCGCGGATGGCAGCGCGGCCCTCGTACGTGCCGAAGACGCTCTCGAAGCGGATGTCGTCGTGGTCGGCCCAGCAGTCCATGAAACCGTCTACGTCGGCTTCATCGGTGGTGAGGTAGTAGCGGGCGCAGAGTTCGTGGATGGCAAGGCGATCCTGAATGGTTAGTGGCATAGCCACTTGAGATAGAATATGAGAGTGGCGTTTGGTCATCGCACGCTGCATCTTATGATCAGTTACATGCATTCTTTTGATCGAAATGATGCGTTTTACGCATCAGAGGCTGCGTTTATGGAATTTCGTCACCTCCGCGCCTTCCTAACCGTGGCCGAGACGCTCAACTTCCGGCAGGCGGCCGAGCACGTCCACGTCACCCAGTCGGCGCTGAGCCGCCAGATCCAGCAGTTGGAGGAGACGCTGGGCGTGAGGCTCTTCGACCGCAGCCGCCGCGCCGTGAAGCTGACGGCAGCCGGTCGGGCGTTTGTCCCCGAGGCGCGGCAGACCCTTGAGCACGCGGAGCAGGCACAGCGCACCGCCCGCAGGGCCGCACGGGGCGAGGTTGGGCGGCTCGTCGTCGGCTTCGTGGGGCCAGCCATCTACGGCGTGCTGCCGCGCATTCTGCGGGCGTTTCGCGCGACGGCGCCCGACGTGGACCTCGTCCTGCGCGAGATGCGAACCGATGCCCAGCGCACGGCGCTGCAGGACGGCACCCTCGACGTAGCGTTTGCTGGCCGCGGCCCAGACGGCGCGGCGATCAGGAGCGAGCCGGTAGACCGCGAGGCCGTGATGATCGCGCTCCCCGCCGAGCATCGCCTGGCGGAGGCGGAGGCTATCGATCTGATCGACCTGGCCGAGGACCCGTTCATCATCTTCGAACGGGCGTTTGAGCCGGAGCTTTTCGATGCGCTCATCGGATTGTGCCAGCGGGCCGGCTTCAGCCCGAAAATTGGGCAGCAAGCCAACCGGATCTTCGTGATCCTCGGCCTCGTGTCGGCCGGGCTCGGGGTGGCGTTTGCGCCCGGATCGGTCCGGCGCGGCCTCAGCACGGAAGAGGTCGTCTTCGTGCCGCTCCGCGATGCGACCCCCACGCCGACGCTCAGCATGGTGTGGCGCGCGGATAACGAATCCCCGGCACTGACTGCGTTTCTGGCAGAGGCGCGCTGGGCGGCCCAACTTGAGGCAGCCTCCTGAATTCGCACTACCGCTTCCTCCGAAGCCATGCGTGGACGGGACACCTCGACAGCCTGATTCAGGACAGGGGCCTTATCCGGCCTCGATGCGATGCCCAGCTGTCAAAAATGTGGTGTTTAGCACAAAAGATAGCCGTTATAGATTGCGCCATTGCGTCATCGCGGCTCGGTATCGAGGGCGTACAGTGCGGCCGGGCGTTCAGGGCTTGCCCATCGCTTACGTTCACTGACATCGCTTTGAGGCCCCGGTGCCCCATCGGCGTGAGGGTCCGGTCGAAGTGAAAGCCTTCGCCCAGGGCGTCGGGCCGCAGGAAGCGGTGTGCTCCGCCAGTCGGTTCTCGAACGTCGCCCCGAGACGTGCCCGTCCGGCGGACTCTTGAGGCTTTACTGGGCTGATGAACACTCTGCAAGCGTTACCCTAAAGTCAAAATTAAGCGATCGTTATGTATCGTTTTCCAGTACGCATTTTTCGCTGTGTGTGGTATACTACAGCGGTTGCAGCACATGAGGCGCCTCCTCCACGAGCCACCGGCGGGCGCTTTCGTTGACGTCCTCCGCACTCTTATTGATTAACAGCCGCTACGCCGATGAACAGAAGCGCTACAATTTCCTTCCTGCTCTTACTGCTGGGTATTTTGTTTATGGGCGCCGCAGCCCCCAGTGCCTTTGCCCAAGGCGTGACGACCGCCACCATCCGCGGTGAAGTGGTGGACGAGAACGGCGAGCCGCTGCCCGGCGCCAACGTGGTAGCCATCCACCAGCCGTCGGGTTCGCAATATGGCACGAGCACCAACGTGGAGGGCCGGTACACCCTGCCCAACGTGCGCGTGGGCGGTCCGTACGAAGTAACCGCCTCGTTTGTCGGTTACCAGTCGGTCCGCGAGACAGGGCTCCAGCTGGGCCTGGGCGAAACGCGTACGCTCAACTTTGAGGTTACGACGGCCACGGCAGAGATGGAGGAGGTGGAAGTCATTGCCGACCGCGCCGCTATCTTCAGCCGCGAGCGTACAGGCATCGCCAACAGCATCACCGAGGAGGACATTGACCGGGCGCCGACGGTAAGCCGCGAGATTGCGGACTTCGCGCGCCTCACGCCGCAAGCCATCGTAGGCAATAACGATGACGACGGCTCCTCCATCTCGATCGCCGGCCAAAATAACCGGTACAACTCGGTTTTCATCGACGGCGCGATCAGCAATGACGTGTTTGGCCTGTCGGCGCAGGGCACCGATGGGGGCCAGACGGGCGCCACGCCCATCAGCATCGATGCCATCGAGCAGTTTCAGATCGAAATCTCACCGTTTGACGTAAGCCAGAGCTTTTTTGGTGGCGGCGCCATCAACGCCATCACCCGCAGCGGGACGAACCAGTTCGAAGGGTCGTTTGCCTACGAGCGGCGCGGCGAAGCGCTGGCCGGCGACCTCTCCAGCGGCGACGCCTTTCCCGACTTCGGCAATAACCGGTACGTCGGGCGCATCGGCGGGCCTATCGTCAAAAACAAGCTCTTCTTCTTTGCCAACGTCGACATTCTGCGGCAGCAGACGCCGCAGCCATTCGTAGGCTTCAACACCTTTGAGGGTGCCACCCTCAACAACGACGCGGCCGTCGGCGACTTCGTCACCTTTCTCGATGAAGCATTCGGGTTTAACCCGGGCGACTTCGGCACGAAGAACGGGCTGTTGGACAGCGACAAGGTGCTCGGCAAGATCGACTGGAACATCAGTTCCAATCATCGCATGAGCGCGCGGTACAGCTATGCCTCTTCCGACAACGTGGACGCCTTTCGTAGCACCCGGCGGGAGCTCAGCTTCGGCGGCCGCAACGAGGTGTTTCCGAATACCACCCAGATTGGCGCCGTGGAGCTTAACAGCACGTTTGGCAGCCGGTTTGCCAATAAGCTGATTCTGAGCTACAAGAACGTGGAGGACGACCGCGACACGAACCTGGGCCGGCCCTTTCCGACCGTCGATATCGCCGACGGACCTGCCGACATTCTGTTTGGTGGGGAGCCCTTCTCTACGGTTAACTTCTTGAAGCAGGAGATCTTCACACTGACGAACGACTTCGACGTCTACGTCGGCGATCACACGATCACGCTGGGCACGCACAACGAGTTTTACGACATCGCAAACCGGTTCGTCCCCTTTAACTACGGGTGGTACTTCTACGACAGCGTCGACGACTTCAAGCAGTCGGCCTGTGCCGCCCTCGACGACCCGAGCAGGGTCAGCGACTGTGCTCCCTTCGGCCCCAATCCCGAGCCGGCTGACGTGTTTGTCCTGCGCGCCTTCTCGCTGGTGGATGACGATCCGAACACGCCGGGGTTTGAGGAGGTGATTGGCGACAACACAGGGGCCGTGGGCGCCTTCAACGCGCTCACGCTGGGCTTTTATGTGCAGGACGAATGGCGAGTAAACGATCGCTTGAACCTCACTGCCGGCATCCGGGTGGATATCCCGAAGCTGCTCGATGACCCCCGCTTCGCCAACCCGGCAGACCCCCTCGTCCCCGACGACCCGGACATCGATCCGCGCACCACGACGATTCCGGCCATTGAGCAGTTTTATCGCATGAATGGGGCGGGGCCAGGCCGCGTGCCGGATGCTACGCCGCACTGGGCGCCGCGCCTCGGCTTCAACTATGACGCCTTTGGCGATCAGACCACACAGCTGCGCGGCGGCGTGGGCGTGTTTACCAGCCGGCAGCCCTTTGTGTGGCCCGGAGGGATGTACCTCAACAATGGCACCAACAGCGGCCAAGTAGGGGATTTCGGGCCGTTCGAGTTCCGCCCCGATCCCAACAACGGCCTCACGGTGGAGGACACGCAGGGCCGTGATCCGTCCTCGCTCATTCCGGCCGGCCGCTTGGAGATGTTCGAGGAAGACTACAAGCTGCCGCGCTTCCTGCGCACCAGCCTGGGCATCGACCAGCGCCTGCCCGGCGGATGGGTCGGCTCGCTGGAAGGGCAGTACTCGAACACGCTCCAGAACATCAACGTCACGAACGTGAACCTGCTGCCGGCCAATGGCACACTGGATGGCCCGGACAACCGGCCCATCTGGATTGAGGAGGACTACGACAACGACGCCATCGGCGACTTCTCCCGCGATCAGTTCATCGACGGGCGCTACGCCAACATCCACCGCGTCGGCAACACGAGCCAAGGCTACTCCTACGACGTATCCGCCCGCTTGCGCAACACGTTTGAGCAGCTCCTGGATGGGCCCAACGCCCTGTCGGTTGATGTCTCCTACACGTACGGCGATGCCTACGCGCTCAACGACGGCACCTCGTCGCAGCTGAACTCGATCTGGGATGGGGTAGAGCACGTCAACGGGGCTAACA
>JAAAOI010000083.1 GCA_009908945.1 Bacteroidota bacterium
GGGAGCTGCCACGGAGGGAGCTGCCACGGAGGGAGCTGCGGACGATGGGTCGACCATGGATACCGCTGGCGACTACAGCGAAGGCGTGGTGATACGCTCCACCGGCAGTTGGTACGAGGTGCAAGTGGAGGACGACGTGATCGCCTCCACCATCCGCGGCAAATTTCGCCTGGAGATGGAGGATGCCGCACTCACCAATCCCGTGGCCGTGGGCGACCACGTCACGATCCAGCATCTGAAGGACGGCACGGGCGTGATCGAAGAGGTACATCCGCGCGAGACGATGCTCTGCCGGCGCGCGGCCGGGCGCCGCGTGGGCATGGCGCAGATTATTGCCGCCAACATCGACTTTGTGTGGATCGTGCAGTCGGTGCGCCTGCCCACGCCCACCCTCGGCTTTATCGACCGCGTGCTCGTCATGTGCGAACGCTACGAGCTGGACGCCGGGATTATTCTCAACAAGATGGACCTGCTGCGCCCAGAGGATGAGGAGCGTATCGAGAACATAGCGGCGATTTACGGCGCGATGGGGTACGCGCTGATGTTTACCAGCGCCGAGCAGAACCGTGGCCTGGACGCCCTGGCCGCCCACCTGGCCGACCGCGTAAGCGTGGTGACGGGGCCGTCGGGGGTGGGCAAGACGACACTGCTCAACGCGCTGGAGCCCGGGCTCGACCTGCGTACCGGGGCGGTCAGTGAGAAAAACCAGAAGGGCCGGCATACCACCACCTACGCCGCCCGGTACGAGCTTTCGTCTGGCGGCACCGTTGTGGATACCCCGGGCATCCGGGAGTTTGGTGTGGTGGAGATGGAGGCCTGGGAGCTGGCGCACTACTTTCGGGAGTTTCAACCCTACATCCATGACTGCCGCTTCCCCAACTGCACGCACGACCACGAGCCCGACTGCGCGGTGCGGGACGCCGCGGACGCCGGCCGCATCCCTGAAGCCCGGTACGTCAGCTATCTCAAGATTCTGGACTCAATAAAGCTGGGCGATGCCGACGTGGGGCGGTAACCCAGCAACGGGTTTTGGCGGCCGCCCGCACTGCCGTACAACCCCGGCTTTACTGTTGCGCACTCCAGCGCTCCATGTCTCCGCGCAGTCGGTCCAGCGTAACCGGTGTGTCCTCAGCGTCCTCTGCCAGCGCCAGCGCCTGCTCGCCCGTAACCATCGCCCTGTTGTACTGGCCCAGGGCGGCATGCACGCGGGCCATCACGTACAGATTGTTGAAGTTCTCCTGCCGCTCAATCGACTGCTGGGCCCATTGCAAGGCCTCGCTCAGCAGCACCTCGTTTTGCAGAGCGTAGGCCGCAAACTGCAGCGGCTCTTGCCATGAGGAGGAGGCCGCAATTTGCTCCTCGGCTTGGGCTACGACCAACGCCTCTGTGTTAACAGCCAGCGGGATGGGGACGCGCAGCTCGTCCCAGCGTAGCGCAAGCGTGGCTTCGCTGGAGGTAACAGCGTCGAAGGTGAAGGTCATGCGCTCGCGGAACGGCGCGGCTTCCGGCGTCACCGTGAAGGTGTGCACGTTGCGGTCGGCCTCGTAGTTGTATGCGCCCCACTGGTTGGGCTCATCGTTCAAAATCACCGTCCACTCCTCCGCTCCGGGAACTGTGAACAGGGCATACGCGCCCGGGTCAATCTCTGCCCCGCCGATGGTCACGGGGTCCGAAAACTGAATGACGGTGGCTTCATCCGCACCCGTGCGCCACACCCGGTCGAACGGCACCAGCTCGCCGAACACCTCACGGCCACGCACACTCGGGCGGCCGTAGGTGACGGTCACCTCCGTGATGCCGATCATCTGCGCAACCGAGGCGCTGGGGCTGAGCCGGGGCAACTCGGACGCACGCTCCTGCGCCACGGCCTGGGAGTGGGAGGCAACAAGCAGAAAAACAGCCAACGCTACCGCTGAAGCATAACGAGAAAAGGCACCCATGAGTATACAAGATCAATAGAGGCGAAAAGAAAGACGGGCTGATCATCCGTCAACCGCGATAACCGGCATCGTACGGCGCAGTGAACGACTGCGTCGGGCAAGGGGTTCTTTGCCCTCCCGGCGCAGGCGCACCATGGCGCCCGGCACCCGGCTTGCACCTTTCCCCTTGCATCGCCTATCATGGCACCGTCCCTCTTCTTGCCGACGTACCTTTTTTCTTATGGCTACTGAAACCGCTTCCGACACGACGCCCGAGGGCTTCCCCTTCCACCAGGAGACGGTGTGGGAGCCCCGCGCCGACTGGATCGCGGAGAGTAATCTCCAGCGCTTTATGGACCGGCATGGCATTGGATCGTACGATGCTCTGATGCAACGCGCAACGGATGACGTCGGGTGGTTCTGGGAGGCGGCCCTCGACGACCTTGGCATTGCGTTCTACCGTGAGTACGACCAGATCCTCGATCAGTCGAAGGGCGTGCCGTTTACCTCCTGGTGTGTGGGCGGCGAGATGAACATCGTCCACAACTGCCTCGATAAGTGGCAGGACACGGAGCGCCGCACGCAGGATGCCCTCCGGTGGGAAGCGGAGGACGGAACGGCGCGCACACTCACCTACGCCGAGCTGTACACCGAGGTAAACCGCTGCGCCAATGCGCTGCGCGCCCTCGGGCTGGGCAGAGGCGACGCGATCGGGCTGTACATGCCCATGACACCCGAGATCTGCATCGCCTTTCTGGCGATCGCGAAGATTGGCGGCGTGATCCTGCCCCTCTTTAGCGGCTACGGCCCGGAAGCAGTGGCCACCCGCCTGCGGGGCGGCAAAGCCAAGGCCGTGTTCACTGCCGACGGCTTTGCGCGGCGGGGCAAGCCCATCCGGATGAAAGACACGATGGATGCAGCCCTGACCCGGTGCCCCACCGTGGCGCATGTGATCGTACACCAGTACCAGGACCTGGACGTCTCCATGGAGGCCGGCCGCGACCGGTGGTGGCGCGACGTGATGGCCGGCCATGGCACCTCCGCCGAGACGGAGCGCACGGCCGCTGAGGATACGGTGATGATCATCTACACCAGCGGCACCACCGGCCGGCCGAAGGGCGCGGTGCATACGCACTGCGGGTTTCCGGTAAAGGGCGCGCAGGACATGTACCACAGCATGGACCTGAAGCCCGGCGAGTGTATGTACTGGATGAGCGACATGGGCTGGATGATGGGGCCGTGGCTCGTCTTTGGGACGCTGTGCATCGGCGCCACGATGGTCTTCTATGATGGCGCCCCCGACTATCCGGACGCCGGGCGGCTCTGGGACCTCGTGGAGCGCCATCAGGTCACGCACCTCGGCGTCTCTCCCACCCTCATCCGCGCGCTGAAGGCCCACGGCACCGCCCCTATCAGCCGCTACGACGTGTCCGGGCTGCGCGCCGTCGGCTCCACCGGCAGCCCGTGGGATCCGGAGTCGTGGCGGTGGCTCTTTACGAACGTGCTGAACGGAGAAAAGCCCATCCTGAACTACTCCGGCGGCACCGAAATCAGTGGCGGTATTCTGTGCGGCAACTTCTTCAAGCCGCTGAAGCCCGGCGCCTTCTCCGGCCCGGTACCCGGCATGGATGTGGATGTGGTCGACGCCGAAGGGAAGCCCGTCCGGGGCGAGGTGGGCGAGCTGGTCATCCGCCAGCCGTGGATCGGGATGACGCGCAGCTTCTGGGAAGACGACGAGCGCTACCTCGACAGCTACTGGCGCCGCTTCGACGGGCTCTGGGTCCACGGCGACTTCGCGGCTATTGACGACGACGACCTGTGGTACATCCTGGGCCGCTCGGACGACACCATCAAGGTGGCCGGTAAGCGGCTGGGGCCAGCGGAGGTAGAGGCGCTCATGAACGCGCATGACGCCGTGGCAGAAAGCGCCGCCATCGGGGTGCCGCACGAGGTCAAAGGGCAAGAGCTGGTGGTGTACGTGGTGCTGCAGGGCGGCTATGCGCCCACAGAGGACCTGCGGCAGGCGCTCCGGGCCACCATCACGGAGGCCATGGGCAAGCCGCTCCGCCCCCGCGAGATCCGCTTCACCGACGCGCTGCCCAAAACCCGCAACGCCAAGGTCATGCGGCGCGTGATTCGGGCGACGTACCTGGGCCAAGACCTCGGCGATGTAAGCAGCCTCGAAGACCCCGCCACCGTAGAAGCCATCCGCAAAGCGGTCTGATCTTACGGGCTGCTGGTGCGTCCTATACTACACGGTATCTTCACTCGTGGCCTGTAGTCCCCCGGTAGTCGCATGACGTGCAGCCGCCCCGTACACCTTTGCTGCCTTCTGGCCCTGGTGCTTGGCCTGGGCCTTGCCTCATCGGCCGCCGGGCAAGAGGCGGCGCGCGTCACGCTGACGGGCACCGTGACCGCCGAAGCCACCGGGCTGCCGCTGCCGGGCGCGCATGTGATCCTGGCCGGGTCCACCACCGGTACGGTCACCGACGTGCACGGCCGCTACACGCTGCCCGACCTGCCGGTGGACGCCTACCGGGTGCACGTGTCGATGCTGGGGTTCGAGCCGACGGCGGTGGACACGGCCCTGACAGATCCTGGGCGTTACACCATCGACATCGCCCTGCCCACGGCAGTGCTGGAGCTGGAGGAGGCCGAGGTCACCGCCGAACGCGACCGGCGGTGGGAGCGGCGCCTCGCCCGGTTCAAGGAAGAGTTTATCGGCACGTCGGAGCGAGCGGAGCAGACGGAGTTGCTGAATCCGGAGGTGCTGTCCTTCACCAGCCGATGGGGTCGCTTTCGGGCGGAAGCCGCTGCGCCGCTACGTCTTCGCAACCATGCCCTCGGCTACGATATCACGTACCACCTGACGCACTTCTCCTCCACCGGCACGCGGATACAGTACGATGGCGACCGCTTTTACGAGCCGATGGCGCCCAAGTCGCCGGAGCAGGCGGCGGCGTGGAAAGCCGCGCGTGCAGAGGCCTATCGCGGGTCGCTGCAGCATTTTTTGCATGCGGTGCTGGACGACCGGGTGGAGGACGCCGGGTTTGTGGTCTATCAGTTGCCGCGCGTGCGCTCGCTGGGGCTTCGGCATGCGCGGGACGGAGCGCCACGGTTCAGGGGCCGCACGCACCGTTTCTTCGCCGAAGCCGACGATGGGGCCCACTACGAGCTCGACTTTCGGGGCGAGCTGGAGATCCTCTACCGCGACGCCCCCGAGCCACCGGCCTACGTGGACTGGCTCCGCGATCAACGGCGCGTGCCCCGGGACTTCCGGACGGCGTACCTCTCCCTCAACGAACGCCCTGCAGCCATCGACCGGTATGGGGATGTCGTTCAACCTTTTGCCGTCACCCGCTACGGCTACTACGCCTTCACCCGCGTGGCCGACAGCCTGCCGAAGGCGTACCGGCCGGGGGAGTGAGCCGGTGCACTCGCAAGCCTCCCTCTAAGCTACTGGCCACATCGCATGCAGCAGTACAGGACTGAATGGTTTGTGCTTAAGATGGCCGAGTTTGGGTTCGACCAGAACTCAGAAAACCTTGTATTGAGACGAAAGCAGCGGTTAATGAGCCGCAGTAAGCCGAAGCACCTCATTCAAAACCTCGTCCTCCTCCTGCTCCGCAAGCAATCCTGTCCAGGTGCGTACCGTACTTCCGTCACCTCGAACAAGAGCGATCATGGGGACACGGTTGACACCCACTTCTGGCAAGGAAGTGGCAACCAGCGTGTCTAAGGCGACATCGTGCGTAAGAAACGCATGGTGCTGGGCATCTCGGGACTCCGAAACACCCATTACTGCCACTAACGATAGAGGGAGCTTGAGCTGGTTGATGCCCATAACCTGATTACTAAGCGCTGCGTAAAACGGCATACTTCTATCACAAAACGTGCACGTAGGAGATACAAACAAGATCAGATGGTAATCACTTGCGTGTATCTCATGTAGTATTTCAGAGGCGTCAAAACCTGCGTTATCCGCGCCATCCGCAACGCTGGTGACATACCAATACCCAAGCACGAAGGAGGCGCCGCCCAGCAGCAATGCTGCATGTAGAAGCAGTTCCAGACTTGATAGACTGTGTCGCATGAGCTATCTGTTTTGTTGCGTATCGAGAGCTAAATGATGAAGGACTACGGTGGTATCACCACGGGAGATAAGTAGTCCTTCATCGTAGGCCAGAAGAGAGCCGCCACGCGCAGGCGACGGAATTCTCGCAGTGTGTTGATAGGTCAGGGACGCAACATCGTAAATGTCGAAGAGCGAAGATCCTTGCTCTTGTGGTCGAATCTGCACGGCCAGCGTTTCGCCGCTGACCTGTGAACCCCAATGCACACGAAGCTCGGGTGGACCGGTCACCTGTGAAAACCCCTCTCCACTTGTCTGTGGCTCGGGAAGCGGCACTGAGCCGTAATCGGGGGAAGGATAAGCACGAGGGATGGAGTCGTGTGGCGCAAACGCCAATAAGGCAGGATAATATAGAGGCACGTAAATGCCTCGGTCGGGCGTTGCGTGCAAGGCCCCATCGAACACAATGGTGGACACCTCACGGTCCAGCAAATTGTCAATTTGCCTTCTCTCCCCATCACGCTCCATTCGAACATAAGGGGCTGGGTCTGGGGCTCCAGGCGCAACATTCATTTTGTAGACTGTTCCGCTGCGACTCCGAGCGACGTTGGTAAATTGGCTCTCGTGCTGCACCGTTTTACCCAACGAACCATCCCTGGCGAAGTACGACGAGCGCCCGATCATGGGATCGAGCAAAACAACGGAGTCCTGCTGAAGGGTTAGCCCCCTTGCAACGTGAAACTGCCCAGGCCCTTCTCCTCGTCCATCACCGAAGGCACCCAGAAATTCACCGTCCACCGAAAAGGCCTTGATACGGAAGTCGCCGCTGTCCCAAACGTATATATTCCCATCGTCGAGATACCAAAGGGCAGCTGGATTGAAGAGCATTGCATCTTCACTGGCAGGCAGATTTACAGTCCGGTTAATAGCAATGTCCACGAACCTCCGCTCCGCGGGACGTTCACCTTCAAGTACTGCATTGAGCTTGTATTCCTGCTCTTTTACTTCCTCAGTATCTTGTCCAGAAGGTTTGTCCCCCGCTCCGCATGCCGCCAAACATATCACAAGGGTGATATAGATGCGCCAGTGAAGATGACCGCCTACTGGGGTGGGATTTGTAGTGTTCTTCGACGTGTGCATAAGTAGAAAGCGAAAATGCTGACGGGTTCAAAACGGCTACCGAGCGGCATCTGCTGACTTAAGCGCAAATGATGAAGACGGCACCAGTCCCCTGTAAACGGACAATGCTGGCGCATTACATTGAATACTCATGTGGTGTGGAGAGAGACTTATTGTTGGATCGGTACGTCCCAGTGCTCTCCGTAACAGATCTGTGTCCAACTATCATCTCCAGTGCATGGTAGGTCGTCAGTGTTACAGCACGACATCGTATTGCAAAAAATAAGACCAGCGCCACAGCCTTCGCAAGCAACCGTACCGCAGGTCACATTTGCAGTCGAGGATGTCGATCCAAAGCTGAGCGCTACGGCGATGAGACCAAGACAGAATAGCGTCGAAGCTATTAATCTTTTCAATTGAGCGTATTTCATGGGTTAAAACTATGTGCGTGTATTAGATTTAACGTGCAACTATGTTACCCCCCGCTATTTATCAAGGGATCATCTTATATTAACAGTAAATTAACATTAAAATTCTGTCCTTTTTCGTTGCCGCTATGCGTATTGCGCCTTCACCCGCGTGGCCGACAGCCTGCCGAAGGCGTACCGGCCGGGGGAGTGAGAGCAGATGCATGGGTACCAACACGCTCAATGGCAGGATGCCCAAGCAACGGGGCCGCCTGATTTGTCCCCAACACTCACCCTAACAGCCCTGCTAAACAGAGGCACCAGGCCACCTCTTCCTTCGGCGAGTTGCCTTGCCCGCAACGGAGGGTGTTAACGCCAATGGCGGCCGATGTACTGGATGCACGCAATCCGGCCACATCACATCTCAGAGAAACCAGCGCCCGCTCTGCGTGTCACAAATACTGAAATTCAGAACATTCTGACCTACCTCCCGCACGCTCAGCTTATGCCAGACACCGTCAAGATTCGCAAGCGGGGCGTGATGACGCTACCGAAAGCGCTCCGTGAAAAATATCAACTTGAGGAAGGCGATGTCCTCCATCTCGTTGACGTTGCCGGGGTCTTCGTGCTGACGGCCATGGCGCCTATGGCGCCGCAGCTCGCGCGGGAGATCGAACGCATGCGAACTGAGGCGGAGCTTACGACCGAAGACCTGCTTTCCCATTTGAAGAAAACCCGAGAGGAGCTAACCACGGAGCGGTACGGTAACGCGCCGGAGGACGCCTCCGGTGCCTGAATCGGCGAACCGACCCCGTGTTTACGTGGACGCAGATGTCCTTTTTGCAAGCGCCGCTTCTCCATTGTCTCATTCGGCCGGACAGGTACTTCTCACCCTTTCCGAGATCACCCTGATCGACGGGCTTACGTCTGCGTTAGCCGTGGAAGAATGTCGACGCAATCTCGATCAAAAGCTTCCCGACGCGCGCAAGACGTTTGACGTGCTGTTGCAGCGAACCCTATCCGTTGTCCCAGCACCGTCAGAATCCGAGGTCTATCGCATGGCCGATCGGGCCGACTGGAAAGACGTACCTCATCTCGTGACGGCTGTACAGCAACAGTGCAGGTTCCTGGTGACCTACAATACAGCCGATTACACGCCCGGTCATCCGGCCGTAACGATTCTGCGTCCGGGCGATTTTCTTCGGAGCGTACGAGATCATCTCCGCCGGATGTAGAAGGTGCCTATTTTCCTCGTCACGCCCGTCCCCCGGGCGTGACGGGTCGACCGCACAGCCTCGCTTCCACCGGACCAGCTCAGCCGACCGCTGCGGCCTGTGCCACCGTAGCAGCATGGCGCGCCATGTCGCTACGCCCCGTGCGCTTCAAACGAGTTGTGCCCGAAGGGTGCGTTCCAACCAAGACGGCTGGAACGAGCGCCATGCGACTCCGGCTTTTCGTCAAGACGCTACAAATGCGTCCCGAAAGTGCGTGATCTCCGGGGCGTCTGCGCCGCGCAGGACCACGCTCACCACATCGAACCGGCAGGGGGCGCCCTCCAGTTCGTATTCGTACAGGAAAGCGCGCGAGGCGTGCACGATGTGGGCTTGCTTGGCCTCCGTCACCGCCTCCTCCGGGCGGCCAAACCCCACGCCCGTGCGCGTCTTTACCTCCACAAACACGATTTCGCCCCCGTTG
>JAAAOI010000178.1 GCA_009908945.1 Bacteroidota bacterium
CGCGCGTGCTTTGGCACGACCCCTCCGTAGGCGCCGCACAGCGCATGCCTTCGGCGCTGCGTAAGATTGGTCGATTCGCATACGCTGGTGGCCGGCCTTGCGCGTAGTGGGCACGGGGCATCTGCGCCCGACAAAGAATCGGGGCTTGGTCATGACAGCAGCCTGCACCTGAGGGTTAGTGCTGTACGCCGAAACGTGCTGACAAGGCAGTGACGTCAGGCCCGTTCCGCATGGCGCTGTGAGGCGTTCTGTAGTGGAGGCTATGGGGTAGTATCCGGTACCCCGTGCGTCATTGCTTCGGGGTACACCGACTGGTTTTCCCCCGGTCTAAAGAGCTAAATACATGCGCGACCGGGCATGGGCGTCGTGTATCTTCCCAGGCAAGACGCTACATCATTCCAGCAAATTCGCATTGGAGGTGGACAGGATGAACGAGGCACGTCGGCGCAATACGGAGCACAGTCGCACTACGGTACGGGTGGCCGTGTATGGTTTGGAGGGCACGCTGCACAATCAAGAGGCCCGTGTGCTGCTTACGGGAGAAGATGAAGAAACCTTGCTGAAACGACCCAGCGGGGCCCTCCTGTATGAGGGGCGGGTGCCCCCAGGGAGGTATCGGTTGGAGGTTACCTCAGAAAGCCTCGTGGCGCCCCCGCGAGCTGTCGAGGTGGCCCCGCAAGGCAAAACCACGTCTGCGTACTTAGGAGAAAAAGGGTGGCCCTTCTATCGACTCGGCGAGCATACCGTGCCCTTTCCTCCGCCAGAACGGAAGCTGGCGGTGGCGTTCCCTCTGCGGTCCCCCGATCGGGAGACGGCAGAGAAACTGACGCAGACGATCGTGGAACGATTGCCCCTGGAGCGCTACGCCGCCGCTGGTGACGAAAAGCAGGGCGCCCCCGATAGCTGTATGGCGGCTGAAGGAGCGGTATGGCTGTTTCGCTTCACCGAAGAAGATAGTCCAGAAGCCCGGCGTGCGGCAGCTGACGAGATTCGTCGCCTGATTGACGAGGAGGTCCGCGTGGGCATACCTGTTGATCTACACGAGGGCCAGGTTAAGGTGATCGACCACCAGTTTGTTGTGCGCTTTCGGGATGAGGTGAGCGCCGAGGCCATCGAGCGCCTCGTCAGGGAGACAGACGGACGCATCCTGCGGCGTTTTCGGCAATCCCCAAACGCTCGGCTGATAGCATTCCCCCGGGGCGATTACAGGCAACACTTGGAGACGATCGAGTCATGGTACGAGCAAGATGTGCTCGTCTACGGCGAACCCGACATCATGGCGGAGATTGCTGACGATGTCTTTCCGGATGACGCCCCAAACGACCCAACATATGCCAGTCAAGATAACCTGACCCTGCAGCAGGTGGACGTGGCGTGGCGCATTCTGCATACGATTGATCCTGATCGGACGCTGGGGGCTCCGGGGGTGTACGTCGCCACGCTGGATCGGGGCATCGACCTTGACCACCCCGACATTGGTGGCACGCTCACCGACGGGACGAACCAAATTGCCCGCTGCTATGACTTTTCCGGGCTGCGGGAGTGCACCGTGTCAGGGTATGCCCCAGACACCGATCATGGGATGGGCGTCTACGGTATTATTGCTGCCCTGACAGATAACAATGAGGATGTAGCAGGCATCGCTCCCAACACCCATCAGATTGGTATGGAGCGGCCCAACCTGACCTCGGCCAACTATCCCGACGTGCTGCTGTGGGCGGCTGGCTTCACAACAAACAATGGCAGCGGTGGGTGGCCTGCCGAGCCCCTGAGTCCAGGGGCAGACATCATCAGTTGCTCGCACGGGAGCAATAACCTTGCGCTTTCGGGCATCATGGACGACACGTTTCAGGAACTGGCCACGAACGGGCGCGGGGGCTTAGGTACGCTGGTGATTTACTCGGCGGGCAACAGCAACACGCTCATCACGGGCTTCCGGACGTGGGCAGCCCATCCCAATACGATGGCTATTGCCAACTCGGCCCAGCCAGACGGTGGCGGGGTGGAGCGGAAGGTTAACTCCTCCAACTTCGGCCCTGAGATCGATGTCTGTGCGCAGGGCGCAGGAGCACCGTCGCTTGACGCATCCGGCGGCGAGCAGACGTTTGGCGGCACCTCGGCTGCGGCCCCTACGGTGGCCGGCATTGCAGCACTGATGCTCTCCGTAGATTCCACGATGACGTGGGAAGACCTGCGCGACACACTGCGCGACACGGCGGTGCAAATCGATGCTGCCAACACCGACCCTGTGGGCCAGTGGGTGGGGGGCTTTAGTCCATGGTATGGCTTTGGTCGCGTCAATGCAGCGAGCGCCGTCTGTGGGGAGGAGCCTGAGGTGACGCTGCAGACGCTCAGTCTCACCTTTAACGACATTCCCGAAGGCGAAACCACCGTGCGGGCGGCTGTCTTCTCGGTCATGTCCTGCCAGCCGGTAACGCTGGAGATTGTAAGCGGGCCGGGTGCGGACTTCGACACACCCCTCGGGGCGTCCAATGCGCTGGATCCAGTAGGTGATGCTTCGCCACGCGAAGGGCGTATCTGGATCGGCTACACAGGCACGACGGACGGTGACACGGCCAGCGGAAGCGTCACCATCCAATGGGTGGAGACGGGGCAGGAGTGGACCGTGCCGATCACCGCCAACACCGTGAGCCGTCCGACGGTGGCGATAGCACTGGTGTTGGACAGATCGGGCAGCATGAACTTCAGCTCCGGCATCGCAGACCTGCCCACGCGTGTGGACGTGCTGAAATCCGCCGTGCCTCCGCTGCTGGAGGTGATGCACGAGGACAACGCGCTCGGGGTTGTTAGCTTCGACGAAGACGCACACGATGTGATGCCGATTACGTTGGCCGGGCCTCCGGTCTTTGGGGCCGGCCGCGCCGCTGCCAGGAGTGCAGTGGACGGCCATACGCCCAATCCCTCGGGCCTGACGGCTATCGGTGATGGGGTGGCGCGTGCCCATGATCACTTGGCTGCCGAGACGGGCTTTGACCGCAAGTCCATGATCGTCCTCACTGATGGGCACGAGACCGCCGCCCAGTATATTGCAGACATCGACCACCTTGTCAACGAGCGCGTGTACGCCATCGGCTTGGGAACGGCCGAAACCATTCAACCCGCAGCACTCTCCGCGCTCACCAATGCCACGAACGGCTACCTGCTCCTCACTGGAGACCTTGCAGGCACGGACTACTTCTTGCTCGCCAAGTACTATCTGCAGATCCTTGCCGGGGTCGCCAATGAGGACGTTGTGCTCGACCCGCAGGGCTTCATCGCACCTGGGCAAACGTACCGTGTGCCCTTCCGCTTGAACGAGGCAGACATCAGCAGCGATGTGATCTTGCTCAGCCCGGCCCCCCAGGCCGTGCGGTTTATGGTCGAGACGCCAGCTGGAGACCTGATCACTCCAGGAATTGCCTCGGGGGTGCCCGGAGTGTCCTTCGCGGCAGGTAGCAACGTCAGTTACTACCGCCTCACCCTGCCCGTGCCGATAGGTGCGGGTGCGGCGGCAGGCCAATGGCATGCGCTCTTGAAAGTAGACGAGAAGTACTTCCGGCGCTACCTGGATGAAGTGGCGGAGGGGGCGCCAGCGCTGCACCCACAAGCCTCAGCTCACGGTGTGCGGTATAGCCTGAACGTACACGCCTACTCGAACCTGAGGCTACGAGCCACGCTTGCACAAAACAGCCTGGAGCCAGGGGCTACCCTCAGCATCCGTGCCGTCCTGACTGAGTATGGCCTGCCCGTAGAAGGTCGGGCACAGGTGCAGGCAGAGCTCATCAGGCCGGATGGTACGCAGACGACGCTGCTGCTTCCCGAAGTGGAGCCTGGCATCTACGAGGCTGCGACGGTAGCTACGGCAACGGGCACCTACCGAGTCCGCGTTTACGCGCATGGCAAAACGCTGCACGGACGGGCCTTCACACGCGAGCAGCTCGTCACTGGAGGCGTGTGGCAGGGAGGCGATGCCCCGTTGCCCTCCTCAAAGGAAGACCGTGAAAGCCGCAGACGTCTGTGCGGGCTCCTGCGTTGCCTGCTGGACCGAGGCACACTGTCGAAAGAGGCAGAGGCTCAGCTACGGGCGCGAGGGATCCATGTAGACCGCCTCCGGCGATGCATACGGCGCTACTGTGGGGAGGCCCCGAGGCGCGCTGCGTCGGAGGTGGCTACGGTTGACCTCACGCGCGCCGAACAGGAACTGCTGCAACAACCCGAAGCTCGTGTCCTATTCGAACGACTCGCTGAAATGATCGAGACTACCGCATAGTGCCAACCGGGGATAAGCGCCCGTGCGGGACGAGACGATACGCGGGCCTCTTGTGCACGCAGGGGGGCTTCGGCTCGAATCCCGCCCTTAGCCGTCTCCCGCACACATGCTGCCGCAACGCCAACAACCGCCTTGTACGAGTGTACAGGGCGGTTTTTGCATTTCGGGGCCGTGGCCTCGGCGCTTTATCGCCCTACGCCCGCCGAGGCTACATGGTATGGCTCCCTGTCGGAGGGAAATGATCGAACGGGTAAATCACGTTTAACACCGGCACGATGCGCTGAATCCGTAAGCGAAATAGGTATCGCTGTGCTGTTACACGATCGGCGTTGCGTATGTAACGCGGTATGCTTTACTTAGCGATACTTTTTTATAGCCCCCCTGCGAAGAATTTCTTCCCGGATACAGGACTGATGGCGCTGCTGGTGCTTTCAGCCCCCGTTTTGTCGTTGCTCATTAACGCCCGCCCCCATGCGCTATCGCTACTTCTTCCTCGCACTGCTCATTGCCTGCCTGCCGCTTTGGGGCGCTACTACGGCGTCGGCCCAGCAAGTGGCGTACACGCTTTCGGGGGAGGTTATAGACGGAGAGACTGGCGGCCCACTTCCCGGCGCTAACGTGAGCGTTCAGGGCACGCAGTTTGGAGGCATCAGCAGCCCTGAGGGGACGTTCTCCTTCACGGCACGCCTTGCGCCGGGCACCTATGAGGTCCGGTACACCTTTGTCGGCTTCCGTACGGAGACGCAGACGATCACGCTCGGCGCCGAGGAGGCCGTGACGCTGGAGCCTGTCGAAATGAGGCCGGATGTTTTGGGCATCGATGAGGTTGTGGTGACAGGCACGGGGCTACCCACCGAGCGGCGTGAGCTTGGCAACGCCATCGCTACGGTGGACGCGCAGGAGCTGGAAGACTCTCCCAGTAGTTCGCTTGATCGTGCGCTTCAGGGCCGCGTTGCAGGCGCGCAAGTTCAGCAGAACTCCGGTAACCCGGCCGGCGGAATCTCCGTACGGCTACGAGGCACCAGCACAGTGCTCGGTGACGCCCAGCCGCTCTACATCATAGATGGGGTCATCATCAACAACGACTCGCCGGAGCTGCTCTTGCTGGGCGGGGGCGCGCAGAATCGGCTGGTTGACATCAATCCGCAGGACATCGAGCGGATCGAGGTCGTCAAGGGTGCAGCGGCTGCTGCGCTCTACGGCTCGCGCGCCAACAATGGGGTCATTGAGATTTTTACCAAGCGTGGGCAGCAGGGCGCACCGCGCGTCTCGTTCACCACGCGGGTACAGACAGAAGCGGTGCGGCGCACCTTGGACGTCAACATGGCACGCAATGAGGACGGGCAGTTTATCGACAATGCCGGGAACGTGCTGCCGGCAGACGAGGGCCGGTTTGACTTCCAGGACTTTATCTTCGAACGGGCCTGGGGCACGGAGCAGAACCTGTCCATTTCAGGCGGTAGCGAAACGACCACCTATGCCCTTTCCGGCGCGCACTTCGTCAACCAAGGCATCGTAGATGGCAACGACTTTCGCCGGCTAAATGCGCGGGTGCGCGTCGAGCAGCAGCTGACCGATTGGGCGGCCCTCTCTGGCAGCGCCAGCTTTGCGCAGAGCACCACCACCGACATCCCCAACGGGGGCCTCAACTCCAACTACGGCGCCCTCACCGGTTTCATTTTTGGGCCTAACACGTTCGATCCGCGGCCCAATGCGTTGGGGCAGTTCCCCGATGAAGGGATCCTCGCCAACCCGTTGGAGGTGCAGCGCCGGTACGACTTTGACCAAGGCACCAACCGCTTCATCGGGAGCGCGCAGCTCGACCTCACCCCGACGGCGAACCTCTCCATCAATTACGTGCTGGGGCTGGACCAGAGCGATCAGGAAGCGACGGCGTTCATCCCGCGGGGGACCTCCGCCCCCGGGCTGGGTGAAGGCTTCTCCCGCCGGGCTGAGCGCAGCGTGCTGCAGGTGAATAACAACCTGAACGTGCAGTACGAAACGGCGCTCTCGCCCCGCGTCGCGTCTGCTGGGCGGGACGCTTCAGTACGATGAGACCGACGTCTTTAGCGCAGAGTCGCAAACGCTCTCGCCGGTCTCGCAGGTGGTGCAGAGTGGGACCACCTCCCGCGTATTCGGGGAGACGCGCGCCGAGCGCGCCATTGCCGGGGTCTTTATTCAGCAGAAGCTTGGTTTCGTAGACCGGCTCTTCTTAACCGGCGCCCTTCGGATGGATGCCTCTTCCGTCTTTGGCGTTGATGAGCGCTTGCAGTTCTATCCCAAGGCCAGCGCCGCTTACGTCGTCTCCGACGAGGCCTTCTGGCAGAACAGCCGCCTCGGCCGTACGCTCGGGCACTTCAAGCTCCGCTCGTCCATCGGGTGGTCGGGAGGCCTCACCGCGATTGGCCCCTTCGACCGGTTTACCAACTTCGGCCCGCAGTCCTACATTGGCCAACCCGGGCTTCAGCCCTCAGCGCAGCTCGGCGCGCTCAATGTTCGCCCCGAGCGGCAGCGGGAGCTTGAGGTCGGGGTTGATGCCGGCCTCTTCGACCGGCGGCTGTCCATAGAAGCCACGTACTACAACCAGAATACCACCGACCTCCTGCTGAATCGATCGGTGGCGCCGACGACCGGTTTCCTGAACCGGCTCCAAAACATCGGTACCCTCCGAAATACCGGGTTCGAGCTGATGGTGACCGCTGTCCCGCTTAACCAAGAGCGCGTGCGCTGGACCTCCTCTTTTATCTTCAACACCAACAGCAACGAGGTGAGCGGGATTGAGGAGGACGTGCTCATCTTTCCCAGCTCCTTTGGCCTCACGGGAGCCGTCAATGGCGAATCGATTGGAGTCTTCTTCGGATCGGCGTTCGAACGCGACGAAAGCGGCAACGTCCTCGACCAAAACGGCAACATCCTCGACCGCGATGGTGACGGATTGTACCGCCTCCGGACGGGCACCCCGCAAGAGGCGGGCGACGGCGTTCCGGCGCGGGCTGCGGAGAATCAGATCATTGGGGACCCGACGCCCGACTTCACCGCCTCGTGGACCAACGAGTTTGTAATTGCGCAAAACCTGCGCCTGCGCGCACAAATTGATGCGGTGTATGGCCAAGACGTGTTCAACTTCACGCGGCGTCTGGCTGCCCTGAGTGCGTTCGGTACCCTGGAGGACTATCAGCGCGAACTCGAAGGTGACTTGCCCTCTGGCTACACCGGCACCACCTTCAACATCTTTGAGCACTGGGTCGAGGATGGGTCGTTCATCAAGCTGCGTGAACTCTCCCTGTCCTACACCCTCTTCCCGACCCAGCTCCCCGTTGAGAGCATCCGCCTGAACCTCGCGGCGCGCAATCTCTTCTCGATTGACAGTTACAGCGGCTACGACCCCGAGGTCAACGTGGGCGGGCAACGCACCACCACACGCAACTTCGACTTCGTGGAGGTCCCCATCCCGCGCAGCTTCTCCCTTGGGGCCACGCTTAACTTTTAGCTCCGCCTGGCAGGATTCCACGCCCCTACGACGCTTTCGCGACTTATCGAACACGTATTATGCGCTTGGCCCTATCCGCACGCCCCCTGCTTTGCCTTCTCACACTGCTCCTGCTGGTGCTCTCGGGATGTGAGTTTGACATCACCAACCCGAACAACCCCTCGGAGGAGCAGGTGCTTACCACCACCGAGGGCATTGAAGCCCTGACGGTGGGCATGCAGGAGTATTATGCCACGTCGGCCCTGCAGGCCAACATTCTGAACACCGGCATCACGAGCCGGGAGGTAGCGGTCACAACCACCTTTGCAAACCTGATCAACCTGGAGGCCGGGGGAGAGGACCTGCCCAACACCAACGCGAATGTGCTGCAGTCGTGGTCGCGCAACTACCGGGTCGTCGGCATGGCGGAGGAGATCATCCTGAACGCGCCCGACCTTCCGTTTGAGGAGGCGAAGCTCAGCGGCATTATCGCTACGGCGCATCTGTTCAAGGCGATGGCGCTTGGCAATATCGCGCAGACGTTTGCGCAGGGCGTGCTGACGGTAGACCGTACCAGCGATGCTTCCTTCGTACCGCGGGTCGAGCTTTTTGAAGAGGCGATTCGTTTGCTGGAGGACGCGGTGGCTCTGGTAGACGCGACGCCTCCGTCTGATGCCTTTCGTAGCAGCCTGCTTGCTCCAGGCATCGATCTCGAAAACACGCTGCAGGCTTACCGCGCACGCTATCACCTTTTTGCCGGTAACTACGGGGCGGCCCTGCGTGCAGCCGATGCGGTGGATGTGGCCGCAACCTCAACCTTTCCGTACGACGACCTGAGTCAAAACCCGGTGTATGTGCAGATCGTCCAGTCGGAGGCCTTTGCGCCCCGAAACCGCTTTGGCTCGCTGCTGACGGAGACAGGCGACCAGCGGATTGACTTTCACACCAGCCCACCGGTCGATACAACGGATAACGACGTTGAGGTGGTTGCTGTTGATGGCTTTTTTGCGTCGGCCATCACTTCGATCCCCCTGTACGTTCCTGGCGAGATGAACCTGATTCGGGCCGAGGCGATCGTGCGTAGCGGGGGCAACCTGGAGGATGCTGTGGCAGCGATCGACGCGGTGCGGACCAAGACCGCTGCGGAGGATCCCTTCGGCCTGGGCGCCGGCCTGGGGGGCTACGCCGGGCCCATCACCGAAGGCGCGCTTCTTGAGGAGATTTGGCGCCAGCGTCGCGCTGAGCTCTTTCTGCAGGGGCTGGGGCTGGAGGACAGCCGCCGCCTCGGCCCCAGTGCGCCTGCCCCCGCCGACCCCTTTGCGCGCAACCGCAACTTCTACCCCTATCCGCAGCAGGAGCGCGATAACAACCCCAACGTCCCGGCCGACCCCGCGATATAGCTGTGGGCAGCAGGCTTTCCGCCTGTCAGCACCCGCTTGCA
>JAAAOI010000140.1 GCA_009908945.1 Bacteroidota bacterium
CGGTTTGCGCTCCCGGAAGCCACGGACGTTCGGCTGGTAGTGTTCGACCTGTTGGGCCGGGAAGTCGCCGTGCTGGTAGAGGAGATGCTGCCTGCGGGCACGTACGAGGTGCCGTGGGATGGGACCCTGCACGGTGGGCATGCGGCCGCCTCTGGCGTGTACATCGTGCGGCTTGAGGCTGGGGCGGTCCACACGACCCAGCGCATCCTCCGCACCCGATGATCGGCTACCCCACACTTCGTGTCCTCTGCCCCCAACGTCTCCGATGCTATGTCTACGCCTGTATCTACATCTGACCCCAACCGCCGCGATGGTGCATTCAGGCCCCCACAGCGGGTGCCCCCCAAACGGCCCTACGTGCCGCCCCGGCTTATCCGCGAGGAGCCACTCGATGCGCTGACGGCCAGCAAGTGGACAACAACGGCCCATGGTGGAAGTCCGTGAGGTTGCGTCTAAAACGAACGTGAACATGCCTCCAGGGTTGACCGCAGGTACCTTACGTGTTTATGACCAAGGAGGCCCCTATCGCCACTACACGAAACGAGTGATGTGGTCTACCGTGGTCCCTGCCCCTCTCCCCGAAAACAGGCGGATGCCGATTGCAAGCGTCCGTGGCGGGGAGAGGGAACGGTCGTTGGCACGCAGGGGGCATGGCGGCACAACCCTGTGAATCACCTATCCTAACCTGTTGGCCTCACACTTCACCGCGCCCATGCGGAGATTCCATCTGAAGTACGCGCCCTTGCTGCTTGCCATCGTCCTGCTTTCCTTCACTGCCGACCACCGTCCCGATGCCGCTCCACCGGATGTCGAGGAAGCGCAGGTGATGCCATTTACGCTGCAGTTCGCCGAAGACGAACGCTTTCCTTTCGTGAATGACCCCCGCGGCGTGGCGGCTGCCCCTTCCGGCTGGTACGTGCTGGACGCCGGAAACTATCGCGTGCTCCAGGTGACGCCCTCGGGCGATGTGCGCCGGACGTTTGGGACGGAGGGGTCCGGGCCGGGCGAACTGCTCGATCCGCGGTCCCTCCGCGTGGTTGACACGGTCGGTGACGGGTATGAGGTCTGGGTCATGGATCACGGCAATGGCAGACTGGTGCGCTTTGGACCTGACGGTCTACCGGTGGCTCATCACGGGCTTCGTAGCTCGGGCTCTTTTTGCGTCCACGCGGAGCGGTTTCTTGTCGCCGCGCCGCGTGGGCCGTCCCTAATGGATGCCTACGACCTGCAGGGCACGTACATCGAGAGTCTGGGGCCGATGGATGAAGAAAGCGACGGTGCTCGAGGGACAGGGAATCCGTATCTTGACAACGAGGTGTCGCTTACCTGTCTGGCCGACGGGCAGGTGGTCGTGACCTATCGCAACCGTCCGCTCGTGCGTCTGCTGAGCGCAGATGGCGCTATCGCGCAGGAATGGACGCTGGAGAGCCCGATCATCGACCTGATCCTGACGCCGCCCCGACAGCCGAGCGAAGCCGGTATTGAGTCGCTCAGACCGTCTGGCGGCCCCCTGTTCGTTCCGCTGATGTTTGGCGATCCCACGCTCCTCCCCGACGGTCGCCTCCTGATTGCGCTGCAATCGGCGGCGTTCCATACGCTGGACCTGGCAACTGGCGCGCAGCAGACGTATGCGTACATGGACCTTCTTTCGGCCGTCGAAGAACAGCGCGAGATTGCGGCGGAGGACTGGCGCGCCCTGTGGCATGTGGGTGTTTCAGCAGAGGGCACGCTCGTGGCGGTCGACCCACAGCTGGATGAGCTCGTGGTGGTGGAGCTGGTAGACTGAGACGCTCAGATGGTGGTGCGGGGTGAGGTAGCCATGCCGCACCCTCCGCTTTGGGTATGGAGGTTTCTTTAGGCTTCCAGGCAGGCGGAACCCTGGGCGGCCCGGTTGTGTGCGCACCCCTCGTTTTGTGCACCAACGTTCCGGCCTATGCTCCCTGTCCTCCTTACCGACACCGTAACGAACGATCTTGCACGGGCCGTAGACCTGGCGTTGCTTTGGGGGCTGGAGGGCGTAGAGCTGCGCACCGTTGGCGGGCCGGATAACCGCGTGCCGCACGTCAACGAAGCCGCCATTGCGGACCGGCTCTGGGAGCAGGAGCTGCCCGTGGCCGCGCTGGCGCCGAGCATCTTCGAAGGGCCGGTGGCGGCGCGGCCCGTATGGCTCAACGAGCTGGCCATGATGGAGGAGACCCTGCGGTTTGCCGACCGCGTGTCGTGCGATCTGGTGCTGGTCTCGGGCTTTGGCGCCGATGAGGCGCACGACCCGGAGGCTGCGGCCGAGGCACTACAGCGGGCCGGGGCCACCGCCGCATCGCACGACGTCCGTCTCGCGGTTGTTAACGAAGCCCCCATGGCCCATGCCACGGGCACCGACGTGGCGCGCCTGCTTGATGCGGTGGATCACCCGCATGTGGGCGCGGCCTGGAGTCCGGTGGATGCCTGGCAGGCCGGCGAGCCACCAACGGATGGGCTGGCAGCGCTCGGCGATCGCCTCTGGCACGTCCGCTGCGCCGACGGCGTGATGGGGCCCACCGGTTGGCGAGACACCCCCCTCGGCGAGGGCGAGATCGGCTGGCCCACGCTGCTGCGGCAGTTGCACGCCACCGGCTACACGGGCGCCGTCAGCCTCGAAGTGTACGTGGAGCCGCGCCGCACCGCCGGGCTCCGCATGGCCACCCGCCTCATCGAACTGATCGACACGACCGGCTAAGCACCCCCGCTGACCGGCACGGCGCCCGATGCCGTGTACCGGCGCTGGAACAGCCTGATTTAAGCCGCCGTAGGTTCGGCTGTCGTTGTTTTCCGACTCGCCCTACTCCATCCATGGCCATATCAAAGGAAGAAGTGCAGCACATCGCCCGCCTCGCGCGCCTTCGGTTCTCCGATGAAGAGCAGGATCAGATGGCTGAGGAGATGAGCCAGGTGCTGGACTACATGGACACCCTGCGGGAGGTGGACACCGCCGGCGTCCCGCCGATGGCGCACGTGCTCACGCAAGAAAACGTGTTTCGCGACGACGAGGTCGAGCAGCGTATTAAGCGGAAGGACGCCCTGTCGAACGCTCCCGAAACCGACGGCACGTACGTGCTCGTGCCTCGGGTTATCGACTGATCCTTGTGGCGGCGCTGCCCTTTAGCCTGCCCATCTCTCCCGGCCTTATCGCTCCCGGCCCCGTCTGCGCATGGCACGAAAAAAAGGAAAGGGCCGCGCCCGCGGCTCCACCGCATCGCACCGCACCCGCCCGGCGCCCGCATGGTGGGAGCGGCTGCCGGATCCCACCCAGCACAGCCTGTGCATCGCGTTTCTTGTAGGCGTGGCGGCGGCCTTCTTCGGACCGATCCTCTTCACCGGGCAGTCGCTCATCGGGGGCGATACCGTACAGTGGCGCGCCATGGCCGAGGCTATGTTCGACTACCGCGCGGCCACCGGGGAAGAGCCGCTCTGGGCGCCCAACGGCTTCGGCGGCATGCCGGGCTACATGATCTCGTACCCGGATATCATCCCGCAGGCCGATACGGTAGCCACCGCCCTGCGGTCGCTCATCTGGCCGGCCTCGCACTTCCTGTTCCTGCTGTTTGGGATGTACCTGCTGGTCTTCTTTATCAGCCGGGATAAGCTGGCGTCCGTCTTGGCCGCTTCCGCGTACGGCCTGACGACGTACATTCCTATCATCCTGGCGGCTGGGCACAACACCAAGTTTATCGCGCTCTGCTTCGCCCCGTGGCTGCTGCTGGCCTTCGTCTACGCGCTCCGCAAGCCGGGATTGCTGGCCGGGGTGCTCTTTGCCATCGCGCTGGCGGTAAACATCCGCGCCGACCACGTGCAGATCACCTACTACACGTCCTTCCTGATCGGCATCTGGTGGATCGGTGAAGGCATCAGCGCCTACCGGCAGGATCGCTTGAAGGCCTTCGGGCAGACGACCGCCTGGCTTGCGGGGGGATCGGTGCTGGCGCTGCTGATGGTGGCGCAGCCGCTGCTTACCTACTTCGAGTACAAGGACTTCACCATCCGGGGCGCGGCACCGGCCGGGGAGGATGCCGCCGGGCTCGCGTGGGACTATGCGATGAACTGGAGCCAGGGCTGGGGCGAGTTGGTGACGCTCTTTGTTGCCGACGCGTACGGCGGGGGCGGGCAGACGTACTGGGGGCCCAAGCCCTTCACCGAGGGGCCGCACTATGTGGGCGGCGTGGTGCTGCTACTGGCCGGGCTGGCGCTCTACCTGGTGCGCTCTACCGCCGCCCGGGCGCTTGGCATTGGCGTGCTGCTCATGACGCTCTTTTCGCTGGGCGAGCACTTCGAGCCACTCAACCGGCTCATGTTTACCTACTTCCCGCTGTTCGACGCCTTCCGCGTGCCAGAGACGTGGCTCAGCATCGTGGCCCTGGCGCTGGCGGTGCTGGCCGGGCTCGGCCTGGCGCAGGTGCGCGGGGCCAAGCCAGCGGCGCCGGATGCTGCCTCCACGAACAGGGCCGTGTATGGCGGCGTGGCGATCGCTCTCGGGCTCGCCGCGCTGCTGTTTCTGGGCGGCAACACCCTGTTTAATTTTGAGCGGCCCGGCGAGCGCGACCAGCTCATGCAGCAAATTGCACAGAGCAACAACGTGCCCGTAAATGACCCCCGCGTGGCGCAGGCGGCTGACAACTTTCTGGAGGAAACCCGGGAAGAGCGGCAGCGCGCCCTCCGCGGCGATGCCGGCCGGACGCTCCTCTTTCTGCTGATTGCCGGCGCTGCCCTCGTGCTGTATCGGCGCGAGCGGATGCCGGGCTATGCGATGGCCGTCGTGCTGGTGCTGCTGGTGGTGACCGACCTCTGGGGCGTGGACCGCCGCCACCTGAACAGCGAGCGGCTGGTGCCTGCCGATGCCCCCGCGGATCTGATTGCCACCCACGACTTTGACCGCTTTCTGACCGAGCAGCAGCGAGAAGCCGGAGGCCCCGGGCAGTTTCGCGTGCTGTCGCTGGAGCGCGCCCCGATGAACAACGCCCGCCCGGCCTATCACTACGAGACGATCGGCGGGTACCACGGGGCCAAGCTGCGGCGCTATCAGGATTATATTGATTTCCTCTACCGCGACCCCGGCACCGCCATCCAGACCCCAGCAGTGCTGGACCTGATGAACGTGCGGTACGTCGTCTCCCCACAGCCGCTGCCCGGCATGCAGGCGGTGTTCGAGAGCGAAGACACCGGCCTCACCGTACTGGAGCGGCCCGATGCCGCGCCTCGGGCCTACTTCGTCGGGGAGACCGCGCCGGTAGAGACGCCAGAAGACGCGTTCACTATCCTGCGCGCCTCGGGGCACGACGTGGAAGAAACGGCTGTGGTGCAGGCGGCGGATGACCTCATCACCACCCCCATCACCGCCGAAAGCACCGCCGAGGCGACGGTCACGCAGCACACGCCGCGGGAGATCACCGTCGACGTAGCCACCGACGCGCCGCGCCTGCTGGTGCTCAGCGAGGTGTACTACCCGGCGGGGTGGAGGGCCTCGATCGATGGGGCGGCGGTGCCGATCCACCGCGTGAACCATTTTCAGCGGGGCCTCCCGATACCGGAAGGAGAGCACACCCTCACCCTCCGCTTCGACCCGGCCAGCCACACCACCGGCGTGTGGATCGCCGGCATTTCGACCACCCTGGCCTACGGTGCGGTCGTCTTCCTGCTGGTGCAGGCCGCGCGGCGACGCGAGCCGGCGCCCTCCCCGGAGGAGCCGCCGGAGGAAGTGCCGACAGACGAAGGATAGCCCGCCCCGCGCCGGTCACCGACCGCTTGTTGCCCCCTGCCTTATGAAGCGCGTCCTGCTGCTTACGTATTACTTTCCACCGGCTGGAGGACCGGGCGTGCAGCGGCCGCTCAAGTTTGTGCGCTACCTGCGGCAGGCCGGATGGGAGCCGGTGGTGCTGACCGTAGACGGCGGCGCCTTTCCGGCCGCCGATGCCTCGCTGGCCGCCGACGTACCGCCCGGAGTGACGGTGGAGCGCACCCCGGCGCTGGATCCGTTCCAGCTGTACGCGCGCCTGATGGGGAAGGGGAAGGAGGCGTCGGTAAAGGTGGGCTCGGTGGGCGACGCGCAGGGCTGGAAGGAGCGGCTCGCGCAGTGGATCCGGGCCAACCTCTTTCTGCCTGATGCGCGCGTCGGCTGGCTGCCCTACGCCATCCCGGCGGGCCGCCGCCTGATCGCGGCCCACGGCATCGACGCGGTGATGACGACGGGCCCGCCGCACTCCTGCCACCTGGCCGGGTGGGTGCTGCAGCGCCTCACCGGCTGCCCCTGGCTGGCCGACTTTCGGGATCCGTGGACGGACATCAACTACTACCACGAGCTGCCCCATACTGCCCTGGCGCGCCGGGTGGATGCAGGGCTCGAACGCGCCGTGCTCCGCGCGGCAGCGCAGGTCGTCACGGTAAGCCCGCACTGGGCGCAGCTCCTGCAGCAGAAGAAACCACCGGCAGCCCCCGTGGCCGTCATCCAAAACGGGTTCGACCCGGCCGATATGCCGGTGGATGTCACGCCCCGCACAGACGTTTGCTACGTGACCCACGTCGGGTCGCTCTACGCCTCCCGCAACCCGCAGGCACTGTGGCAGGCGCTGCAGCGCCTGGACGCCGCCGGTGCCGCGCCGGAGCTGCGCATCCGCCTGGTAGGGACGGTGGCGCCAGACGTGCAGGCCGCCATCGCCGCGCATGGGGTAGCCCACCGGGTGGCGCCGGTGCCCTACCAACCGCATGCCGACGCCCTGGCCCTGCTGTGCGAAAGCGCGGCGGCCCTGCTCGTGATTGAAGCGTTTCCGCACGACGCGGGCATGATCACCGGTAAGCTGTACGAATATGTAGGCACCGGCCGGCATGTCATTGGGGTCGGCCCGCCCGACGGGGATGCGGCGGCGCTGCTGCGCGCCACGGGTGCCGGGCGCCTCTGGGCTCGCGACGATGTAGCGGGGCTGGAGGCCGCCCTGCGCCGGGTGCATGCGGCGTGGGCAGCCGGGCGTCCCCTTGCCGGCGCCGCGCCGGAGGCCGCCGCCCATTACACGCGGGCCGCGCAGACACACCGGCTGGGTGGCCTGCTGGACCGCCTCGTCGCCTCCCGATGACTTCGGCTGGCCCTGTGCTCGGGGCCACCGGCTGGCCCGCACGCGCTTCCCGCAACACCACTCCGCAGCAGCGGTAGCATCCGACATCAACGCCTCCTGCCCCTCTGCCGTCTCGTTATGCACAGCGTTCACCTGGCGTCTACCCACCGCGCGTTCGACACGCGCATCTTCCACAAAGAATGCCAGACGCTGCGAAACACGGGCCATCGCGTGACCCTCATCGTGCCCCACGCGGTATCGGAGACCGTCGATGGCGTCGCCATCCATGCGGTGCCGCTGCCCCGTGACGGGAAAGAGCGCCTCACGCGCACGCTCTTTACCCTCTACCGTACGGCTCGCTTATACCCGCGCACCGCGCTCCTCCATGTGCACGATGCCGAACTGCTGCCCTATGCGCTCCTCTTGAAGGCCGAGGGCTACCGGGTGGTGTACGACATGCATGAGGACACCCCGCGGCAGGTACGCTATCAGCACTGGATTCCCGAGGCGCTCCGGCCCCTGGTGGCCGAGGGGATGCGAGGGCTGGAGGCGCTGGCGGCCCGCTGGTGTGATGCGCTCGTGGTGGCCGAGCCGGTGATTGGTGAGCGCTTTCCGCAGGCGGCCCCGGTGCTGGTGCGCAACTTCCCGCTGCGGGATGAGCTGCTCCTCTCCGATGGCGTACCCTACACCGAGCGCCCGCCCCACGTGGCCTATGTGGGCACCATCACGCAGGTGCGCGGCGTGCTGGAGGTGATTGCGGCGATGGGCATGGTGCCGGCGGCGCAGGACGCGCGGCTGCAGCTGGCGGGGTCGTTTCACCCGGCCGCGCTGGAAGCGGAAGCCCGGCAGGTTGAAAGCTGGGACCGCGTCGACTTCCACGGGTGGCTCCCCCGCCCGGAGGTAGCCGGCTTGCTGGCCTCCGCCCGGGTGGGGGTCGTCACCTTCCACCCCACCGCGCGCTATCGCAGCAACTACCCCACCAAGCTGTTCGAGTACATGGCCGCCGGGTTGCCCGTGGTGGTCTCGGCATTCGACCACCTGCGCCCCTTTGTAGAAGGGCACCGCTGTGGGTTGATGGTAGACCCGCAGGACCCGATCGCCATTGCCGATGCGGTGGAATGGCTGCTCGCGCACCCGGAAGCCGCCGAGGCGATGGGGCAGCGGGGGCGCGCAGCGGTGGAGGAGACCTACCACTGGGAACGGGAGGCGGGGAAGCTAACGGCGCTCTATCGGCACCTGGAGCGGGAGGGGCGACGCCCGTGACGGACCCATCCGCAGCCGATGCTCCCGAGGAAGGGTCCCCGGGTGCGCCCGAGCCCCGGGCGCGCGGCGTGGCGCTCTGGGATGTCGCCCGGCAGAGCGGCGTCTACGCCCTCGGCAACATCGCCCTGAAAGCCAGCGGCCTGCTCATCGCGCCGCTGTACCTGAACCCGGAACTGCTCACGGTAGAGGGCTTCGGGCAGTTTGCCCTGCTGAACGTGACGGCGCAGCTGGCCATCTTCATCGTGGGCCTGGGGCTGGGGCAGGGCCTGCTGAAGTTTACCACCGACCCGGACCTGGCGCACAAGCGACAGGCGCTGCCCTTCACTACACTCATGGCCACGCTGGGAGCTGTGCTCGTTGGGTGTAGCCTGCTGGCCGCGCTGGCCGACCCGCTCACCAAGGTGCTGCTGGGAGCTGGCGCGCCGTCGACGCTACTGGTGCTGGTAGCCGGGTACGTGGGCGCAAAGGTGATGGGCAGCATCCCGCTGATGCTGCTGCGCGCCCGCGAGCGCGCCGGGTGGTACGCGACGGCCGTAGGGCTGGAGGCGCTCGTCCTGGTGGGGGCGGTGTACTACTTTCTGGCCGTGCTGCCGTGGGGCCTCTGGGGCCTGATGGCCGCCTATGCCGCATCTGCCACCGTGGGCACCACCGTGCTGCTGGTGGCCATGCTGCGGCTGGTGCCGTGGACGGTCGACCGCACCCTTGTGCTGCCCCTCATCCGCTTTGGGTGGCCGCTGGCCATCGGGGCGCTCGCGGCCTGGTTCCTGAACCTGGGCGACCGCTACCTGCTCTCGTGGCTGGTGGACGACGCCACGACGGGCCTCTACGAGTGGGCCGCACGGCTGGCAGGGGCGGTTAACATGCTGTTTGTGCAGAGCTTTCAACTGGCGTTCTCGGTCATCGGCTTGAAGGCCCTGGGCCGGGGCGATACGGCGGCCGCCCTGCACCGCACCATCTTTCGGCACTATGTGGCCCTCACGGGCTGGGCCTCGCTGGGGATCGCGCTGCTGTCGTACGACCTCACGCGGCTCCTTACGGCGGAGGCGACGTATCTCAAAGCCGAGCCGCTGGTGCTGCTCCTGGCGCTCGGGTTTATGGCGTACGGTGTCCACTTTATCATCACGAACGTGCTCTATGCCGCGGGCAAGACCGGCACGATGGGCAGCCTCGTGTTTGCCGCAGCCGTGCTCAACCTGCTGCTGAACCTCGCCCTGATCCCATTCATCGGGGCGGTGGGGGCGGCCCTCACCACGTATGTCTCGTACCTGGCCCTGGCCCTGGGCAATGCCTACGTGGCCGGCAAGACGCAGGCGGTGGCCTTCCCCTGGGGGCGGTATGCAGGCGTCGTGGCTCTGGTGGTGGCCCTGTACGCCGTAGGATGGACGGTACAGGGCGCCCCCCCTGCACTGCGCCTGAGCGTCCGCCTTGGCCTGATCGCGGCATTCCCGCCGCTGCTGGTAGTCACGCGGTTCTACACCTGGCAGGAGGTCCGGGCGACGGCACGGCTGGTGCAGGGCTACCTGCGCAGGCCCCAGCCATAGGCGTTTCGGATCCCCACGGGCGAGCAGCCGTCCTACACTATCGTCACCTTTACCTCCGTTGCCCCCGTCCCCTGTGGCTACACCCAACGATACGTCCTCTACTCCCATTTTCTGGGAACGCCTGCGGGACTGGATGACGGATACTGGCCGCGGCGATGGTGGCGACAGCGATACCGGCCACTCAGGGATCGCCATCACCGTTTGTATTCTGGTGTCGCTCTTCCTGTGGTTTACCCTCACCCTGCGGGATGTGCACACCGATACGGTGGAGGTCCCGCTGCGGGTGGATGACGTGCCTGCCGATGAGGCGCTGGTCGAGTATCCTCCCGCTACGGTGCGGCTGCAGGTGCGGGGCGAAGGCTTCAACCTGCTGCGTATGCGCTTCAACCCCCCGGTGGTAGCGGTGGACGGCCGGCAGGAGCAGGTGGACCTCTCGGATATTATTTCCGATCTGGGCCGTGACGTACAGGTCGAGAGTATCTTGCCGCGCTCTATCAGCCTCCGGAAGGAGCCGCTGCGCACGGCCCGCATCCCGATCCAGGTGCGTGCCGACCTCGGGACGGCTGCTACGTACGAGCTTGCGGCCCCGCCGTCTGTACAGCCCGATTCGGTAAGCGTGGCCGGGGCGGAATCTATCATCGAAGACCTGGACGCCTGGCCTACGGAGCGCGTGGAGCGGAGCAATCTCCGTGACTCCCTCGCCGTGCGCGTCGCGCTGAAAGACACGCTGCGGGGGCTCGTCCGCAAAGACCGGGAAACGACCACCCTGCGGGCTGTGGCCGTGGCCTTTACCGAGAGCGTACGGGAAGTGCCCGTGCGCGTTACCGGCGTTCCCGCCGATGTCGTCTCGCTCGATCCGTCGACCGTAGAGGTGCGCTACCGGGTAGCCCTGGATGACTACGACGAGGCGTTGCAGGCCGAAGAGCTCTTCGCCACGGTGCCCTACGATGAGATCCGCACCGATACCACCGGCTTTGTGCGGCCCCGGGTGAATCTGCCGTCGGGGCTGCGGGTGCGCGACGTAGAGGTGCGGCCGGATCGGTTGCGCTACTTCATTGCGCTGCAGTAATGCATGGCGCTGCAGTGACGTGTGCGGCAGTGACGTGTGCGGCAGCCGGGGCCCCGGAGCTGACCCCTGCGGATGACCGCAGAGCCTTATAGAGCCAAACAGCAGCCACCACCACTGGGCATGATTGATCTCGTACTGGCCGTGTGTTGCAGTTTAGGTATCGGCATGATTTTCAAGCATGCCGCAGGGGAAGGCCTGGACCGGCTTGCCCTGCTGACGGTAAATTATGCCGCTGCGGCAGCGGTAGCGGTGGTGTCGCTACAGCTGGGGCTGCAGCCGGTGGAGGGAGGCGGGTTGACGGCGTCGCCCGGCCTGTTGGCGCTGGGGGGCGTGACGGGCGTGCTGTTCATTGCCGGCTTCTTCGTGTTTGCGCTTGCCACACAGGTGGCGGGCATGGGCCTGGCTGTGGCTGTGCAGCGGCTGGCGGTGGTGATTCCGTTTCTGGCGTCTTGGGCGATATGGGGTGAGACCCCGTCCACGGCGCAGCGCCTTGGGCTTTTGCTGGGCGGAGTGGCCTTCTTCCTGATTGCGTTTCGACCCGACCCCTCGCGGGAGCCGGTAGCTGGAGGTCCGGCCGCCGCTGGCGTGCGCCTGCCGGCAACCGCAGAGCTGCGCACGTTCGGGGTGCTGGCCTTGCTCTTCATCGTCGCCGGCACCGTCGATGTGTCAATGAAAGCGTTCGATGAGCTGTTTGCAGCTACCAACAGCCGGGCGTTCTTCTTGCTGTTGGTGTTTGGCGTGGCGCTGGTGGTAGGCGCCGGGTTCGTGGCACACAACGGGCTGCGGCACGGGCGCTGGCCTACGCGCGCGGAGATGGGGTGGGGGGTAGGGCTGGGCATCATCAACTACGGCTCGGTGCTCTTCTTCCTGCGCGCCATCGAGGCCCTTTCGGGGCCGCTTGTGTTTCCGGCCAACCACATTGCCCTGGTGATCGGCGCGGCGCTGCTCGGCGTCTATTTTTGGGATGAACGGCTGCGCCCGCTCAACTGGGCGGGGCTGGGGGTGGCCGCCGTTGCGTTGGTGCTGCTCAACCTGTAGATCACGCCCAGCGCTACCGCGGGGGCCTACGGAACCGGGGGCCTGACCGTGGGTGCGCTCAGGCACATCGTTTGCTACGGTTGCCATGTGTGCGGCGCATCCGTCTGCCTTTACTCGTTCGCTGGCTGCCCTATGGAACCTGATCGTATCTCGTATCGCCACTTGTTTGGATGGACGCTGGCTGTGTTGGCCGTGGCCGCACTCGTCGCTGCTACGGCGCTGCTCTACCACCTGCGCCACCCCATGCCCGCTGAGAGTCAGGTGCAAGCGGTGGTCCTGACGACCCTTCAGCAGGAGGCCGCTGCCTCGTTTTTGGTGACCGGCACGCTGGAGCTCGCCGCCACCAGCCGCATCCAGCACACCACCTACCAGCCCCTGCTTCCGTACCTGCCGCCGGCCAACCTGGGCACGACGCATGCGGAGGCCCGCCTTCCGGGTACGGTGGCGTATGGATTCGACGTGCGGGACCTGACCGCCGACCATATTCGCCTGGACGCCGATGGGGTGATTCATCTTGCCCTGCCGCCCCTGCAGGTGTTTTCGACAGCGCCTGATCTGGGCCATCTCCAGGTGGCTTCCACGCGCGAGTGGCGGGCGTGGCTCACCCGGCGGGATGGCCGGGCGGCCGAGCGTGATGCCCTGCAGGCGGCCCAGCGCGCGCTCCGAACACAGGCGGCGCGGCATCTGACGCAGGCCCACGAGCCTCAGCTGCACAGCGCAGAGGCGCTCCGCCACCTGCTGCTGCCCGCCGTGCACGCCCTGGGCGTGGCCACGCCTACCTTCCGCATGCAGATGGAATCCGGGTTGGTGTACGAGGTCCGTGGGGCGGACGCCGGGCCCCTGCCAGCCCTCCGGCACAGCCGCCATGACGGGTAGGCTCGGCGGAAGCGGCCCATCCGCAGCGGTTTGCTCCCCGTCGGGTGGCCCTGCAGCCGCTGCAGAACCGCATGGTGCCTCCGCCGGTAAGACGCTATTCGATTTTTCTACACACGTGCCCTGCGCCGTATGTCTTCGTCCTCGTCCGCTACATCTACCACGACGGAACGCGCAGCGCCTACCGGCGACGGCGCCACGACGCGTCCCCCGGAGCAAGCGGCCGCGCGTTCGCCGTTTACAGTGCCACATGCAACGGCGCCGCAGCCGGTGCGGCCCGATGCGTTGCCCGACGCCCCGGCCCTCTTCTTTAACCGCGAGCTGAGCTGGCTCGACTTTAACTGGCGCGTCCTCTTTCAGGCCATTGACGAACGAACGCCACTACTGGAGCGCGTGCGGTTTCTGTCGATCACCGCTTCCAACCTGGACGAGTTCTTCCGCAAGCGCGTGGGGGGGCTAAAGCGACAGCAGGCTGCGGGCGTCTCGCGGCGCTCGCCGGATGGACGGTCCCCCACCGAGCAGCTGCAGCTTATTCGCGCCGGGGTCCTTCGCCAGCACGAAACGATGCATGCGCTGTGGGACGAGCTGAAAACACAACTGAACGAGGCAGCGGGCGTCACCATCAGCGATTACGCCGATCTTAGCGCCGCCGCCTGTGCTGAGGTGGACGCCCACTTTCAGCAGCATATCTTCCCGATCCTGACGCCGCTGGCCGCAGACCCGGGCTATCGCTTTCCCTTTATTTCGCACGGCAGCCTCTCCCTGGCAGTTGTGCTTCGCCACCCCGGCCGAGGATCCCGCCACTTTGCCCGCGTAAAGGTCCCGCTGCAGCGCGGCCGGTGGATCCCCGTGGCCGACCGCCCGCACCACTTCGTGCCGATGGAGCAGGTCATCGCCCACAACATTGATCTGCTGTTCCGGGGCATGACCGTCGAGTCTGTGCATCCCTTCCACGTCACCCGCAACGCCGACATGCGGCGGGACGAGGAAGACGTTGAGGATCTTCTCGAGATGATCTCGGAGGAACTCCGGGAGCGCCGCTTTGCCTCGGTGGTGCGCCTGCAAATCGATCCGTCTATGCCTCAAGTGGTGCGCCACTGGCTCGAGCGCGAGCTGGCGCTGGAGGCCGAAGACGTCTACACATGCGACGGCCTCATCGACTTGTCATCGTGTGCAGCGCTGGCCAATCTGGACCTCCCGGCTCATCAGTACATCCCCTGGGAGCCGGTCAACCATGCGCAGCTGGTGGCGGAGAACGACTCAGAAACAAACGACAATATCCTGCGGATCATGCGGAAGCAGGATCTGCTGGTGCATCATCCCTATGATTCGTTCCGCACCAGCGTGCAACGCTTCATCGAGGAAGCCTCCCGCGACCCGAAGGTGCTGGCGATCAAACAGACGGTGTACCGCACCTCAGAGGATTCCCCCATCATCGAGGCCCTCATGCGGGCGGCGGAGCGGGGAAAGCAGGTGGCGGTGCTGGTGGAGGTGAAGGCGCGCTTCGACGAGGAGAACAACATCGAATGGGGGCAGCGCCTTGAGAAGGCCGGCGCGCACGTAACCTACGGCCTTGTGGGCCTTAAGACGCACGCCAAGGCCGCGCTCGTGGTCCGCGAGGAGGCCGAGGGGCTGCGCACGTACTGCCACATCGGGACGGGCAACTACAATTCCGACACGGCGCGCCTCTACACCGATCTCGGCCTGCTGACGACGCAGGAGGAGGTGGGCAAGGACCTCATCAACCTCTTTCACTATCTCACCGGGTACGCCCCCGAGCAGCACTATGAGCGCCTGATCGTGGCCCCGCGCGACATGCGGCGGCACTTCGAGGATCGCATTGCGCAGGAGATCGCGCATCAGAAAGCCCATGGCAACGGCCGCATCATTGCCAAGATGAACGGGCTGGATGACGTCCAAATGATCCGCTCGCTCTATCGGGCCTCGCAAGCTGGCGTCCGCATCGACCTGATCGTACGGGGGCACACCCGCATCCGGCCTGGGCTGCCCGGCATCAGCGAGAACATCCGGGTGCGGAGCATCGTGGGGCGGTTTTTGGAGCATCACCGCATCTACTACTTTGGAAACAACAACGACCCGCAGGTTTACATCGGCAGCGCCGATTGGCAGCGCCGCAACCTGGACGACCGCGTGGAGGCCGTCATCGACGTACGCAGCCGGGCGCTCCGTGCCCGCCTCGTTCGCCTCCTGCGGGCCGCCCTCAACGACCGCCGGCTGGCCTGGCAACTGCACCCCGATGGCACCTACGTGCAACAGCAGCCCCGCACCGCAGCAGAGGCGGTAGGGTACCACGACCGCCTCATGGAATGGGCGCGCCGCCGCGTAGCCAGCATCGAAACCCCTTGGGATCTCCCCGAATAGCGGACTGCCCACTGCTGTTTGTTGTTTGTGAAGCGGGCACCTGAGCGCTGAGGGCGCCGTACCAGTGCTTGATCGTTGCCATTCCTGGGAGCTCTTCTCGCTGAGGCCCCTGCCTTTCCATCGCTTGATCGTTGTGCCTGCCATGCTTTCCTCTCGTTCGCTGATTGCTGCGCCGCTCTGGGGGGCTGTTGCTCTGGTGGCTGCACTGTTCTTTCTGATCGCCTGTGAGGAAGAGCCCTCCGATCCTCAGGAGCGCTTTGAGCGCCTTGGGCAACGCGTCTACAACAGCTACTGCGCCACATGCCATGGGGCCAACGGGCAAGGGGTGCAGGGGGCTTTTCCGCCGTTACGGCAGACCGAGTGGGTCGTTGGAGATGAGGGGCGCCTCATTCGGCTTGTGCTACACGGCGTTGGTGGGGAGATGGAGGTGTTGGGCGAGACGTACAACAACGTCATGACAGCGCATGGCTTCCTCTCGGATCAGCAAATCGCTGCCGTCCTGACGCACATCCGCAGCAGCTGGGGAAATGACGCCGAGACCATCCGTCCGGCACAGGTCCAGCGCGTGCGGCAAGCGTCCACGCAGCAGGGCACGTGGCAGGCGTCGGAGCTCTGGGAGGCCACCGGGATGCCTGGCGCAGCGGACGCCCCGGCGGAGGCCGGCGCAGCCGACGAGGCAGCCGACGAGGCAGCCGGCAACGCCCCCTGAAGCGCACGAGCCGTAAAAGCGGAGAGCAGGAGACGCCCAACGGCCTGCGGTAGGGCGTAGGATCGGGCGGGTGTAGCACGGCCTCTGAAAAACCAGGCAGACGGCTACGGGCGGAGAGGATGCGGAATCGTGCGGCGCGTCCTGCCTCTTCACCCTGGCCGGGCGGTCAGTCGGCTTGCAGCGCACTGGGCAGCGAGGGCGAGGCAATATCGAGGTGCTGCGGGGGGTGCGGGGGAAGGCGCAGGCGCTGCCGGGCCTCGCGGGTGGCAGCAGCGAGCCGGTCCCAGGCCCCAAACTTCCACAGCTTGATGTGCGTCTGGGCGGCGTAGTGCTGCATCTGCCGGAAGTGGCTCGGGTTGTCCTCCAGCAGCGCTTCGAACGCTTCCCCGATCTCGTGGAGCCGCGCCTTGTTGGCCTCGGTAAAGCCAAACTGCCCCACGCTCTCGACGAGGGCGGCATACCGGCGGTCCCACGCGGTGTACTCCGCGGGGCGGAGCGTGTAGGTGTTGTCATCGAAGATGCGGGTGGCGGAGCGGTCGATGATGTGCAGGCCGTGGGCCTCGAGGTGGGCGGTAGCGCCGATGGGTAGGAAGAAACGCACGGGGTGGCTGCCGGCTGTGGCCGTTAGGCGGGCGTTGCCCCGGGCGGGCACCGTAAGACCCGGCGCTGGAGCCGGGAGGTCGAAGTGCATATTCATCGCCCGGAACCCGGCATAGGCCGACGCCCCGTCCGGGGCCGGATGCCAGTCCAGGTGCTCTGCGTCCGCCAGCACCGCCAGCACCTCCCGCAGCGTGATGGACTGGCCTGCGGCCAGCTGCACCTGCTCGGCTCGCATGGTGCGTGAGGTGTCTACCGGCAAGTGCTCCGTCGCGCGGAGGGCGCCGTAGAGGGAGGGCACGTAGCCCTGCGAGTACGTCTTGAACGTAGATTCGCTGGCGACGAGGTCGAAGCCCTCTGTGAGGGCCCAGATGTAGCCGTCCAGCACGCTGCGGGGATAGACCATCGCGTCCGGCTCGTTCTCCACAAACCGCTGCAACACATGGAAGATGTTGTTTGGCCCTGTGTGATAGGCCGAAAGGCCGGCGATCTCGCTACCGAAGGCATTGACGTGGCTGCGCACCATCTGGAAGGCTTGCTCCATCGTGAGGAGCGGGTGTAGCGCCTCCCGCACGTCCACGCTGCGTCCGGCCTCCGCCGAGAGGCGGTACCGGTGAATGTTGTGGCGTCGGAGCTGCGCCGGCATCATCTGGTAGCGTCCCCGAGCCCCGGCAGAGGAGACGAGGTGGTCCTGGTTGAAGGTCTCTACCGTGCTCAGCTCCGTCACCAGCAGGCTGAGGTCCAACATGCGGGCCAGGCGGATCTCATACTCATGCACCAGCGCTTTGCGCTCGCGTGCTTCCAGCATCTGGTTGGCGCGTCCCCATCGCACACTGATATGCTCGCGGGGAAAGCCGCTCTCTTCCATCGCGTCGAGGATACGTCGGGTCTCCTCGCGGCGCTCCCGGTCGATGGCAGGCCAGTTGGCTTCCCCCCGAGCCCGGTAGGTGGCGCGGGCATCCTCCAGGGTATGAACCTTCAGCACCTCCCCGGTGCGGCTATCCCGAAAGCGCATCGTGAAGTTATCGTCGACCCCCTGGCGGGTCACGAACAGGTCCAGTAGGTCGTGAAAGGCCGAGAGGCGCTGGTCCCGCGCATACGACGTCCCAAAGGGTACGTCAGCCGCCGGTTCATACTGAACAAAGTACGACTGGAAGCGCTGGTGTGGATGTAACTCGTGGTCCTGCAGCGTAACGTTCGTGAGAGCGGTGGTAGCGCCCACCTCCACTTCCGAGTAGTTGCCCACGTCCAGAGCAGGTAGCACATACCGGCTCATGGCCTCGCTGGCGGTCAGGTCGCCGCTGCCCGAGATCGTGAGGGCCAGTCCCATTACGAGCAGCACAGCCACAGTGGCCGTCCAGAGCACGCGGGCGCGAGATGAGGAAGAGGCAGTAGCGGGTGACATGGGCGTAAAGCGAGAGCCTTAAACAAATAGTAAGAGTCCCTACAGGAGAGCCCCTACGAAAGCGCAGGGGTGCGATGCGTCCGGGCTCGTGAAATGAGGTGGGTGAAGAGGGGCTGCAGGGCAGGGCCCATGCGTTCCGGATGAAACTGTACCCCGAGAATGTGGCCGTCGGGATGCTCGATCCCTTCCACCACGCCATCGGGGGCGACGGCCGATACACGGTACGGCGCTGCTACCGAGGCCAGGGCCTGCAGGTGGCGCGTATTGATGGCGTCGACCCCCTCACCAAGCAAGCGTGCCAGATGGGTCCCCGGCACGCAGCGTAGCGGATGGGTCGTAGCCCCGCGCTTTTGGCTGTGGGTGGCCGCCCCGTCGTGCTGCTGCTCCACATCTGCGTAGATGGTGCCTCCCGCCAGGGCGTTGAGCAGCTGCATGCCATAGCAGATGCCCAGGATGGGTTTGCCGGCTGCCAGCACCCGCCGGAGGAGGGCCCGGTCTGCCGTCCGGCGCTCGGGGGCCGTCGCGTTGATGTCGGCGGGAAGCGTCCCAATGAGTCCCTCGGTAACGGCTGGGCCCCCCGTCACAATGAGCGCGTCCAGTCGCTCCGCCAGCGTCGTCACCGGGCCGTCACCCTCTACCATCGGCACGATCCACGGCAGCCCTCCGGCCGCCTCCACAGCGCGCACGTAGGGCAGGGCGAGGCGCTGCTCGCCATCGGTAAACGAAGTGGTGATGCCAATCAGCGGATACACAACGGGAAGGGCCATGAGACAGAACAGGCAGGGTGGCAAAGGGACTGTTACAGGGTATGAAATCGAACGCAGAAGTCCCAGGGCTATGACATAAGGCGTCAGGGGGCCACTTCGTACGCCCGGATGGGGCGGGGATCGTTAGGGGCGGTGATATCGAGGGAGAGCGTCAGGTGGTTGGGCTGCCGTAATACCCCAGTAACGTCGGCAAAGCCGCCGCGGTCAAGCTCGTCATGCAAGGTATTCTTTATGGTGCGTGCGGTGGGAGCGGCGGTACTGGTCGACGACCCATGAATGACCTTCACGCTGCTCCGCCCACGAGCGGCCGCCTCGTCCAACACACGGTACACAATGTCGACGGCTTCGTGAACGGTCGTGCCATGCAGGTCTACCGTCACAGTCATTCCATTATCGTCGATTCGGGCGAACGGCATAAGGCGGCCTGAAGCGTTTGGGGTAAAAATATGGTAGGCGACCTTTAATCTATGATGTGCGTTCACCAGATGTTCACTCGTTGGCTCACTTTTCTTGCGCTCTACCCTACAACCGATACCGGAGGTGTTACTTATGCAACTGGAAACCCGCTCATACACCACCGTCACGCGTGGACTCGACCGCGCGTCGGTCCCGTTTCGCCTGTGGACGAAGGCCAAACGCCTGGGCACGTGGAACCCCGCGACGGTAGACCTGGCGACGGACCGCGCCGACTGGCAGGCGCTCGCTCCGCAAGAGCAGGATCTGCTGCTGCGGCTTACTGCACAGTTTCAGGGGGGAGAGGAGGCCGTCGCCACCGACTTGCTGCCTTTCCTTCAGGTTGCCGCTGATGAAGGGCGGCTCGAGGATGAGCTCTTTCTGACGGCCTATCTCTGGGAAGAAGGCAAGCACGTGGAGGCGTTCGATCGCTTCCTGCAGGAGGTGGCTGTGCAGGAGGTGGATCTCTCCGCGCTGCTGGTGCCGGCGCATCATGCGCTGTTTCAGGCGCTGGCGGAAGCGGTGGGTGCGCTCCGGGCCGATCCTACGCCCCGGCATCAGCTGGAGGCGGCCACCACGTATCAGATGGTGGTGGAGGGCGTGCTGGCGGAGACGGGGTATCAGGCGTACTATACCGTGCTGCAGGAACGAGACATCCTGCCCGGCATGCAGGAGATGGTGCAGGCCATCCAGCGCGACGAGGCGCGGCACGTCGCGTTCGGGCTCTACCACATCGGCTGCCTGCTGGCCGAGGCCCCGGAGGAGCGCTGGCCCTGGGTGGAGGATCGCCTGCAGGCGCTGATGCCGCTGGTGCTCCAACTCATCGAGCAAACGCTGGCGCCGTTTGGCGATGACGTCCCGTTCGGCATCTCGGAGGATCAGTTCTTGTCCATCGGCATGGGGCAGTTTCAGAAACGGTACGACCGGCTGCAACGGCTGCGCGAACAGTCGCTCCATACCATCCGGTATGGCACATAGCCACCCCGGACGCGGGACCCTTCCGCCCGTGCAGGCGTCGGACGCACCCGTCTGTTCGCCACTTGCTCTTGCCTCCCCGATCCACCCCCCATGTCTGACGCCCGCTCTGCCCTCATCAGCGAACTCACGCGTGCGCATCGTGCGCCTTCGGTAGAGGCGCCGCCCGCATCCCCCGAGGCGGCCGAAGCCCGCGCCGCCGCGGCCCGAGCCGATGCCGCCGCACTGGCCGCCCGTATCGACCACACCGCCCTCAAGCCCGATACCTCGGAGGCTACCATTCGCGAGCGCTGCGCCGAAGCCAAGCGGTACGGCTTCGGCTCGGTGTGCGTGAACCCGTGCTACGTACCGCTTGCTGCGGCACAGCTCGCCGCCACGGCGGTGGAGGTCTGCACCGTCATTGGCTTCCCGCTGGGCGCCACGGCCACCGCTGTGAAAGCGAACGAGGCGGAGTGGGCGGCGCGCCACGGGGCCGGAGAGCTGGATATGGTACTTAACATCGGGCTGCTGAAGACGGGCGCCACCGCCACCGTCGAGGACGACATCCGCACCGTAGTGGATGCGGCCCGTGCGCGGCGCGACGCCCCGACGCGCGCCACCGTAAAGGTCATCCTGGAAACCGCCTTGCTCACCGAGCGCGAGAAAATCATTGCGTGCCTGCTGGCCCAAAACGCGGGGGCTGATTTTGTGAAGACCTCCACGGGGTTTTCCAGTGGCGGCGCTACGTTTGAAGACGTAGCGCTGATGCGCGAGGTGGTAGGCGAAACGATGGGGGTAAAAGCCTCCGGCGGGGTAGGCCACGCAGAGAAGGCCTACGCCATGCTCGCTCACGGAGCCACGCGCATCGGCGCCAGCGGCTCGGTGGCTATCATGCAAGGCGTCGAAAGCCGCCGCACGTCCTGAGGCGCTTCGGGTGGCTTAGCAGCATAGCAGAGGGCTGCCCCTCCCTGCAGGCCCCGCCAACCACCGGATACCCACCGCCTCGTCTTACCCCTTTTAGCTTATCACCGATCATGCCATGGCTCTGGCCGCCCGTATCGCCCCTGCTTTTTGCATCTGCCTGCTGTTGCTTGGCGGCTGTGTCTCCATTGAACGGGTGAGTGACGAAGAGGACGCGACAGAGGAGGCTGCCGAGGCGGCGCGCGTGCTGGCCGAGGTTGAAACGTTCGACGTTGATCAGTATCCGCTGGAGCGTCCGGAGCGCGTGGTGGACATCACGCACCGCGTGCCCGAACGGCTGATGGAGGTCCGCGCGGGGGCAGGCGTAGAGCGCACCGTGGAGGGGTATCGCGTGCAGATCTTCTCAACCGACGACCGACGTGCAGCCGATGAGGTCTACACCGAAGCGGAGGCGTGGTGGGCATCCCATCGGGAGAGCGATGAGCTGCGCGAGGTGTTTGAAGACGCCGTGCCCGAGGAGCCCCCCGTGCACCTCATCTACCGCCAGCCGCTCTACCGGGTGCGCGTGGGCAACTTTACCTCGCAGGAGCGGGCGCGCCAGCTCATGCAGGTGCTGCGCAATGAGTTCTCCGACGCCTTCATTGCGCGCAGCCCGGTCACGGTACAGCAGTGACGCCCGGGGTTCCTCCGCGCGCAGGCCAGGTTACCGGAGCGCCTCCTCCAGGGAGGTTGCGGCATCCGTGGAGGCATCCCGGTACTTCACGATGACCGGGGCGTAGAGCGACAAGCCGTGGGCTGCGGCAAAGTCGGAGCCCACGGACCGGGTACCCGGCACCACCACGGCGTTTTCGGGAATCTCCAGCACCCCGGCGTCGTCAGCCCGCAGGAGGCGTTCGTGCACCAGGTCGTACACCGTGGTGGAGCTCGTAAGCGTGACCCCCGGCGCCAAGACGGCGCCGGAGCGCACGAGGCAGCCCTCGTAGATCCCGCAGCCGCCACCCACGAAGACGTCGTCTTCAATGATGACGGGTAGCGCCCCCACCGGCTCCAGCACCCCGCCCACTTGCGCCGCGGCCGACAGGTGGACGTTCGTGCCAATCTGCGCACAGCTCCCCACCAGCGCATGCGAGTCGACCATAGAGCCGGCGTCCACGTAGGCCCCGACGTTGATGTACATGGGCGGCATACACACGACGCCCGGCGCCACGTAGCTGCCCGAGCGGATGGACGAGCCGCCCGGCACGAGGCGTACCTCATGCTTGGCCGTGAGCGTCTTAAGGGGATAGGTATCCTTGTCGAAAAAGGGCAGGCGATCGGCCGACATATCCGTCATTTTGCCGATTTTGAACCCGAGCAGAATGCCCTCCTTCACCCACGCGTGTACGCGCCAGCTACCGTCATCAGATCGCTCCGCGGCGCGCACGGTGCCATCGTCCAGGGCGTTTCGCAGCGCGTTGAACGTGGTGCGTACGTCATGCGGGTTGGTGTCGTCTTCTGTGAGCAATGCTTCTACACGCTCACGGAGGGCATGGGCAGTCATAAGGTATCAGGAGGGGACAAGGAGAGGTAGAGCAAGCGATATGTAAATCAACCCCTCCTATGACACCGATCCTGTGCAGGTTGCCCGCGGGCGCTGTCATTGCACAAACCTCACGGACGGAGACGAAGTACCTGTGAAGCCCTCGCAAAAGTTAGGCGGTCCGTGCGCTGGCAGAATCCCCCTTGCGTTCCGTAGGTTTCTGCCGTAGCCTTTTACCGATCATCCCTGCCGCTTTCGGCGCCCCCGTTCACTCATCGTTTCTGGCATGTCTGTTTTCACTTCCACCCGTTCCTCACTGCGCAGCTTACTTGCCGCCACAGCACTGCTGGCACTCCTCATGGTCAACGCCTGCCAGTGCGACTCCCCGCCCCCCATCGGGCCAGTCGACGACGAGGAGGACAACGCCCATCTCCTGGAAGCACCACCCACTGCGCCTGTTGCTGATGCGCAGCCGCTGGCTGCATAGCATGGGCTGCATAGCCTGACGAAGGGAAGCCTGACGAAGGGAAGCCTGACGAAGGGAAGCCTGACGAAGGGAAGCCTGACGAAGGGAGCCTTGTACAGGCAATCGGCCCGTGGGCCGGTTTGGGCAACCTCATGCCCGGGTGCGTGTTTACACATGCATCAGACATATACGGCAAATCCAATAGCACCCTGTGGCCTACATCCCCGACGAAAAGATCGACGAGATTCGCACAGCGTCGGATATTGCTGACGTCGTGGGGGAGTACGTACGCCTGAAGCGGCAGGGACAAAACCTGTTTGGTCTGTGCCCCTTCCACAACGAGAAGTCGCCGTCCTTCAGCGTGAACCCAGAGATGGGCATCTTCAAGTGCTTTGGGTGCGGCGAGGGGGGCGATGTGTTCGCGTTCATCTCCAAGATGGAGATGGTCTCGTTTCCCGAGGCTGCGCGCATCCTGGCCGAGCGGGCGGGCATTGACATTCCGGAGTCGGAGGCTGCGCGGGAGCGGGCCAGCGAGACGGATGCGATCTACGAAGCGCTGCGCACGGCCGCGCGGTTTTACTACTTCTGCTTGACGCGGAAAGAACGCGGGGCCAAGGCGCTACAGTACCTCAAGGATCGCGGGTTCACCGCGGATACCATCAAGCAGTTTGGGCTGGGCTACGCCCCGGATGCGTGGGAGGCGCTGCTGTCCCACGCCGAGGAGAAGCATCTGAGCGGCGAGCACCTGGAGCGCGCCGGGCTTGTGCTGGCCCGCAAGAGCGGAGACGGGTACTACGATCGGTTTCGCGGACGCGTCATGTTTCCCATCTTCTCTCACATCGGAAAGGTCGTAGGGTTTGGCGGGCGTATCCTGGACGATGAGGTGGACCAGCCCAAGTACATCAACTCGCCCGAGACGGACGTCTACCACAAGAGCCGCGTGCTCTACGGCCTGTACCAGGCCAAGCAAGCCATCCGAGATGCTGAGGAAGTGGTGATGGTGGAAGGCTACACAGACGTGATCGCCCTGCACCAGGCCGGAGTGCAACACGTAGTGGCCTCCAGCGGGACGTCGCTCACGGAGGGCCAGGTACAGGTGCTGGATCGCTACGCCCAGCGCATCTTGCTCCTCTATGACGCCGACAGTGCCGGGGTGACTGCTATGTTGCGCGGCATCAACACCATCGTAGAGCAGGGCCTCGCGGCTTACGCCGTGGCCTTGCCGGGCGATGAGGATCCGGACTCCTACGTGCAGCACCAGGGCGCCGAGGCCTTTCGGGCGCTGCTGCGCGAGAAGCGGCAAGACTTTGTGGCCTTCATGGTAGCGGCGGCGGAGGCGGAAGGCCGCATGGACACGCCGGAGGGCGCCGCGCAGACCATGCGGGAGGTGCTGGGCACCATCGCCCGGATGCCGGATCCATTGCTACAAGACCGGTACCTGCGCCGCGCCAGCGACGTGCTGGACGTCCCGGAGGGCCGCCTGGAGCGCGTGCTCCAAGAGCAGCGCGCCGAGCGGGAGGAAGCCGAAGCGCGCAAAGCCCGCCGCGCGCCTGTGCCCAGGATGCCGCCCTACGATGCGCCTCCGCCCGACGACCGCGACCGGGGCGCGACGGCACCGGACGATGAAACGCCTACGTCGGCTTCCGTGACGCGCGCGCCTCGCCCGCAGGAGGAGGTCCTGCTCGCACTGATGCTCTACCACAAAACCCGGCTGGTCGAGTTCGTCATGGGCCACATGGCGACCGATGAGTTTACCGAAGGCCCGGCCCGCACGCTCGTGGAAAAGATGCTGGACATGTATGAAGCGGAGGACACCGTCCGCACCGAGCCGTTTACGAGCGGGGCCTATGGCGAGCCGGTACGGCGCTTGGCCAGCGAGGTGCTGGTGGACCGCTACGCCCCGTCGGCCAACTGGAAAGAGCTGAAGGACATTACGGTGCCCTCCAAAAACGAGGACCCCTACCGCGTGGCCGGGGATGCGATGTCGCGCCTTAAGCTGCTGCGTGTGCAAGACGTGATGAATGACCTCAGCCGCCGGCTCCAGCGCCACGAGGAAATGGACGAGGATACGGAGGTGCGCGCCCTACAGGAGAAGATCGCCCGCCTCACGCAGGTCAAGCGGAAGATCAAGAACAAGGACTTTATCCGGGAGGAACTGCGGGCGTGAAGCGCTGCGGCACTGGAGGAGGGGCCGAGCGCTTATGCCGACGATAGGTGGTCGGTGATCCAGTCGAACAGGCGGTCGGTAGCGGCCAGGAGGGACGCCGCATCTGCAGCCGTGGTTGGCGCGCCGCTGTAGAGGTGCACAATGCTAACGTCGGTGAGGCGGTCAAGCGTGGGCTGCAGGGCGTCCGGGATCAGCAGGTTGGTGCGCGCGGCCAGGTAGACGAGGTTGTGGCTCACCGGAGGGTGGGCATCGTGCTGCGCACGATAGAGGGCCTTCAGGGCTTTCTCTACTGCCAGATGAGCAAACACCAGCGCGGCGTGCGGGCGCTTCAGCCGTTGCAGCGCATGCGCCGTGGTGCGCTCGCGTTCCGCCTGCGCCTGCCAGTCGGCCGCCGCCTGGTCGGCGGTGTGGACGAGGATGCCGTGCTTTTTGCGGGGTGCGTCGGGGCCCATGGCAATCTACGGGGTCGCAAGCGTCGCGTCGGCGTGGACGGGGGCTTGGCGCTCTACCGCACCGCGGTCGGGAGCGGCATCAGCGGTGTGCTTATCGACAAAATAGGCAACGTACTGCGCACAGACGCGGGCTTCATCGGCCCGCGATGCGGTCAGGTAGTACTGGCTGCGGAGCGGGTCCTCCCACAACGCCGGGTAGAAGAGCTCATTGCGCTGGGCATCGGTTAGGTCGGCTGCGGCTGCCGCCATCCGAGCCAGGTGGCCGTCGTCATACTGTACACTATGCTGTAGCAGGGCGTGCGTTGTAAGGCGCTTGCTGAGCAGCAGCACGTGCCCGGCAATGCAGCACCGAAACTGCTCGGGCGCGGCACCATCGTGCAGCACCGCTTGCACATTGCGCGCCCAGGCCCACTCAGCCGCACAAAACCGCTCCGGTTGCTCGTTGATGTGGTGCGCGACGCGACGGAGCAAGGCGGTGTTCATACGACCGGGAGCAGAAGAAGTGGAAGGTCCTTAGAATCAGTGACATAGGACCGGTCAGCGGGAGCAGGGTTTCAGCCTGTCGCCCATGGTGGGCGTGGGCTTCAGGCGACGTGCATGGCCGGTCTTACGCCTCTTCCTGCTCCGACACCGTAAAGGTAAAGCTGAGAGGCTCGTATTCCGCTTTCAGCTTCTCCAAGGTCTGCTCAAAAGCATCGTATTGGTCCTTGGGCAGGTAATACAGCGTATCGAGCACCAGCTGGGCGCCGCCGTCAACGCTCAGGTTGATGGGGTTCCGGAGGCAGTCCTCGGCGTGGCGGAGCAGGGCGTTGTGGCAGCGCTCGCCAACGTGCTTGGCAATGGAGAGCACTTCCTGCTGAGCCCCGTGCTGCATGCCTTCGCGTGCTGCGCGCGCCATAATGTCGGGCAATGCCGTGAGGGCATCCGTGAGGGCCCCTTCGGCAGAATCCAGTTCCTGCTGTAGTGCCCGCGGGGTACACCGCACGCGCACCCGGATTTCACGCGAGTTCTGAAAGTATGCCCCAAGGCTCTTCTTGCGCATATACTCCGACATCCGCATCTGCCCCGGGGCCTCCGGCGTTCCGCCCGTGCCGTCCCCACCGGCCGTTGAGGCGGCAGAAGTGGACGCCTCAGCATCCGGCACCCACGGATCAAAGGTTTCCTCCTCGGGTGCAGCGGAGCCCTCGGCTTCTTCAGCTGGTTCGGGGGCGTCAGGGAAGGGGATGTCGACGACGGGCTCTTCCGCAGCAGCCGAGGCTTCGGTCGCCTCCTCAGCAGCAGACTCCTCAGCAGCAGCCCCATCGTCCGCTGGTTCCGCGTCGGCATCGGTATCGGCAGCGGAAGCGGAGGCAGGTTCAGCCGCCGCCTCTGCATCGGCCGCTGTATCGGTTGCTGCATCGGTTGCTGCAGGGGGCGCTACCGCCTGCTCCGGCCCGGCGGCCCCCGGGGCAGGGGCAGCGTCGGCGTCGGGGGTCGTCAGCGACTGCAGGAGCGACTGCACCCTACCTTTGCTTGAAGGCTCGGCCAGCTGCTCGTGGACGCTTGCGAGCGCCTCGTCCATCAGCTGCTGCTGTAGCAGGGCCTGCATGCGCTGTTGCACCGCCGCTTGCTGGTCCTCGTCAACCCGGTCCAGCGCGGTGTGGGCCACGGCGTCTGTATCCGCCAGCCGGTTCTCCATCCGCTCGGTAAGGTTTTGCAGGACGAGCTCAGCCAGCGTTTCCTGTGCTTCGGCCAGGGCGTCGCGGAAGGCGGCAGCGTACTCCTCCATCACCCGCCGCGCCATCGCCTCGGGGCTGCCCAGTTCGGCCACGACGTCGTCGTAGAGCTGCTGCAAGAGCTGCTGCTGCAGCGATGCCTTTGCCTCGGCCAGGGTCTGCGCCCGCCGCTCTGCCTCTGCCGCTGGCGTGGCCGCCTCAAATGCCGCATTCAAATCCACATCCTCTTCAGAAGGCTGCTCCTCAGGAGTGTTCTCGGTAGTATCACGCATAAGTTCAATTTCGCCTTTCAACCAGTTTTCCATGGAGGGTGGTATTGCTGCGCCAACGACCGGGCATAACCATCACCCGTGGCCAAGAGTATTGTCGACCAATACATGAGATGTTTTAAACTACACTGGATCAAATCTACATACAAGTACTATCGTCGTTCAGTATACGACGGCTTTTTTCTACCCTTCGCATGGATCGCCCCTTGCTGACGTGATGACGGATTTACCGATCGAAGAGGTGTTGCCGGGCCTCCGGCGCGCGCTTTCCAGGACGACGCAGGCGGTGCTGCAGGCGCCCCCCGGAGCAGGCAAAACGACGCGGGTGCCGCTGGCGCTGCTTGAGGAACGCTGGCGGGAAGGCGGCAAGATCATCATGCTGGAGCCCCGGCGTCTGGCGGCCCGGGCCGCGGCCAAGCGGATGTCGGACATGCTGGGTGAGGAGGTGGGCCAGACCGTGGGCTACCGCGTGCGGATGGATACGCGAGTGACGAGCGCGACCCGCATCGAGGTGGTGACGGAGGGCGTGCTGACGCGGTTCATCCAGGACGATCCGGCCCTGGACGGCGTAGCCGCGGTGATCTTTGACGAGTACCATGAGCGCAGCCTGCAAGCCGACCTCGGCCTCGCCCTCACGCTGCAGTCACAACACCTGCTGCGGGAGGACCTGCGCCTCTTGGTGATGTCGGCCACGCTGGATGCCGAACCTATCGCTGCTCTGCTGGATGAGGCCGCCGTTGTCAGGAGTGAGGGGCGGATGTATCCGGTGGAGACGCACTACCTGCCCCATCACCGGGAGGATCGGGTGGAAGACCTGGCCACGCAGTATACCCTCCAAGCAATCGATGAAGAGCAGGGCAGCATCCTCGTCTTTCTGCCCGGTGCGGGAGAGATCCGTCGAACCGCCGAGCGGCTGCGGGAGCGCCGGCTGCCGCGCAACGTCGATGTCTTTCCGCTCTACGGCAACCTTTCGCACCAGGAGCAGGACCGCGCGGTAGCGCCCAGCCCGGAGGGGCAGCGCAAGATTGTGCTGGCGACCCCCATCGCCGAAACCAGCCTGACCATCGAGGGCATCCGTGTGGTGGTGGACAGCGGCCTCATGCGCGAGCCGCACTTCGACCCGTCGAGTGGGATGACCCGGCTGGAGACGGTGCGCATCTCGCACGCCTCGGCCGACCAGCGGCGGGGGCGCGCCGGGCGTCTCGGGCCGGGCGTCTGCTACCGGCTGTGGACGCAGCGCACGCACCAGCACCTGCCGGCTTTCAACGCCCCCGAGATCGCGCAGGCCGACCTCACCCCGCTGGCGCTGGACTTGGCCCGCTGGGGCGTAACGGATCCTGCTGCGCTTCGCTGGCTCGACCCCCCGCCTGCCGATGCGTTTGCACAGGCGCAAGACCTGCTCTACCGCCTCGGCGCTGTAGACCCGGACGGCCGGATTACGGCGCATGGCCGTGCGATGGCCGAGGTGCCGCTGCACCCGCGCCTCGCCCACATGGTGCTGCAGGCCAAGACGCTGGAGCTGGGGGGGCTGGCCTGCGAGCTGGCGGCACTCCTCTCCGAACGGGACATCTTCAAAGGCCGTGGCGGGCTGCCAGATGCCGACCTGCGTCTGCGCCTCGAAGCGCTCCACGCCGTGCGCGACGGCGACCGCCCCGACCCCGTCACGCGGCAGGGCTTTGTGGTAGACCACGGCGCCTGCCGGTACGTGCTGCGCGTGGCTCGGCATTGGCGCCGACGCCTCCACCTGCCCGAAGGGAAGCCCGCGGATGTGGATGCCGCCGGGTTGTTGCTCGCCTTCGCCTACCCCGACCGCCTCGCGCAGCGCCTCCCGGGGCAGGACGACCGCTTCCGCCTCCGCAACGGACGCATCGCCGCGCTCTCCCACACCCAACTCCTCAGCGGGTCCGATTACCTTGTAGCTGCCCACGTGGACGAGCGCCGTAGTGAAGGCCGCATCTTCCTTGCCGCACCGCTCCGTCAAGACGACCTGGAGACGTACTTTGGCGACCATATCGACACCGTCGCAGCCGTGCGATGGGAGCCCGAGGCCGGGCGCGTGGTGGCGGAGGAGCGGCGCGAGCTGGGAGCCCTCACGCTGGACGAGCGCACCCTCCACCAACCCGACCCGGCACAGGTGCAGGAGGCCCTGCTGGATGGGATTCGCGAGGAGGGGCTGGACCGAGCGCTCCGCTGGAGCAAGAAGTCACGGCAACTGCAGGAGCGGCTCATCTTCCTGCATCATCACTTTCCCGAGAAATGGCCGGATGCCTCCGAAGAGGCACTGCTGGCGTCGCTTGACGAGTGGCTCGAGCCGCAGGTCTACGGCATGCGCCGCCTCAGCGCCGTGCAGCAGCTCAGCACCACAGAGCTGCTGCTGGGCCTCATCGACTACGGGCAGCGGCAGCAGCTGAACGCCCTGGCGCCTACGCACTACGAGGTGCCGAGTGGCTCGCGCCGCCCTATCGACTACAGCGATCCGGAAGCGCCCGTGCTGGCGGTGCGCCTGCAGGAAATGTTCGGGCAAACAACCACGCCCCGCATTGCCGGGGCGCGCGTCCCGCTCACGCTCCATCTGCTGTCCCCGGCGCAGCGCCCCGTGCAGGTGACGCAGGACCTCGAAAACTTCTGGGCCGAAACGTACTTCGACGTCCGCAAGGACCTCCGGGGGCGCTACTCGAAGCACTACTGGCCAGAGGATCCTCTCACGGCCACGCCCACCAACCGGGCGAAGCCGCGGTAGGGATCCGGCCCCTGGGATGTATGTATATTAATACACACTAATATACGCTATGTCTTCTGCTGCCCATGCCCGCCGCCTCGCTGCCCGTTACCGTCCTCACCGGCTTCCTTGGCGCTGGCAAAACCACGGTCGTGCAGCAGTTGCTACGGCAGCGTCCGGTAGCGCGCCTCGCGGTGGTCATCAACGACATGAGCACGATGGATGTGGATGCGGAGCTGGTAGAGGCGGCGCACCTCTTGCGCAAGGGGCCAGACCAGCTGGTGAATGTCCACGGCGGCTCGGTGAGCGGTGAGCGGCGGACGGCACTCGTGGCTGCGCTGCGCGATCTGGCCGTGGAACATGCCTACGACCACGTGCTGGTGGAGACCTCCGGCAGCGCCGAGCCGCTCGCGGTGGCGGACGCGGTGCGGGAGGCGTCCACCGACGCCGCTCCGCTGCATCTCCACAATCTCATCACGCTGGTGGACGCCTACACGTTTGTAAAGGAATACGGGCTGGGGGAGGCCCTTTTCAAGCGGGTCATCGCCAACGAAGAAGAGGGGCGGTGGACCGTGGAGACGCTGCTCGTGCGGCAGGTGCAGGCGGCCAACCGGCTCCTGCTCACCAAAACCGACCTCGTGCAGGACACCGCCCTGCCCGTCGTGGAGCGGGCCCTGGCCCTGATCAACAGAGAGGCGCCGGTGCAGCCGGTGGTGTGCGGGCACATGGAGGCGGGACAGGTCATCACAGCGCGGGGCTTCGACGAAGCGCAGCTCCAGCGTCCTATGGCCGGCGCCACGCTGGCGCGGCTGGCGGTGGATCCGGAGGCCTTTGGGCTGGGATCCGACGTGTTCACTGCGCGCCGGCCTTTCCATCCGCAGCGCCTCTACAACGCAGTGCAGCAGCACCTCACGCGTGGCGTCTACCGCTCTAAGGGGTTCGTGTGGCTGGCCTCACGCGCCGACGCGGTGCTGCTCTGGAATCAGGCCGGCAACTACGTAAATCTCCGCAAGACCGGCTACTGGAAGGCGGCCATCGACCAGACGCACCTGACGCAGGAGGAGCAAGCCCACCTGAACGCCGCGCTGGCCCACCCAACGTTTGGCGATCGCCACCACGAGCTTACCCTGATCGGGGTGGACGAGGCGCGGGCGGCCTTCCGCGACGCTCTGTCGGAAGCCTTATGCACGGAGGCTGAGGTAAGGGCCTGGCAGTCGGGAGCCGCCTTCGCAGATCCATGGCCGAAGCCTTAATCCGGCAGGTGGTATGCCGATACCTAACGAATAGCAATCCCCTTGTCTGTTTCAGCAACCATGTGGCGCTACCTTTCCTATGATGCTGCCTTCTGGATCGCGATGGCGACGATGGCGCTCGTCTTCATCGGAGGCGGGGTGTGGCTGCTGTGGGGCGCTGCCAAACGCTCGTTCACGGGTACGTCCGTCACTAATCGGCCACAGGTCGACAGCTCACGAGGCCTCCGCGCACCCCGCTTGCGCCTGATGCACCTGGAGCAGCAGCCCGGCGACGTGGTGGTGCGGGCCGTCAATATCGGCGGCCCAGCACAGCATCCGACGATTACCTGTGAAGAGGCGCAGGACGTACGGGTGCAGCCCGATTGCGCCTGGCACGCTGGGGGACGGGTGCAGCTGGTGTTCGGCTTTCTATCGCCGCCCGGTCCGTTCCGGTTTACGATGCGGTACCAGGATCAGCTGGGCACCTATCACACGCAGGCCTACGAGGTTGGGCCGTCGGAGCGGCGCCTGGAGCCTACGGCCACAGGGGTATCGCCCGAACGCGCGTCGTGATGTCGGCCCTGGCGCTCAGGCAATGTGCAGCTCTCCGTGGTCGCCGCCCTCGCCAGGCTTCCATTCGAGCTCAAACTCGATGCTGAACTCGCGGTCGGTGCCATCAGCCGATGTTTCGCGTTCGGCCTTGACTTCGAAGGTAAGGCGCTCGGGGATGGCCATTTCCAGGGATTGGGCCCCGGCCTTCAGGTGGAGCTGGCCAGAGGAATCCAGCTTGTTGGCCACCTCACGAAGGTAGGCGGCTATCTCTTTCCGTGTGTGCTGCTGCTCGGTCTTGAATAGGGTTTCTTCAGGCATGGGAAGCTCCACGGTGATGGATGGAATAGGCAAATGCAGTAGAGTAGATACGCTAAAGATGCCGGAAGGATACACCCCTCCCACACCGTAGAGGGCTGTACGTTATGTTATACGTTCTGATGTGTCTGATAAGGCAATCGACCCTCAGACGTAGCGCCTGCTGCCATGCGCCCCATTAAGCTTACGCCGTCCATGCTGTCCTTTTTGTGGGAGGACTGCCCCCGGTGTTTCTGGCTGCGGGCCCGACGGGGCCTGCGGCGGCCGTGGCTGCCCTTCCCGTCGGTCTTCACGAAGTACCACACCGTGCTGGAAGCCTACTTTGCTGACCGGTGCCCGTCTACGCTTGACCCCGCGCTGCCCTCCGGCACGTGCGTCCACGACGAAACCTGGGTGGCCTCGCAGACGCTACACCTGGAGGCCGCGCCGGTGCCCTTTCGTTTCAAAGGCCGCGTCGACCATCTCATGCAATTCGATGACGGCACGTGGGGGATCATCGATTACAAGACTACCGATCAGTCGACGGCCAATATTCGCAAGTACGGGCGGCAACTGCACGCCTATGCCTGGGCCCTGGAGCAGGCCGCGCCTGATGCGTTGCACCGCGCGCCCATCACCCGCATGGGGCTGCTGTGCCTGAACCCGGAGGAGCTGACGGATTTCCGCTGCGCGAGCTATGCAACCGTCCAACTCGCTTCCTCGTGGGTGGAGGTCCCCCGCGATGATACGGCGTTTACAGAGTTTCTGGAAGCAGCTCTCACGCTGCTCGCGGCGTCGGATCCGCCCGCTGCAGGATCAGAATGCGAGATCTGCAACTACACGCGCCGCCGGATGCGGCTGGAGCGAAACCTGCAGCAGGCGCGTACCTCGTAAGGTACCGTGGCCCAACGTGCTTCCTCACCATTTCAACCCCGCCCATGCTGTGTTCTGCCGCGGATAGCGCCCTCGTCATCATCGACATACAGGAACGGCTCGCGCCGGCCATCCACGACAGCAACCGTGTGGCAGCCGCTGCCGGATGGCTCATGGACGTGGCTGCACAACTGCAGGTGCCCATCCACCTGACGGAGCAATACCCGAAGGGCCTCGGCCCCACCGTTTCGGCGTTGCGCACCCGAGCCGATGCCGCGCAGATCCATCAGAAGATGCATTTCTCCTGGTGGCGCGAAGGCAATGTAGCCGATATGCTCACACGAGAGCAGGTGGTGCTCACGGGCACCGAAGCACACGTGTGCGTGTTGCAGACAGCCCTGGATCTGGCGGGTGAAGGCTACGACGTGTTTGTGGTGGAAGACGCCGTTGGCTCGCGGCGCCCGGCCGACAAACAGCGCGGGCTGGAGCGGATGCGCGCCGCCGGATGCACCATCGTCACGCGCGAGATGGTGGCGTTTGAGTGGTTGGAGAAGGCCGGTACGGATGCCTTTCGGGCAGTGCAGCCGATGCTGCGGGAGGGCATTGAGTCCCCGCGACGTAGCGTTTCTGGCCAGTCTCAGCGCGACCTGCTGGGCTGATAGGACCCCTGGTGCAGTATGGACGGGTACCCTATACGCTAATACGCATAGCCTGCGACGTAAGTAAGCGTCTGATCGTAGACAGAGATGCTGGAGACCCCCAGTGTGACTGTGTGCATATCGCTATCTGGATCTGGCTCTGGAGGGTCAGGCTGCAGAACAACGAGATAATAAGCAGGGTTGTAACCAGATATTTTATAGTAGCTTACAACCGCGTACTTATCAACTACGTCGCTGTATCGATCATTCAACACGTCACAGATGAATCCATCAACCGCATTAGTGAGCGGTTGGAAGTCGGAAACCCAGGCACCTTCTAACCCAACTTCTGTTCGAATATCCGCATAGGTATCGTCTTCAAGAAAGGTCTCGATGTCGGCAGGGGCACGATCGTCGTTGGTTGGGCACACCGCAGGGGGCTCGGGCGGTGGCTCGTTAGGATCATCAATGGGGGGAGGACCATGCTGCGCGGAGGCAACAGAAATCGAAAATATAAGCAGTACGGTCGTTATAGAAAACAATCTATACATGGCATCCGCGGCTGGTCGGTTGGCTGGGCATGTCAATAATCCGACGGATCTTAGTCGGGGCTGCGGGAGAGGGTGACGTTGTAAAAGGGCGTGCTGAGGATATGCATGGATCCATAACCTCCATAGACCCGGAAAAATCC
>JAAAOI010000057.1 GCA_009908945.1 Bacteroidota bacterium
CCTCGTTGCTCTTGGTCTCTGCCATCTTGTCCAGCAGGAAGAGCATCGCCTCGTCGGCGTCCATGTCGGCCAGCAGCTTGCGCAGAATCCAGACGCGCACGAGGGTCGTCTCGGAGAGCAGCAGCTCCTCTCGCCGCGTGCCCGACTTGATGAGGTCGACAGCCGGCCAGATGCGGCGGTCGGCCATGGGGCGGTTCAGTACGAGCTCCATGTTGCCGGTGCCCTTGAACTCTTCGAAGATCACCTCATCGGCGCGGCTGCCCGTGTCAATGAGGGCGGTGGCGATGATGGTCAGCGAGCCCCCCTCCTCCACGTTGCGGGCGGCGCCAAAGAAGCGTTTGGGCTCGCGGAGGGCGCCCGCCTCAATCCCACCCGACAGCGTACGTCCTTTGCCGGGGTGCATCGCGTTGTGGGCCCGCGCCAGGCGGGTGATGCTGTCCAGCAAGATGACGACGTCCTGCCCGGCCTCCACCAAGCGCTTGGCCTTGCGCAACACGAGGCTTGCCACCTCCGCGTGGCGCTCCGGCTCCTGGTCAAACGTGGACGCGATCACCTCCCCCTGCACCGAGCGCTCCATGTCGGTCACCTCTTCCGGCCGCTCATCGATGAGCAGCACGATGAGGTATGCGTTGGGATGATTCTGCGTGACGCCGTTGGCGATCTTCTGCAGCAGCACGGTCTTCCCGGTTTTGGGCTGCGCCACGATAAGGCCCCGCTGCCCCTTCCCGATGGGGGAAAACAGGTCCAGCACGCGTGTGCTCAACTCGTCGGCTGTCGTTTCGAGGTTGAGGTGTTCGTTCGGGTAAAGGGGCGTGAGCTCTTCAAATTCGCGGCGCTCCTCAAACGTGCCCGGCGGGTGGCCATTTACGGTGATGACCCGGATGAGCGCGAAGTAGCGTTCGCCTTCCTTGGGCGGACGCACCTCGCCGTGCACCGTGTCGCCATACTCCAGCCCAAACCGCTTCACCTGCGAGGGCGAGACGTAGATATCATCCGGGCTGGTGAGATAGTTATAATCGGGGGACCGCAGAAACCCATAGCCGTCGGGCAGCACCTCCAGGACGCCCGTCTTCTCGATCATCCCATCGAGCGGCGTTTTGTTGGCGTCGTAGGTCGCCATGTACTCGGGCTTGTCGGCATACAGCCCGCCCCTCGACGACCGCTGCTTGCCCCGCTGCTTGCCCCGCTGCTGCGACCGGCGCCCGCGCTGCCCCTTCGACTGCTGCCCCTTCGACTGCTCTGTCGATGAGCGGCCCGAGGAGGAGCCGCCTGAAGAGGAGCCGCCTGAAGAGGAGCGGCGTGCGGAGGATTTCTTCTGCGTATCTTTCTCTTGCGCAGCCTTGTCCGCCCCCCCATTTTTCTGCGTGTCCTTGGGTTGGGCCTCTTTCGTTTGGGCCTCTTTCGTTTGGGCGCCCTTCGCTTTCTGCGCAGCTTTTTGCTTCGCCGCCCCGTCGCCCGACGGACGGCCGCCACGGGTGCTCCGGCCAGCGGAGCGTTTTCCGGCAGTATCCTTCTGATCTTTAGCGCCGCTGCTGTCCGAGGCGTCGTCAGTGGAGGCCTGCGGGCTTGTTTTTGCTTTCTGCTGCTGCGATTCGCTCGCCCCTCCCGTGTTTTCAGCTGGCGTTCCAGAGGATTCGTCGGCCTCAGCCCGCGCATCGGCTTCCGCCTCAGCGGCCGTGTCGGCCCCTCCGCCGGAGGCAGCAGCCTCCGCATGGACTTCCAGCAGGCGGTAGATCAGGTCTTGCTTGCGGAGTTTGGAGTAGCCTTTCAGCCCATGCTCACGGGCCAACGCGCGCAGTTCGTCGAGTTTCTTTTGCTTCAACTCGGCAATATTCATACAGCCGAAGGGAGGGGGAATAGAGGGACGGGTGGGATACCGATGCCGCCGCAGCAGGCATAGAAAACGGGGGATGCCGAGCGGCAGGGCACCGGGACGGCGAGGCCATACAGCGGCGTCAGGTACGGCAGCGGTGCCGCAAAACGAAGAAGGAACAGCCCAAACGCAGGCGAAAGGCCATCTGCTGCTTGCGGCTATGTAGTTAACATGCGCAGCAGGCAGTCAAAATGCAACGTCTGGCCTTCAGAATCTTCCGGTTTCTTACAAAACTCCCGGTGGGGCAAGGCAGCCACGGTCACGCTGCCGATAGATGCTGCACCACCGGCGCTACCACCTGGTGGGAGCCCGTGGCGAGCAAGGCATCCGACGGGTCCGCGGTTGTCAGAAACGCTGGCAGCCCTTCAGCGACCGTCGTGGGGGCGTGCACCGAGACCCCAGCCGCCCGGAGCGCAGCCGCCACGTCCGCTGCCGGGACCGCCCGGTCCGACAGCCCCTCCACCGGCGTCACCCCGGCCGCATGGGCCGCGCACAGCCGGGCGATGGCCGGAAGGTCCTTATCGCGCATCAGGCCCAGCAGCACCTGCAGCTGCGCATCGGGCGCTATCGTGCGGAGATGCCTCAGGGCTACCTGTAGGCCCTCCGGGTTGTGCGCCACGTCAGCCACGACCAGGGGCTCGGTGTGGAGCGTTTCGAGGCGGCCCCGGAGGCCGGCCAGCTTGCGCACCGCCCCCAGCCCCTGCCGCACCGCAGCATCGGTGGCCAGCCCGAGCGTTTCCACCGCACGCACCGCCAACCGCGCGTTCGTCCACTGATGGGCGCCGGGCAGCTCCAGCGCCAGCCCCTCGTAGGTGCGAACAGGCGTGCGCAGCGTGCCCCGCGCGTGCGGACCGGTGGCGGCAGCCCCGTGGAGCTGGGTCGTCTGCTGCACCACCTCCAGCGAGGCGCCCTCCGCATCGGCCAGGCCCTGAAGCTCCACCTGCACCGCGGGCTGCGTAGCCGCTGTAAGGCACGGCACCCCCGGCTTGATGATGCCGCCCTTTTCCCGAGCAATCGCTTCGAGGGTGTCGCCCAAGAGATCCGTGTGGTCCAGCCCGATGTGGGTGATGAGGGCGACTACAGGCGTAAGCACGTTGGTGGCATCCAGCCGCCCCCCGAGGCCCACCTCCACCACGGCGAGGTCGACCGCCGCTTCCACAAAATACCGCAGGCTAAGCGCTACCGTCGCCTCAAAGAAACTGGGCCCGATGCGCTCGATCAATGAGCGATAGCGCGTGACGGCATCTGCCAGCCACGCCTCTGGAGCCGGCGCGCCGTCTACCCGCATCCGCTCGGCCACGTGCAGCAGGTGGGGCGAGGTGTGCAGGCCGACGGTCTGCCCCGCCGCGGTGGCCATGGCGGCCACCATCGACGCGGTGGAGCCTTTGCCATTCGTGCCCGCCACATGCACCACCCGCAGGTGGTCGGTCGGGACCTCCATCGCCTGCAGCAGCGCCTCCATCCGCTCCAGCCCGGGACGGTACGCTGCTGCCCCCGCATCGGCAAAGCGCGGCAGATCGTGTAGAAAGGCAAAGGCAGCGGCGGGGGGCACGGGCAAGGATGGACGTGGTGATGAGCATTAGATTACGTTGCCGACAGATAGCGCTGCCCAGCAGAGCAGGCTACGCTTTACACATGGTACTTCTGGCCCTTCAGAAAAGGACCGCCCGGGCGTGTGGAGGAGCGTAGCGGTCGAAAGTTATCATGTTTGAGCGAGCTATGCGAGCGAGTTCGATAACTTTCAGCGGAGCGAAGCCAGACGCCAGGTCCTTTTATGACAGGCCAAGCCCTTTTTTGTCCATTGTGGGGCTATCAAAATGGACATCCTTCAAATGGCAACCGACGTTGAGGGCTTGCGATGCTCTTAACTTTACCGGACGCGCTCAAGGTAGACAGCGGTGTAGGATCAACACGTGATCCTACCCACGCATGTTGCACCTTTGCCTGCAAACGGCGACCCTACACCAACGGCATCTCGCTCATCAACCAGGCACCCTCATGGCCACCGACCGCCTCGGCGTTGGATTTATCGGCAGCGGCTTTATCACCCGCTTCCACATTCGCTCGTGGACGAGCGTGCGGGACGCGGATGTACGTGGCATCTGGAGCCCCGACGCCCAGCATGCGAAAGAAGCGGCGGCCCTGGCGCGTGAGCTCCGTGTGGGCGAGGCAGAGGCGTTCGACTCCATCGAGGCGATGGTACAGGACCCGGCAATCGACGCGATCTGGATCTGCGGACCCAACTTCAGCCGGGTGGAGAACCTCGAAGCGGTGCTAACGCCTGTGCGTGACGGCACCGCTGAGCTCATCGGCGTGGCCTGCGAGAAGCCGCTCGGCCGAACGGTTGCGGAGGCGAATCGGATGGTGGGGCTCGTCGAAGAGGCGGGCGTGCTACACGGCTATCTCGAAGATCAGCTGTTTGCGCCCGGATTGCAGCGGGGGCGGGAGATCTTGTGGAAGCGGGGCGCGGCGCTTGCCGGACGGCCCTACCTCGCGCGCGCCGCCGAAGAGCACAGCGGGCCGCATGCGGCGTGGTTCTGGCAGGGCGCCTTGCAGGGCGGCGGCGTGCTGCTGGACATGATGTGCCACAGCGTGGAGGTGGCGCGCTTCCTGCTGACGGCTCCGGACGCCCCGCGCAGCAGCATCACGCCCACGAAGGTGTCGGCCCAGGTGGCGACGCTAAAGTGGAACCGCCCGTCCTACGCCCGACAGCTGCGCGAGCGCTTCGGCCCGGACGTTGACTTCGATAAGCGCCCGGTGGAGGATTTCGCGCGGGCCACCATCACCTACGCCGATGAAGAGGGCCGCGAGCTCATCAGCGAGACCACCACCTCGTGGAGCTACGTGGGGCCGGGGCTGCGGCTGCGGGCTGAGCTCCTCGGGCCGGAATACTCTCTCCGCTACAGCTCGCTCGACAGCGGCGTGGACGTGTATTTGAGCCGCGCGGTGCAGGGCGCGGCTGGTGAGGATCTGGTTGAGAAGCAGAACGCCGAACAGGGCCTGCTGCCCGTCATCGGCGATGAAGCGGCGGCCTACGGCTACACCGGCGAGAACCAGCACTTCACGCGCTGCTTCCTTGATGGCCGGCAACCCGCGCTGGACTTCCACGCCGGGCGGGAGGTCGTGCGCCTGCTGATGGCTGCCTACATGAGCGCTGAACAGGAGCGCACCCTCACCCTGCCCGCGCCCGCACTGGAGACGTTCGTCCCCCGCGTGGCGCAGGGGCCGTCCTCAGCGTAACCCATGCTCAGCCCGGATACTGCCCGCTGATGTATTCCTTGAGGTCGTTCACCTCTGCCTGCGCTTCCTCCGAAAGGTGGCGCACGCAGTCTCCGATGGAGATGATGCCGCAGAGCGCGCCCTCATCCACCACGGGCAGGTGCCGAAACTTGTGCTCCGTCATCAGCGCCATGCACTGCTCTACGGTCGCACCATACGGCACCGTGTAGACCTCCTTCGTCATCACCTCGTGGAGCGGCGTCGTTTTGGAGGACCGCCCCTGCAGCACGATACGCCGGAGGTAGTCGCGTTCGGTGAACACCCCCTCGATCTGGGCACCCTCCACCGCTACGATGGAGCCCACGTTGTAGTCTACCATCTTGGCTATAGCCTTGTAGACCGTCACGTCCGGAGGGGTGGTGAGCACTTCTGTTCCTTTTTGACGAAGCAGGTCACGTACGCGGGTTTTCATGGCAAACCTCGACGGGTTGATGGCGACAGGTTGATGCTATCTTAACTGAAACTTAATTATTCGACGCATGGCTTGCTGAGATGTTTGGGATCGCTCCGAATGACTGGTGGGGGGCCTCCGCGTGGTGCTGGTGTATTGCCATGCTCTCTTTTGGTCTGAGGGATCTGCCCCTTGCAGTGGATTAGCTGACAACACGTGAGGCAGCCAGCTATGGCGTCTGTGGGCCGGCCCGCGTAACGCTTTTGCGCATGCGCAAACTACAGGATGCAGTCGCTAAGGACGGAACTACCCGGGGCGTACCTGAAACGCCCATGTCCGGCTTGCTGCATCATGGCCCTGCTCACGCGCTGTATGCTCTAATGCCCGATATTCTACAATCGCTACTACTGCCCCTCCATCGGCTGACCTGTGCTGTTTGCCTTATGCTGATGGTCAGCGCCGGCGGTTTTGGCGCCAGTACGCCGGCCCTGGCCCAGGACGATGACCGCCCGCCCATCGAAGATCCGGTGGTCGTTTCGCTGGAGGCTGCCGATGCCACCGTGGCGCCGGGGCAGTCCTCAGCCCTCATCGCTACCTTCAAACTGCCCAAGTTTATGTGGCTGGGCGCGGCCCCCGAGGAGGCGCGCACCCCGGCCGGCACGCAGATCCGGATGGAGGACCACGCGGCCGTTACGTTTGGTGCGCCGCACTACCCCGAGCCAAGCGTGGAAGGGGTGCCCGTGCATGTGGGCACCACCCGCGTATACGAAGGCGAAGTGCAGGTGGTGATCCCGTTTGAGGTGCACGCCGATGCAACACCGGGTTCGCATACGCTGCAAGCCCGCATCACGTACACCCCGGGGTTTAATGCCGGTAGCCTGGCCACGCATGCCAATACCCGGCATGAGGCCACCATCACGGTACAAGCAGGCGCCTCTGCCAGGGGCGACCTCCCCGCCCCCAGCGTGAGCACGGTGCCCGATGACTTCATCGTGCAACGCGACGAGGGCTACCCAACGGCCCTCTCCCCCATGTTTCACGAGTACGAGCCGTCAGGCTTCACCAATGTGCTACACACGCTGTTCATCGACCCGCCGAACCACGGGAAGACGATTCGCCACGCGCCCTTCCCCTTCGTCTCCAGCTCCAACCAAGAGGGTCTCAGCATTGGCGGCGGGGTGACCTTTCTAAACACCACGCGCGAAGGCATCATGACGGGCTCGCTCGGCATCAACGCCTTCCACAATGAGTTTCTGGGCGCGGGCCTTGGGTTTGACTACCTCTCCTGCCCGGCCGCCTACAAAAACCTACAAATCAGCGGGCGCTTCTCCGGGAGCGATTACCGCGAGCTACAACTGGCCTGGGAGGACTTCACCGTAGGCGAGCGTGACCGGTGGGGCTTTCAGGTGGATGGCACCGCGATGACGGATCCGCGCATCCGGTTTTACGGGATCGGCGCTGGCACCAAGGAAGCGGATGTAGCGGTATACGACCATCGGGAAGCCGGCGGCACGCTGGATGTGTACCACTTCCCCGCACAGAAGCTGCGCGTAGGGGTGGGCGTGAAGGCGCGCTATGTGGAGGTCGGGCGCGGGCTGGACGACATCGATGCGGTCGTGGACGGCTCCATCCCGGCGCTGCTCGACCTCGACCGGTTTAGCGATGTCCCTGGCCTTGGCGGTGCTACCGTGACGGGCGGCCGCTTCAACGTCATCTACGACGGACGCAACCAAGAATTCAACCCGTCCAGCGGCTTCTTTGGGAAATTTACCGCCGAGGTCAACGAGGTGGTCGACGACCAGCGGTCTACCGGACTGGTGGACACCTACGGCCGCTTTCTGCTGGATCTCCGGCAGTACCTCTCCACCATCGACAAGCGCTGGCAGCTCGTCCTCCGTAGCGAGGCAACGTTCACCACCGACGAGCGCCTTCCCTTCTTCGACCAGGCGCAGCTCGGTGGCTTCAACTCGCTGCGCGGCTTCGACGAAGGGCGGTTTTACGGGCAACACAGCGTGTTCGGCAGCATGGAGCTCCGCCACACGGTAGGGAACGTGAAGGTCATGAGCTTCCCGATGACCGTGCTGGTGAGTACCTTCCTGGATGGCGGGCAGGTATTCGACGACGAGTTCGGGGACAGCTTCAACCTGAACCCGGGCATGGCCGTCCGATTTGCCAACCCGCCCAACGTGGGCTTTACCCTCAACGTGGCGTACGGACAGGACGGCCTCTACTCCACCGGCGGCATCTCGCTACCGATTTAGGAGAGACCGACCGCCGCTACGCGAAAAGTTGCTCTTTCCTCTGGCGGCGCCACTGTTTGATGGCGTACTCGCGCTGCATCGCTTCTGAGACGGTGGCGTGGGCCTCCTGGTACACGAGCCGTACCGGCCGGCGTCCGCGCGTGTACTTGGCGCCGGTACCCGCGTTGTGCTGGGCTACGCGCCGCTCCACGTCGGTGGTGTAGCCCGTGTACAGCGTGCCGTCGCTACAGCGCACGATGTAGACGAAATGCGACGTATCCTCGGCCATGGTGTGCAAGCAGCAATGGAGGGAGAGCGCCAGGGCGACGGACATAAACGGCGGACGTTAGAGCCGGACCCGTTCCGAGCTGCGTTCGCGCACCGTACCGCCGACCACCAGCGCCGCGGCAATCAGCACCAGGTTCTTGATGATGTACTGCCCTTCCATGGTAAGGCCGTACGGGAACACCGTGAAGCACACGTCGGGCAGCAGCACCAGCGGCAGCATCGTACCCGGCATCTGCAGAAACAGCAGCGCAATGGCTGTGCGCAGGAAGGGCCGAAACAGCAGCCCGACGCCGATCAGCACCTCCCACACGCCCAGCACAATCAGAAAGAAGTCTTCATTTACAAAATAGACGGTGTTGCGCACCAACTCCTCGGCCGGGCTGAGGCCCAGCGGTTTGAGGGCGCCAAACCAGATGAAGATGATCCCGAGGGCGATGCGTAAGATGCGGACGCCGTACTGCTGCATCCAACCGGCGATTTGCGTATCCAGATGCTCCAGGTTGAACCGCTTCAGAAGTATAGCAATGGGATCGATCATAAGCCCAGGGAGGTCAGTGGTTTAGCAGGCTCCGCCTAAACGGGTATGGCCCGATTCCGCTCCGCCCGCCCTGTGGATTGATCAAACCTACGCACGCCGCACAACGCTCGTTCGTGCCCCCCCCACCCATCAGTGGCAGTGCTGATGCGCCTCTGACCACACGGTGCCGGGTGGGCAGTCGGGCGCGCCCCCTCCGCTAATGGCCAGGCCCGCCATCACGGCGCCCAGCAACAGCACCAGGCCGATCACGAGGGCGGCCCAGGTGGATATCGAGCCACCGGCGTCCTGACCCTGGCAGCAATGTTTGTATTTTTCGCCGCTGCCGCACGGGCAGGGGGCGTTACGTCCGGGC
>JAAAOI010000268.1 GCA_009908945.1 Bacteroidota bacterium
CGCTCGCGTGCCATCAGCGCGGGCCGTGCTATCAGCCATTCCTGTCTCGCGCCCTGGCGGGCTACCCGTCGTTTTCGCCCCTCTCCAATGCACAGCAGCGCATCCCGGCTACTGCTCCCGGCTATCCACCACGGCGGTGCTGTTGATGCCGCCGCGCACGTTGTACTCGGTCTTTACGCGCAGGTACTCGGGGTTGCCCAGCACGGCGTGCAGGTCCTGAAAAATGAGCGGCGTGAGCTCTTCCTGCGCGGCGCCGATGGTGCGCCACGAGACGATGTAGTATTTGAGGCTCTTTAGCTCTACGAGCCAGTCGCCGGGCACGTACTCCACGTAGAGCGTGGCGTAATCGGGCAGGCCCGAGAACGGGCAGAGGGCGGAGAACTCGCCCGGCTCCGTTTGATACGTGACCACCTGCCGCGTCTCGTGTGGGTAGGGCAGGCGATCCAGCGCATCGGCCGCGCGGGTGTCGGGCGGCAGGAACAGCTGCACCTTGCCCTCGGGCCGGATGCCGTATTGCTCCATGTGTTTCAGGGAGCGGCGGGTGTTCTCCACAGCCTCGCGCTCCAGCGCACTGAGCTGTTCTTCGAGGGCCGAGGCATTGGGGGCGGTGTCGTCGGACATAGCACGGTAAGCGTACGGGCAGAACACGGAGCGCGGGCGTGGGTGGCGCTCGCACGAGGAAACATGCGCCATCTTCCACGCAAGGAAGCCTTGGTCGGATTCACTGGTATGCGAACCCCTCTGTTGTCTTCTTCACCGCTTCTCGTTTCCCATGCACACGCGCCCTGCCGATGCCACCACTGCGCTGGTTCTCTTCTCTGGCGGACAGGACTCCACCACGTGCCTCTTCTGGGCGAAGGACCACTTCGCTGCCGTGCACGCCCTCGGGTTTGACTACGGCCAGAAGCACCGCGTGGAGATCGAGCAAGCCACGGTGATCGCGGAGAAAGCAGGCGTACCGTACACGCTCCTGGAGATGGAGGGTATCCTGGAGGGCTCGGCGCTCACCGAGCACCACAAGGACATGAACGCCGCGCACGAGCGGGCGCCCGACCTGCCGGCGTCGTTTGTGCCAGGCCGGAATGCGCTCTTTCTTACGATGGCCGCCAGCTTTGCCTACAACCACGGCATCCACGACCTCGTGGGGGGCATGTGCCAGACGGACTACTCGGGATATCCCGACTGCCGCCGCGTTTTCATCGACGCCACGGAAACGTCGCTCTCCCTGGCACTGGATCAGGACCTGCGCATCCACACGCCGCTCATGTACCTGACGAAGGCCGAGACGTGGAAGCTGGCGGCTGACCTCGGCACGGTAGACGGCTGCGACGTGCTGGAGATTGTCCGCCGCGACTCCCACACCGACTACAACGGCGACCGCTCGCAATTTAACGACTGGGGCTATGGCAAGCTCGACAATCCGGCATCAAAGCTCCGCGCCGCAGGTTACCGGGAGGCGGAGGAAAAGGGGTGGGTGTGAGGCTGCGAACGTAACGATACGCTACAGCGCACGAGCCCTTGCCTACTCTTCCATCCCCACCGAAAAGAGGTGCTCCAGGTCGTGCTGCGAATGGACCCGGAAGCCGATCAGCGTTTCCGAGCGCTCGATGCCGTCGAGAGCGCGGATCTGCTCCGTCACGAGCGTCGCCAGGGCCTCGGTATCCTTCACGCGAATGATGACGACGAGGTCGTGGCGGCCGGCCACGGAGTGCACCTCGCTAACCCCCTCAAGGTTGGCGAGCGCTTCAGCGACGGGCGTGATCTGGCCCTGGGCGACGTCGAGCAGTACGATGGCAGTGGTCATGAGGAAGGGAGAGGTGATATAGGGGAGAGCTACGAGGCGACGGTGGAGGCCGGGGTCAAATCTGCGAGCAGCTGTTCGTTTAGCCCGATCAGGTTGAAGTGGTGGGCGTAGTGCAGGATGTCGGTTTCGATGCGCCAGCGCACGTACGATGCGGCCGGGTGGTGGTCGGCCACGTTAGCGTACAGGCGCTGCCGGGCCGCGTCCACGGCCGGGTGGGTCCACACGTAGCGGCTGCCGGTGCGGATGAGCCACTCCTGCCGCTCAGGCGCCAGTGCCTCAAACGCCCGGCCTTCCTCGCGAGGCTGCAGCCATTTGCGCCAGCGGTTGCTTTCGATGACGGCGTTGCGGAGCGCTTCCGGAAACCCCGAGTGGTGGTCGAGGCGTGCTTCCAGCCGCACCAGATCCAGGAGCGCCTCGTACTCCACCGCCGAGAAGCCCGGCCCCACGTTGGCGCCCCCCATCCCGCTGATAGGATAGGCCTCGGGGTTGGCCACATCATCCGTATAGTGCCCTTTGATGAGTGCGGGCAGCCGCTCTGCCGCCTGCGCGAGCGTCTGGGCTTGCGCCGGGTTGAAGTGGTCGCTGGCCAGCGTGGTGCCCACATCGCCCACCACAAAGCAGGGCCGCGGCAGGTGATGCGCCTCCAGGGCCGCTTCGAGGGCGTCCACATACGCCGTGAAGCGCTCCACACCCTGCAGGCCCCCGCCGGCCTCTTCCGTCCCGACTTCGTACGCTACCGGAGGCAGGTGGGCCTGCGCGCGCACGTCTTCCGCGTGCTGGAGGAGCTCCACCGTGCGCTCCACAATGGTTTCCACCGGGACGGGCGTACCCGCAGGCAGACGGCGGTCGACGGTGGGGTCCAGGTGCAGCAAGCGATACCCGGCCTGCAGGCAGGCCGTAATAGAGTCCTTCACCGCCGCCATCGTCTCCTCGTAGGGCCAGTCCTCCATCGCATGGAGGTCCTTCTTCCAGGGCCCGCCGTGGTCCAGGCAGAGGAAGATCGGCACGTCGATGCCCTCCCGCTCGCAGGTAGCCTCCACGTACGAGGCAAACGACGCCTGCGTCCAGCCGGTGTAGCCGCCGTCGGTATCCACCTGGTTAAGGGTGGCCGCGAACAACAGCGGCATGTCGGCTTGCTGGGCGGCGCTGAGGGCGGCGTGGGTGACCGCTTCGGAGTTGGGGCAGACGGCGAGCAGCGTATGCCGCCGAGCGCGCGGGCCGCGAAGAATGTTGACCACCCCATCCAGCGTGGAACGGCCAGCCTGGCGTAGCAGAGCATCAAGACGGGATGCGCGCGGCGTGTCGGCTACCTGCATGGCAGTGGAGGCTCGGCGAGAAAGACAGACAGGATGTCGATCTGTGGCAGCCTTTGTACCACAGGCCTGGGGGGAGGTTTAGGTCTTGCTCCGGGGCCCGGGCATGCGCGCCTTCTGGCGTGCACCGGCATGCGCCAAACCTGGGGGCTTTCTTTAGCGCATGTGCCCGCCTTTCACGGGTGAAACCGCTATGGCTGCACAAGCCAGCTTGATGCTACTTTCACCCCTGTTGCGCAGAAGGAGCTATGTGGCAAAAATGGCACCCAAGCGAAAAAAGGTGTATCATGCAACGTCTCCCTACTTTCCACGAGGCTGTCCGATAAGGTCTGTTTGCCATGACATTTAAGCTTTTCGTTTCCCGCACGAGTGAAGATCAGGCGGCCGAAGTATACCGGTTCGAGGAGGAGGTCGTGCAGATTGGGCGGGGGGCAGGCAACGACCTGCAGCTGACCGACGACACGCGGGTCGTGAGCACACGGCACGCCGAGATTCGGGCGGAAGAAGGGGGGTGTCAGGTGGTGGATTTGAACAGCAAGAACTTCACGTACCTGAACGGTGAACGGCTGCGGCCCCAGCAGGGCTATCCGCTGACACCGGGCGCTGTGCTGAGGATGGGAGACTTTGAGCTGCAGTTTCAGCCAGAGCAGCCGGCAGTTGCGGCGGCGCGCGGTGCAGATGACGAACGCACCGTCTTCGCGGCCAGCTTCGAGAATCCGTTTGAAGACGATGCCGCCGTACTGGCAGCCGCCGTAGAGCGCATGCGGGCGGCGTATGCCGACGAGGCGCCAAGCCGCCGCGCGGATGCGCTGCGTGATGCCCTCACCACCGCCTTTGACGAGGCGCCCGGCAGCCACGCCCTCGATGGGGTGTTGGCCGCTGTGCTGGGCGCCGGCAATGTGCCTGCCGCCGCGGCTGCCTCAGGCGCTGTGGCTGCCCCGATGGCGGCCTCCACCCCCAAGCCGGAGCCCGCACCGGCCCCCCCATCGCCTCCTCCGAAGCAGCCACCGGCCCCACGGGCGGTGCCGTCTACCGAAGGCGCCTCGGCCAGCCGTATCGACCTGCTCATCGACACGCTGCTCCGCGTCGTCGCGCGCATGGCCGAGGTGCCGTGGCGCTTCCGGCACGAGTTCATCGGGCAGACGATCATGCAGTCGGAAGAGGCGGCGTTTATCTACAGTGGCGACGCGGACGCGCTCCGCGGGCATCTGCTGAACCCTACCGTACCAGACCAAGCCGCCCGTCACCGCCTCCAGTTGCTCGAAGACGCCCTGGAGGATTTGCTGGTGCATCAACTGGCCCTGCTGGATGGCTACAAGGCCAGCGTGCAGAAGGGTATGCACCGGTTTTTGGAGGATGTCGACCCAGCGCCTGTGGCCCAGGAGCTGGCCGAGGAGTCGGCGCTGTACCGGTTCCTCGCGGTGCTGGCCCAGGCCAGGGCCGCCGAAACCATTATCGAGCGCTGCGAAACCTTGCGCCAGGAAGACTGGGCCGTGGTCGAGCGCCGCATCTTCCGTCCGGCCTTCATCAAAGCCTACCTGGCCCGTATGACGGCCGCTGATTGACCGGCGCGCACGGACGGTCACCACATGACCGGTCGCGCTCTGGCCTTGTGCTACGTTACACCTACGCTCACCGCCTGACTGTTTTCGCTTATGTCCCCTGCTTGCTCCCGTCAATGCCTCCTCCACCGCACCGGGGCCCTTGTAGCAGCCGGGCTACTGCTGGTGCTCGTCCTTTCGGCCTGCGGCTCCTCCGATCCCCTGCGATTGCCGCTTTCGCTCGAAGGGGCGCCCTCGATGAACAGCGGGGGCAACGCGGCGGTGGTGCGGGTCTATCAGTTGGCCAGCAGCACCACCTTCCGGCAGGCGCCTATCGAGTCCTTTTGGCAGGATGACGAGGGCCTGCTCGGCCGCGATCTGGTAGTGCCCAAAGTGGAGCGCACGCTGTACCCGGATGATGTGGAAGAGATCACGCTCGAGATCCACGAAAATACGCGCTACATCGCGATCGCCGTGGATCTGCGCGACCCGGATGCCGACCACTGGCGCCAGCTCTTCACCGTGGAAGAAGTCGGGGAAGGGCAACCGTTTGTGGTGGAGGTCGGCGAGCGGCGCCTGCGGCTGGCGCTGCATCCCACACCATCCGAGGGGCGCGCGCTATGAATGGCTTTATCAACTCTTTACGCGTGATAACTATTTTCGCATGATACGCTCATGATTCCCTGAAGGGTCGCCTTATGTCTCAGTTTCATAAACGTGTGGTGTGGTACGAAGGGATGACCCTTGACCCCCATCATTTTCAGCAGTGGGACCGCCACGTGGTCCAGCAGTTGCATACCCGGATGCAAGCGGTGATGGCGCGCGGATGGGGGTTCACGGAGCTGGGCATCGACCGGGACCGGTTGGCCAACGGAACGCTGGCGCTGACACGCTGCCGCGGGGTCATGTCCGATGGGTTGGTGTTCGACATCCCGGACACGGATCCACTGCCTGAGCCACGAGCGGTGGAGGAGGCCTTCCCGGCCACGGCGGAGGTGCTGGAGGTGGCCCTCGCCGTGCCTGCGCACCGCACGGACGGCGGCAACATCGAGCGCGCGGGCAGTCCGGCTGGCCGCGAGCCCCGCTTCACCACCGAGACGCTGACGCTGCCCGATGATACCACGGGCGCCGACGAGCGCCCGGTGGAGGTGGCGCACGGGTGCTTCCGCCTCCTCTTTGGCGGCGAGCCGCAGCAGGCCCTCCGCACGATGAAGCTGGCCGAGGTGGTCCGCACCTCCAGCGGGGCCTATCAGCTCCGGGACGGGTTCATCCCGCCGTGCCTTTTTATGGAAGCCTCCGACGTGCTGATGCGCTTGGCGCGCCGCCTGCTGGAGGTGATGGTGACGCGCAGCGCGGAGCTGACCAGCCGAGCCCGCGGCATCCGGCAGCAGCGGGAGGTGTCGGTGGCCGACGTCACGGCGCTGGGGCTGGCCAGCGCGATCAACACGTACCTGCCCGTGGTGAAGCATCACCACGCCTCGGGCACGTCGCACCCCGAGGCCTTCTTCGAGGTGATGCTGGAGCTCGGCGGGCAGCTCTCCATCTACGCCGACGCCAAGCCCCTCCCGGTGCGTGACTTCCCCGTGTACGACCACGGCGCCCCGTCCGCGCCGTTTGCCACGCTGGACACCGCCGTGCGCGAAATGCTGGGCGGTGCGGCCCCGCCTTCCAACTTTACTGAAGTCCCGCTGAGTACCTCCGGTGAAAACCTCTACACCGCCACGTTGGAGGCTGCGATGCTTTCCGGCAGTGCGCTGTACCTGTTGGCCCGGAACGGGTCCATGCCCGCCCACCGCCGAGCAGCTGAGCTGCCCCTGATGCTGCGCATTGCCTCCCCTGACACCATCGACCCGGTGCTGCGCAGCTACACCCGCGCCCTTCCCGTCGATCATGCGACGACCCTGCCTGGCGGCGTCCCCGTGGACGAGGAAGCCACCTACTTTCAGCTGCAGCAGACGGGCCCGTTCTGGGAGGCCATCACCAAGGAGCAGGCGTTGGCCCTCTATGTGCCGCCCGATTTTCGGGACGTGTCCTTCGACCTGATTGCCGTCAAAACCGCATAAGCCCCACGGAAGCCCCGTTATCCGCGCCGCCCGCTGCTCACGTGCCTCTCGCCCAACCCCTGCCGCCCCATGGCTGGTTCTGCTGCCTCCACCGATCTGCTCTTCGACCCCTCTGCCGTCCGGCGGCTTTCGACGGTCTACTCCGACTGTTTTGCCCTCATATTGCAACTGCGGGCCACGGAAGACTTCGGCCCGCCTGAGACCCTCCGTGCGCGCCTGAAGGAGCTTCTGCAGGAGGCCGAGCGCGCGGCGCAGGGGCAGGGCATCTCCGCCGCCGAAACGCGCTCGGCCAGCTTCGCCCTGGTTTCGTTCATCGACGAAACCATCTTGTCCTCCAACTGGCCGCACAAGGAATCCTGGCTCACCGACCCGCTGCAGAAAGAGCGCTACGACCGAACGGACGCCGGGGAGGAATTCTTCAGCCGCGTAGAAGAAATGCTCAGGCATCCCCAACGCGATGCGGAAGTCCTGGAGGTCTACTATCTGTGCATGACGTTAGGCTTTAAGGGCAAGTACCAGCTGCACAGCCAGGGGCAGCTGCGCGCCTTGATCGAGACGATTCGCGAGCAACTGCGGAAGGCCCCCGGCTTTACGGCGGCCACCCTTGCGCCCCACGGCACGCCCGAGGACCAGGCAGCGGCCGCATTTAAAAGCAGGCTGCCTACGTGGGTGGTGCTGGCGCTGGCCGGCGCGCTGGCGCTGGTGATCTACGTGGCGATGAGCTTCTACATCGAAAGCGTCGCGAACAGCGCGGCGGCATCCATCGAAGCGGTGGCCTCCGTGCTCTCTTGAAGCTGATGCTGGCCGCTCCCTCTGTTTTCTCTTAACGCAAACGACGCTATGCGGTGGTTCTTGCAGATCTTTAAAAGCCGCGGCTTTCTCATCAGCCTTGGGCTTCTCGCGGTCGTCGCGCTGTGGGTTACCACGACCCTGTGGTTTGCCTGGTCCACGACCACCCTGCTCATCGGCCTGGTGGTGATTTTGCTGGTGTGTGTGGTGGCGTTGCTGCTGCACGTGCTGCGGGCCCAGCGCAGCTCCGATGCCATCGAGCAGTCCATCCGGCAGCAGGCCGAGCAGCAGCGCATGACTGCCGGCCCCGATCGCCGGGCCGAAATCGCGCAACTGCAAGAGCGCCTCGAGGCCTCCATCAACCAGTTGAAAGACTCCAGGCTGGGCGGGCGCGGCGGGCGTGCTGCGCTCTACGCGCTGCCGTGGTACCTCTTTGTAGGGCCGCCCGGCGCGGGCAAGACGACGGCCATTGCCAACTCTGGTCTCAACTTCCCGATGGGCGTTGACCGTGTGCGGGGCGTGGGCGGCACGCGCGACTGCGACTGGTTCTTCTCCGATGAAGCCATCCTGCTGGATACCGCCGGGCGCTACATGACGGAGGAGCAGGACACGGAGGAGTGGACCACCTTCCTGGAGACCCTCAAAGAGCACCGGCCCGCTCGCCCGATCAACGGCGTCATCGTGGGCATCAGCATTAGCGAGCTGGCCGAGGCCTCCGGCGAGCAGATCGAGTGGCACGCCGCCAACATTCGCCGGCGCATCGACGAGCTCATCAAGCAGCTGGGGGTGCGCTTCCCAGTCTATCTCGTATTTACCAAGTGCGACCTCCTGCAGGGCTTCACCGAGTTCTTCGGCGAGCTGACGCGGCAGGAGCGCCAGCAGATCTGGGGGGCTTCGCTGCCGGTGGGCGAGGGCCGGGACCCCGGGGCGGCCTTTGAAGCCGAGTACGAGCACATGGTGGAGGCGCTGATCAACCAGCGTACCGTACGCCTCGGACGCTCGATGAAGCGGGAAAACCGGCGCCGGGTGTACGTCTTCCCGCTGGAAGTGGCCGCCGTGAAGGAGAACCTTCGCTCATTCGTACAGCAGCTGTTTCAGCCCAACCCCTACCAGGAAACGCCCGTATTCCGCGGGTTCTACCTGACGAGCGGCACCCAGGAAGGCGCTCCCATCGACCGCGTGATCCAGGCCATCGCTGATAAGTTTGGGCTGCCAACCGGGCGAGCGGAAGCGGCGCCCTCACCGCTGGAGGCCAAGAGCTATTTCATCAAGAACGTCTTTACGGACGTGATCGTGCCGGACCGCTACCTGGTCCAGCAGACCTCCAAAGCCGCAACACGAGCACGCCTCATGCAATTTGGTGCAGCCGCTGCCGCCGTGGTGTTGCTCGCACTGTTCATTGTTGGGACGTCGCTGGCCCTGCTGAGTAGCCGCAGCCACCTGCAGGGCGTGGAGCAGGCTGCGCTGGCCGCCGCTGATGTCTCGTGGGAGGGCCCGCCCCAGCCTGCAGACCTGGAGCGGATGCAGGCGTTGGGAACCGAGGTATCGCTCCTCCACCGACGGGACGGGCGCCCGCCGCTGCTGCAGCTGGGCCTGTACCGTGGCGGTGACGTGATGGGGCCAGCGCGCGCCCTCTACGAGCGCAAGATGCAGGCCTTTGCAGAGGCCTACCCGTTGCGAGCGCTGCGCGACTCGATGCAACAGGCCACCACCCGGGGCTTTCTGCCCGGCGAAGCGCGGGAGGCGCTGTACGAGCGCCTGCGAGCCTATCTGCTGCTGAGCAGCGAACATGAGCGCCTTGCAGACGAAACCAATCGGGCGTTCCTTACCCGCGTGCTCACTGCACACGGCACCACAGGCCTCACTGCAGGCCTGGGTACCGACCTCCACGCTGGGGTCGAAGGACTGGTGGAAGCCTACGTGAGGGCTCTGCACGAAGGCACGCTGGCCCCACAGGAGGCCGACGACCTGCTGATCCGCCGCTCCCGCAACCTCATCTATGAGCAGCCCAGCATCGCCAGCGCCTACCAGCGGATTCGGCAGGAAGGGCTGGATGCGCTCCGGCCCTTTACGCTGGTTGATGCACTGGATGGCCGGTACATCGGGCTCTTTCAAGGAGAGCCCGAGGTCTCGGGGTTTTTCACGCAGGAAGGATGGGCCCGCTACGTGCTGGACCGCATCGTGGAGGAGAGCGAGGACCCCACGGCGGACGACTGGGTGATGGGCCGCACGGAGGACGAACTGCCAGCCGCCATGCTGGATAGCGAGAGCATGATGCTGGAACTGATGCAGCTCTACTTTAACGACTACGCCAACGCCTGGCAGCGCTTCGTGCAGCAGGTACGGTACCGCCCCTTCCTTGACTTGGTGGATGCTGCGCGGGGCCTGGAACAGATCAGCAACCCGAGCGACTCTCCTGTGCTGTGGCTCTTGGCGCAGGTCACGAACCAGACGACGTTTCCGGAGGAGGGCGGGCTGAACGCCGGAGAACTGGCCGATCAGGCCTCCGGGGTGCGGGGCCTGCTGAGGGGCGCGCCCCGCCGCGCCCTGGACCGGGCCAGCCGCATGGGCGGCGGGGGCGATGACGGAGAGGCCGAAACGGCCCATCCCGTAGAGCAGCGCTTTACGGCCTTGCACGATCTGCGCGCCCCAGAAGCCGTGACGGGCGGTGCCTCGGCCAACCTGATGCAGGCGCTGGCCGGCCTGACCAACGTGTCCAGCCTGCTCAACGATGCCGCCGCCGATGATGCGCAGGCTGCCGAGATTGCGGCGCGCGTCCTCGACGGGAATGGCGGCGCCCTGGCGCGCGAGCTGCGCAGCATACAAAACGCGCTCGTCCGTCTGGATAGCGACACCCGCCGCACCCTGTTCGAGCAGCCCATCCGCATGGCCTGGGCCGCTGTGATGGCGGCTGCCCAACGGCACCTCGACCGGCAATGGACGAACGAGGTGCACCGCCCCTTCCAGCAAACCCTTGCCGGGCAGTACCCGCTTGATGTCAACAGCGCAGTCGACACGCCGATTCAGGATTTTGAATCGTTCTTCCGCCCGGGTGACGGCGTGATCAACCGTTTTGTGGAAGAGCGCCTGGACCCCTTCCTGACGGGAGGCGCCATCAGCACGCCGCGCCGCTGGGAAGGCCAGGGGCTACAACTGTCCGCGTCGGTACAGCGCACGGTGGAGTCCGCCGAACGCATCGGGCAGGCGCTCTACACGGGCGGGGCGCTGCGCCTCGCCTTTGAGCTGCAGCCGGAGCTGCCAGATACGGAGCCGGGCGCGCCGGCGGTGGGCCAGGTGACGCTGGCGGTGCACGGGCGCGAGAGCAGCTACAACATGGGCAGCAACCGGCCCTGGGTGCCCTACGCCTGGCCGGGCCGAGCCGGCGCGCGCCTCAGCGTATCGACCCGCACCGGCGGCCTGCCCCCCAAGCAGGCGACCGGGGACTGGGCCTTTTTCCGCTTATTGCAAGAAGCGACCCTCCGCGGCCAGGGCGCTGCACAGTACGAGGTGCGCTGGCCTATGGCGCAGGGCGTAACGGTGCGCTACACGTTGCGCGCGCGCAGCCGCACCAACCCGTTCGGTGACCCCCGCGGGTTCTTCAGCCTGCAGGTGCCCGAGACGCTTCGCTGACCCGAGCGGCGCCCCCCTTTCGTTACTCTTTCACCCCACCCGCCCTCCACGGTGCCTACTCCGCCTCCTCCTCAGGCGCCGCGTGTTGCGGCACTGGGGAAAATACCAGCCTATGGCGACTTCCTGCGGGTCGGCTCCCTGGGGCCAGCCTGGCAGTCGTTTGATGCGTGGATGCAACGCGGGCTGTACGCGGTGCGGCAGGTAGCGGGGACGGCCTACAAAGCACGCGTGGCCCAGGTACCGCCTACGTACGTCCTGCACAGCACCAGCGCGGCCGTGCTGCTGGGCGCGTTTCGGCCCAGCACCGACCGCGTCGGGCGGATGTACCCGTTCATCGCCGGCATCGAGCGCTCCCGGGCGGCCCTGCCCACAGCGGCGCTGCCCCGCCTGCCCCTGCGGTGGGCCCGCGGCCTCCGGGTGTGCGACGCCGTTACGGCGGAAGCCGTCTCCGACGCCGCCACGCCCGAGGGGCTCCGCCAGCGCATCAGTGACCTGGAGCCGCGCCCGGATGCGCGCGCGAACGCAGCGTGGGACGAAACCCTGTACGCCACGCCGGTGCGCGCCCTATTGGATGGGCAAGCGGCCACCGCCGATGGTACCATGGCGCTCCACGCGCTCAAAGCCTTTGGCACGCCCCGGCATCGGCCCCTCCGGTTGGGGGTGCGCCTGCCCCTGTATCCGCCAGGGCAGGGGCACGAACTGTCGACCACGGCTCAGGTCGTGTTCTGGCTGGAAGCCATCACCCGCGTTACCGCAACCTCGTGGGAGGAGGCCACCGTCTGCTGGTCCGCCGCCCCCAACGCGGCCTCGGTGCTGTGCCTGGTGCGCGTCCCGGCAGCCTACGGGTTTCCCCACCTGTTGCCCGGCGCCCGCGCCGACGACCACGTGGTTGACCTGACCGGGGCCTCTTCTCCCACCCCAGACCCTGCCGTTGCGGCGCTCCTGCGCGACGATAGCGCTACCCTCCATGACGTGCTCCACGCCCTCTAACCCCCCACAGCTATGCCCGAAACTGCTGTAGAGCCCCTCGCGCCCCTTGTAGACGGCGACCATCCGCTGGCCGCTGTCGTCGATCGCGTTGCGCAACCCGTCACCGCAGATGCGCCCTGTGGCGAGGATGTAAAGTACGACGACGATTTTCAGGCCATCAAGCAGCAGATCAACCAGATGGGCAGCGTACGGGGGGAGGTGGACTTCGACACGGTTGTGGCCAAGAGCTACCACATCCTGGAGACCAAGTCCAAGGACCTGATGACCGCCAGTTACCTGGCGCTGGCGCTGGCGCGCACGCAGGGGGCAGCCGGCACCCTGGAAGGACTGCTGGTGCTGCATACGTTGATGCGCGACTTCTGGGAGGGGCTGCATCCCCAGAAGCCCATCCGGCGGCGAAACGCGTTGCAGTTTGTGTCGGATCGCTTGCAGGATGCTTTTGAGCTGTGGGACCTGCCGCAGCCCGAGGAGCGCGAGGCGTTGGAGCTGGCCGTGGAGGCGAGTGCGGCCATCCAGGCCTACGCGATGGCGGCGCTGGGCGAGCGGGCGCCGGCGCTCAGCGGCCTCACGAACGGCCTACGCGAGCGGGTCCGCCGGCTCCCGAAGCCGCCCAAGCCAGAGCAGGAACCCACCGGCCCTGCAGCCGACGACACGTCTGGGGATACCTCCGACCAAGCCCCCGCCCCGGCCCGTGCCACCGGTCCGCGGGCGGCTGTCGCCTCGGCTGCGGATGCCCGGAGTGCCGTCATCGAAGCTGCTACGTTTTTACGAGAGGCCGATGCTACCAATCTCGTCCCCTACCGCCTCTTGCGTAGCCTCCGGTGGGATATCCTGACGGACGCCCCGCCCAACGAAAACAATGTGACCCGGCTGGAGCCGCCGCTGGAGCAGCGCCGCACCTACCTGCGGGGGCTGGTGGAGAAAGGGGAGTACGAGACCCTCCTGACCGAAGCAGAGCGCTCCTTTCAGGAGGGTACGTTTCACGTCTGGCTCGACCTGCAGCGCCTTCTCATCGACGCTCTCGGCGCCCTTGGCCCCTCCTATGCGCCACTGGCAGAGGCCCTCACCACCGACCTGGCCGTGCTCGTGCGCCGCGTGCCGGCGCTCCCTGCGCTGCGTTTCACCGATGATACCCCCTTTGCCGATGGCCCCACGGTGGAGTGGATCGATACGACCGTGCGCCCGACACTTGCCGCCGGCGAGGCGGCATCAGGCAAGACCGCGCAGGCGGAGGAAGCCGACCCGCTCGCTGACGCCTACACCGAGGCCCGTGCCCAAAGCGGGAGCGACCTCCCGGCAGCGCTTGCGATCTTGCAGGAAGTCGCTCCAGACGGAACGCAGCGGTTTGCGTTTCGGCGGCAGCTCTACGAAGCCACACTCTGCGCCCGGGCCGGGCAGCACACTGTGGCCCGGGCGCTCCTGGAGAGCTTGGCCGATGATATCCGCCGCCATCAACTGCAGGCCTGGGAACCCCGCCTGGCCCTCGCGGCCCAAAAGGAGCTATATGCCTGCTACACCGCCCTGGCAGGAAAGGCCGCGCCGGCTAAAAAAGCAGCCCTCTACGAAAAAAGCCAACAGGCGCTGGATGCCATTGCACAAATAGACGCTGCACAGGCCCTGGGCGTACAGTAGCTACGCCAGACGGAGGGGGAAGCCCAAACGGCCGGGCGTGTCCAACTACCACGGCGCAGCCCGCTTACTTGTCTATGAAGGTTCGACGGAGTACAGTAGAAAAAGCGCAGTGACGTTCAATCCAAAGGTCTGTCGCATACCAGTATGGATGTTGCTATCTAATCCTACTGCGATCGCCCGAGCACGCATCCATCTCATCTAACACCCGCTTCTATGTCTAACAGTTTTCAGCATGAAAAACCGCCGGCCCGCATCAACCTTTTTCTGGAAGTGGCCAAGGGCAATGCGAAGAAAAAGATGGAGCTCCCCCTGCGGATGCTGGTAATGGGAGACTACCTGGGCCGGGAGTCCGATACCCCGGTATCGGAGCGTGAGGTGGTGAATCTCAACAAGGACAACTTCGAAGACGTGATGTCCTCTGGCGAGATGGAGCTGAACTATACGGTTAAAGACAAGCTGCGTGGGGGCGACCATGACATGCGCGTCAACCTCGATATTGACAGCATGGATTCGTTCAGCCCAGAGGCGGTAGCACAGCAGATCCCAGAACTTAGCCGCTTGCTGGCCACGCGTAACCTGCTGCAGGACCTGCGCAATCGCCTTATCAGCATGGGCGACTTCCGGAAGCAACTGGAGTCAGTGATCAAAGACGAAGCCCTGCGCGAGAAACTGCTGGGCGAGCTGGATGCCGTAGTGGCGGCCGAAGAAGCTGAGGCCAACGCCCCGACCGACAAAGACGACGCCTGACCCTTGACGCATCGCCGCAGCCAACGCTTACTCCGGTCAGCCGCGGCGCGCGCGGACCACCTTTTCACGTACGAGCCTTACCGAAGATTATGGCCGAGCCCCAAGCTTCCTCTCCCGCCCCTGATGCTCAAGTCGCCGAAGGCGAAGCCAGCCTGCTGGACAGCATCCTCTCCAAAGTGGAAGTCAAGATGCCGGACGCGTCCGTTCGGGTCTCCGACTTCAAGCACCAGAGCGCTGTAGCCGAAAAAGACCGCGGCGCGATGGTTTCTGCTGCGCTGCGTGTCTTCATCGACGCCGTAGCATCGATGGAAAGCAGCGTAGAGAAGATCGACAAGTTCCTGCTGGACAGCCTCATCGCCTCCATCGATGAGAAGATCAGTACGCAGCTGGACGTCATCCTGCACCACGACGACTTTCAGGACCTGGAGTCGGCGTGGCGGTCGCTGAAGGACTTGGTGGACCGGACGGACTTCCGGAAAAACATTACGCTTGAGTTGCTAAGCGTGACCAAGGAGGAGCTGCGCGAGTCGTTTGAGGACGCCCCTGAGCTCATTCAGTCCGCCCTCTACAAGCACGTCTACACCAACGCCTACGATCAGCCTGGCGCGGACCCGTATGCGGCTATTGTGACGGACTACGAGTTTGACAGTTCGGCGCAGGATATCGCGCTCCTGCAGAATGCCTCCAAGGTAGCTGCGTCGGCGCACTGCCCGTTCCTGGCCAACGTCGGGCCTGAGTTTTTTGGGAAAGACTCCATGGAGGAGTGGAAAAAGATTCCCGACCTGACAGCCTACATGGAAACGGCGGATTACATCAAGTGGAACTCGTTCCGCGACACAGAAGACGCGCGCTACGTGGGCCTCAGCTTTCCGCACTACATGGCCCGCCTGCCGTATGGCCCGGACACCAACCCGGTGAAATCGTTCAACTACGTTGAGGACGTGAAGGGATCAGACCACGACAAGTACCTGTGGGGCAATTCCTCTTTCCTGTTTGCCTCGAACATGGTGAAGTCGTTCATGAGCGACGGCTGGTGCGTGCAGATCCGTGGCCCGCAGGCCGGCGGGAAGGTGGACGATTTGCCCGTGCACATGTACGATGTAGGCAAGGGCAAGCAGATGAAAATACCGACGGAGGTACCCATCAGCGAGACGCTGGAGTTTGAGTGTGCCAACCTCGGCTTCATTCCGGTGAGCCACTATCAGGGGCAAGACTTTGCGGTGTTCTTCTCGGCCAACTCAGCGCAGCGCCCACAGCTCTACGATGATCCAGATGCCACCGCCAACAGCCGCATCAATGCGCGCCTGCCGTACATCTTCTTGGCCTCTCGTATTTCGCACTACCTGAAGGTGCTGCAGCGTGAAAATATCGGGGCAACGAAGGACAAGACCGTCATTGAGGACGAGCTGAACGCGTGGCTGAACAGCCTGGTCACCGAAATGCCCAATCCCACACCGGCGCAGGTGGCGAAATACCCCTTGCGTGCTGCGCAAGTAGAGGTGCATGACGTGGAAGACAACCCGGGCTTTTTCCGCGTGCAAACCTCCATCATGCCGCATTTCCAGATTGAGGGCATGGACATCAACCTGTCCCTCGTCGGAAAACTCCCGAAGAAATAGCCCCCTGAACGTTCTGGTATCTACCCCCTGTGTGCGCAGTCGCCCCCGGGCGCGGCGCGGGGTACCCACCCCAGCTTTACCCATTTGGCGCATCAAGGCGCTCACCCTTATCCACTAAGCACACGGAGGAAAGAGACATGCCCACACCCGCATACGTATTTTTCAACGACGATCAGGGCAACCAGATCGACGGGTCGGTACAGATTGCAGATCGCGAAGGAAGCTCAGAAGTCATCGAGTTTGATCACGGCATCCGCATCCCCACCGACAGCCACACCGGCAAACTGACGGGCGTGCGCATGCACGGCTCTGCCCGCTTGGTGAAAGCCTACGATTCCGCCTCGCCCCTGCTCTACCGCGCCTGTTGCGTAGGGCAGACGCTGAGCGAGGTGACGTTTCACTGGTACCAGATTGATGATACCGGTACGGAGGTCGAGTATTTCCGCCACACCCTTGAACAGGTAAAGGTGGCTGGGGTGAAGTCGTACATGCCCAATACCAAAGACCCCCGCATGGAGAAGATGACCCATCTTGAGGAGGTCAACCTGGTGTACGGACAGATCACCTGGCTCTTTGTCGATGGCTCGCTGGAGTACACCGACTCGTGGACGGCCGGGCGATAGCTCATGGCGCGTGCGAGGTGCAGGCCGGTTGGCCTCGACACGCGCAGCTTGGCCCTCCGGCGCCCCCATCGCAGCCGATGCGGTGGGGGCGCTCGGCTTCTACTGAATCCCTCACTGTTCTGTACCTGTGCCTCGGAGGACGCCCATGAAAGCTGGCCTTGGTGACGTACTGCGCGGCGGCTTCCCCGACGGTACGGCACTGCACGCAGTGCCTGAGGCCGAGTGGCCGCTTCGTAGTGTGCTTTCCAACTTGACTGCGCTGTTCAACACGCGGCAAGGGACGATCGCCCACCTGCCCTCCTACGGCCTGCCCGATCCGTCCGTAGTGTACAGCGGCAAGCAAGAGTCGGTCGACCAGCTGCGGCGCGCCGTACAGAAAGCTGTCCAGCATTACGAGCCGCGCCTCCAAAACGTGCGGGTCCGCCATTATCAGGACGCCGACGCCTTGCTGCGGGTCACCTTCGTCATCAGGGGCCGCCTGTACGACGGTACGCCCGTCGCCCTGCAGACCACGTTTGCCTCCGACGACCTCGTCACGGTTGATCCGTGGGCTGGCCCCCGCTAAGGACCTGCGCCACGCTCCATCATAGCTCTGTTTCGCCCCATGGCCCGCCGATACTTCGAAGAAGAGATGCGTTACCTACACGAAGCGGGCAAGCGGTTTGCCGAACGGCATCCCGAGCAGGCGCGCATGCTTAACATCGACAGCGTAACGGACCGCGATCCGTATGTGGAGCGGCTCTTTGAGGGATTCGCCTTTCTGACGGGGCGCATCCACGAGCGCCTGGATGATGACGTGCCAGAGTACGGTGAGCAGCTGCTCAACCTGCTGGAGCCCGCAGCGCTGCGTCCCATTCCATCGCTTGTGATGATGGCGTTTCGTTCCAAGGACCTCAAGCAGCCGGTGACGCTCCCCCGGGGCACACCCATCAGGTCCGCACCGGTAGGGCCGCAGCGAACCGTGTGCCATTTTCGCACCACCCAACAGGTGGACCTGCGGCCCCTGAGGCTGGCGGACGTATCGCTGGCATGGACGCCGGAAGGCACGACTACCGCCAGGCTCACGCTCCGCTTCCCCAACCCCCTGCCATGGAAGGAGCTGCAGATGAACACGCTCCGCCTGCATTTTCATGCGGAGCCAGGGCTTGCCTCGTTGATGCACCGGTACTTTACACAGCATGTCGCACGCATAACCGTAGAACCCAAGCAGGCGCTGGCCCTGGGAGATGCCGGCGAAGTAGCCCTCACGCTGCCCCCCGAGGCTCTTGCGCCCGGCGGCTTCGGAATCGACGAGCGGCTGCTTCCTCAGCCGTCGGCCTCGTTTTCGGGCTTTAGCCTGCTGCAAGAGTACCTGTCCTTTCGCCGCAAATTCTGGTGTGTGGACCTGCACGGGCTTGACCGGCTGGACCCCGAGGCCACCTTGAGCGAGGTTACCATAGCCGTTCACTTCGACCGCTCCTACCCCGAGGCGAAGCGTTTTGCTACGGAGCATGTTCGGCTGCACTGTGCGCCGGCTGTCAACCTGTTCTCGCATGATGCCGACCCCATCCGTGTGGCTCACGAAGTGAGCGCTTATGCCGTGGAGCCAAGGCAAGGGCAAGAGTTAGAAGTGTATGACGTGCAACGGGTGGTAGGAATGGACACCCGCACTGGGGCAAGGCACGAGTATACGCCCTTGTACCGCCTCCCCGGCACTGCCAACGGGGAGGGGCGCCGCTACGCAACGCAACGCCGCTCAGGGCCGGCCGGACGCCCCAAAGTGTACCTGCAGCTAAATACACGGGGCATAAGCAATGCACTGACCGAGGAGACGCTTTCCGTCGACCTCCGATGCACCAACGGCACGCTGCCCCGGGAGCGTCTGCAAGAAGGTATGATCACCGAGCTTGGCCCCGAAGCCCCCGGCGGCGTTACGGCTGTCAATCTGACGGCTCCCACCCTCACCCTCCGCTTGCCTCAGGAGCGCAGCGGGGGCCTGCCCTGGGAGTTTGTAGGGCACCGTGCACTCAACTACCGTACCGTGGCCCAGCGCGCGACGCTCGTAGGGTTGCTGGCGTGGTACGACTGGACCGACGACAGGGCACAGCAGCGCCTCCGGCAGGGCATCCGGAAGGTGCAGTGGTCCCCGAAAGAGCGGGTCCACCGGGGCGCCATTCTGCGGGGTGCCGAGGTGACCATCGAACTCAATGAAACCCATCTCCCCAATGAGGGAGAGGCGGTACTTCTCGGTCAAGTGCTGAGCCGCTTCCTGTCGATGTACGCCACCCTCAACTCGTTCGTGCACCTCACCCTCGTTCTCATTCCATCAGGTACCACCTACACATGGACGCCTCCGGCGGGACATCGGCCGATGCTGTGAGCCTCACCGAGGCAACAGCGGCATCTCCTCCGGCAGCAGATCCGATCGCTGCTGCGACGGGTGTTTATGCGCGCCTCTTTGAGCAAGGGTACCGGTTTGACTTCTACCAGGCGCTGCGCCTGTTGGAGGCCTATTTCGAGGAGGCGCCCCCGGTGGGAGAGACGACCCGCGTGGCCAACGAGCGCATACGCCTGCGTCCGCACGACGGGCAGGGGTTTCCGGCGACCGACGTCCGCATGGTAACCCCACCGACCAAGCAGAACCCGCAGGCCACGGTCGTAGCTACGTTTATGGGGCTCTATGGCATTGCCTCGCCCCTTCCCGCCGCGCTGTACGAGTCGGGAGCGCAAGAGCCTGCGGCTGTGGCTCCGTTGCACGACTTCCTCGACATCTTCAACCACCGCCTGTATGCCTTCTTTTATCGGGCGTGGAAGAAGTATCAAGCAGGCCTCTTCAGCAGACCCGACCCGCAGGATCACCACTACCGGCGATTCCGCGCACTCACCGGCCTGCCGCCTGCCGACCCCGAGGTGCCCGTGCAGCCAGAGGCCCTGCTGGCCTTCGCCGGGCACCTGGCATCGCCCGTACGCAACGCCGAGGGGTTGTATGTGCTGCTGACCGGCCTTTTTGATGACCTGCGCGTGTCCATCACCGAAAACGTGCGCCGGTGGGTAGCGCTGCCGTACCGGCCCACCATGGGCCGCGGCGCCCACGCCATGACGCTCGGCGCGTCGGCCGTCATTGGGGAGCGCGTGCCGGATGTTGCCGGCATGTTTCGGCTTACGCTCGGGCCGCTGGACCTGGCGCGCTTTGAGGGGTTCCTGCCCGGCGGGCCGCTGGCCCGGCGCCTGGACTATCTCGTGCGCCTCTATGCACCCGACTTTCTCCACTACGATGTTGAGTTGCTGCTGCCCCGCACCGAAGTGCCGCCCCTACGCCTGGGTCACCGCAGTGCCCGGCTGGGACTAAACACGTGGCTCGGTACCCCCGCCGAGCCCATCACTTGCCGCACCATCACCTACTGAACCTCGCCGTTGTTATGATTACCCATGACCTAAAGCGCCTTCTCCAGAAGCTGAACGACCACACCACCCGCGCGCTGGAAGCGGCCGTAGGGTTCAGCATTGCACGCGGCCATTACGAGGTCACGCTGGAGCACCTCTTCCTGAAGCTGCTGGAAGACGGCGGTGGCGACCTCCCCCAGATCCTCGACCATTTCGGCATAGAGCAGGGCCAGGTGTGGGATGCCCTCATCAAGCACATCGAAGCGTTCCGTACGGGCAACACCGGCCGGCCGGCCTTCGCCCCGACGCTGCTGCAGCACGTGGAGTCGGCCTGGGTGGTGGCGTCGCTGCACCACGGGCTCTCCGAGATCCGCTCCGGCACGCTCCTGGGCGCCCTCCTGCAAACGGATGGCTTCACCGGCCTCTCCTATGCAGACGCCCTGCAGGGCGTGAAGCGCGATGACCTGCGCGACGCGTTTTTCGACATCGTGGCAGGCTCGACCGAGGATGCGCCGCACCAGCGCCGGGCCGGGCAGAACGTCGGCCCCAACGGCGTGCCGCCGGAAGGGGAGACGGCGCTCGACCTCTACACGAAGGACCACACCGGTGAGGCGCGTGCGGGCAAAATCGATACCATCTCAGGCCGCGATCAAGAGATCCGGCAGATCATCGACATCCTGAGCCGACGCCGCAAAAACAACCCGATCCTGGTAGGGGAGCCCGGCGTAGGGAAGTCGGCCGTGGTAGAAGGGCTGGCGCTGCGCATCGCCGACGGGGACGTCCCGGACAGCCTCAAGGAGGTCGAAATCCGCGGGCTCGATCTGGGCCTCCTGCAGGCGGGCGCGGGCGTGAAGGGCGAGTTTGAGCAGCGGCTGAAATCCGTGATCGAAGAGGTGCGGGAGGCCTCCAAGCCCGTCATCTTGTTCATCGACGAAGCCCACACGCTCATCGGTGCAGGGGGCGCCGCGGGCACGAGCGATGCGGCCAACCTCCTGAAGCCCGCCCTCGCCCGAGGCGAGCTCCGCACCATCGCGGCTACCACGTGGAGCGAGTACAAGAAGTACATCGAGAAGGACGCGGCCCTGGAGCGGCGCTTTCAGATGGTGAAGATTGATGAGCCGTCGGTCGAGAATGCGGTCATCATGCTCCGGGGCATCAAGGGCGCGTACGAGGCGCACCACGGCCTGCCCATTTCGGATCAGGCGGTACGCGCCGCCGCCGAGCTGGCCGAGCGCTTCATCGCCGGGCGCTTCCTGCCGGACAAAGCCGTAGACCTGCTCGACACCTCCGCCGCGCGCGTCAAGATGGCCCGCACGGCTACGCCGCCCCCGGTGGATGATTGCCGCCGCCAGCTGACCTATCTGGAGAAGGAAATAGCATCCATTCGGGACGACCTGCAGTCCGGTGTGGGCGGCGATGACGGTCGGCTGACCGAGCTGGAGGCCCGGCGCGAGGCGATGTCCGGGGAGCTGGCTACCCTGGAGGCGCGCTGGGCCGAGGAGAAAGCCCTGGTCGATGAGATCGACGCGGTGCGCGCCAAGCTGAATGGCAACGGAGCCTCCACCGTTACGGCCGGAGCGACGGCAGATGCAACCGCGGAAGTGGCGGCTGAGGCCACGGACGAAGCAGGCGAGGTGACGCCAGAGACTGCAGGCGGAGACGGCGAGGCTACGGGCGCATCCACTGACCTGCCGGCCCATGCGCTGCTGGAGGCGTTGGCCGCCCATCAGGCGAAGCTGGCCGCGCTGCAGGAAGACCGCCAGCCGCTGGTGACGGCTGAGGTGGATGCGGCCGTGACGGCCGCGGTGGTCTCCGACTGGACCGGCATCCCCGTGGGCGCCATGGAGAAGGACGAAGCAGCCACGCTGCTGGCCCTCGAAGACCGCCTCAAAGAATCGATCCTGGGGCAGGACGAGGTCATCAACGAAATCGCCGACAGCATCCGCACCGCCAAGTCGGGCCTCCGCAATCCGGACGCCCCCACCGGGGTGTTTCTGTTTGTGGGGCCCAGCGGCGTGGGCAAGACCGAGTGCGCGCGTACCATTGCGGAGCTGCTTTTTGGCGGCGAGCGCTTCCTCACCACCATCAACATGTCCGAGTACCAGGAGTCGCACACCGTCTCCCAGCTCAAAGGCTCACCTCCCGGCTACGTGGGCTACGGCGAAGGCGGCATCCTGACGGAAGCCGTGCGGCGCCAGCCCTATTCCGTCGTCCTGCTGGATGAAGTGGAGAAGGCCCACCGCGACGTCATGAACCTGTTCTACCAGGTCTTCGACAAAGGCTTCATGCGGGATGGCGAAGGGCGCGAGGTCAGCTTCAAGAATACCATCGTGATGATGACCTCCAACCTGGCGTCCGACACCATCTCCTACGTCTGTACCGAAGACGAACGGCCCGGCCCCGATGCCCTCCGCAAGGCCATCCACGAGACGCTGGCTGACTGGTTTCAGCCGGCGCTCCTGGGACGGATGAAGGTGGTGCCCTTCTATCCGCTTATGAAGGCGCCCATGCAGGGCATCGTCAAGATTAAGCTCGGCCGCATCAACAAGCGGCTGCAGCAGGCTCACGGCGTCGCCTTTACCTATGCCGATGCGGTGGTGGACCGCATAGCGGAGCGCTGCACCCAGGTGGATACCGGTGCGCGCAACATCGACTTCATCATCGACCGCGACGTGCTGCCCGCGGCGTCCCGCCAGCTCATCGCTCGAATGGCCGACGAGGACATGCCGGAGGCGCTTGCGCTGGGCCTGGACGAGGCGGGTAACTTCACCTACAACTTCACCTGAGTGCGCTGATAGGTCGGCGCATTTCGCTCGACCGCACCACGTTTCCTCGTACGCACCTGCCCGATCATGACTACACCCTATAGCTTTTCGCTCTTAAGCGCCAACGCCGATGTGGAGCTGGACGTCTTCAGCTTTGTGGGGCGCGAACGCATGTCGCAATTGTATCAGTTTGAAGTTACGGTGTCCGCGACAGCTCCCCTGAACATCGACGCCGCTGTGGGCGAGCGAGCCGAGCTGATGATGCGGCAGGAACGCACTGTTGAGGGCACGGCGGAAGTGCTCAGCCGGCCGGTCTACGGGATTGTCAGCGAGGTGCAAGTGGGCGCCCGTAAGGAAGTCGGCGATGACATGCTGGACTTCTACCGCTTTCAGGTGGTGCCGCAGCTCTGGAAGCTGTCGCTGAGCCGGCGCAGCCGGGTCTTTCGCGACAAGACGGTGGGCAGCATCCTGCACACTGTGCTCTCCGGGGCGGGCTTGCAGGCAGACGTAGACTTCCACGTCCAACTGGGCAGCGACGCCCAGGGGGCCCTCTACGAGGAGCGGGAGTTCTGCGTGCAGTACAAGGAAAGCGACTTTGCTTTCATCAGCCGCCTGATGGAGTACGAGGGCATTTTCTACTACTTCGAGATGGAGGAGGCAGAAGAGGCGGAGAAGAGGCGGGAGGTCCTTGTGATTACGGACGGGAACCCGGCGGATGAACTCCCCGACGTGGAGTACCAGGACCGCAGTGCTTCGGACCCCAGACCGGCTATTCATCGCATGACGCTTCGGCGCACCCTCACGCCAGGCAAGGTGCGAGTGTGGAATAATGACGTTGGGGATTTCAAGGAGCATGGCGACTCAGAGGCCCCCGTCGCTCGCGGGGATGAAGGGGTGGCGTATGAGGAAGACGGGGAATGGCTCCAAGAGAAGCGAGGGGCCACCGAGCAACATGTCGACGACAACGTGGGCGACCTTGACCGGCTCGGGCAGCGCCTCGGCCAGGTGGCCCGCCGCCGCTCCGAGGAGATTGCGGCCAACCAGGCCGGCGCCTACCGCGGGCAGATGACGGATCCGCGCTTCTGGGCCAGCGCCGTGGTGGAGCCTACCCTGTGGAACGAAAACGGCCCGGGCGATGCGCCCGCGCTCCCGGGTGGCGAGACGCGCTTCCTGATCACGAGCCTGCACCACGCGGGTGCCCAGCGCAGCGGGACGCATGGCGGATTTGACGAACGCGACACGCAACTCGATGCCTACCCCACCGATCTGCAGCCCCTCCTGCAAACCGCCGGCCAAACGAACGAAGCGGCCTACGCTGGGGCCTTCACGTGCATCCCAGCGGCCAAGCCCTACCGCGCCCCGCGGACTACGCCGGTACCCCGCGTGCCCGGCATCCTCACCGCCAAGATTGAGGACCAGGGGGAGGCTACCGTAGATGCAGAGGGGCGCTACCGCCTGCGTATGCATTTTGACCACGATGAGCATGAGGCGAACACTGAAGGCTCCACACGGCCCGTGCATATGGCCCAGCCCTACTCAGGGCCCGACTATGGTTTCCACTTTCCCAACCGGGAAGGAGCGGAGGCGGTCGTATCTTTTATCGATGGCGACATCAACCGCCCGGTGATGCTCTCCACCGTACCGACGCCCAAGAACCACACCGTCGTTCCCAATACCAAACACAAGCTGCCCACGCAGAATGCACCGGAAGGGGCGGGTGCTGCGGCTGTCGCTGCAGGGGAGGGCATAACGCCCGAGAACCAGGAACCTCAAACCTTTGATGCCAACAAGAATGTTATCCAGACGAAGAAAGGCCATCGACTGGTCATGGATGATAATGACGGCACCGGTAACGTGGGGATCAGTCTGCAAGTTGGCAAAAGTCCGATTGAGGGCGGCACAGCCGACGCGTACTGGGCCTCCCGTATTGATATGGGCGGCTACCGGAAGAAGGCCTTCATCGAACAGTTTATGGATAGCGCCTCCCACGTGCACCCGTGGCTGGGATCTGCACTCTCGAAGCGGATTCAGGCCATTCCTGAATATGCCGGCCTGATCGGTGAGATTACGGCGTCTGCCGTCTCGACGGGCAACTATATCTCGGATACGTTCGGAGATACGGCGCCGGTGGGCATTGGCGGGGTGTCTTCCCAGGACGTGAAATTTGCAGGCGCCAACGGCGTTAATCTCATCATGCCCAATCTGCTGGGCGCCTGGGGCGTCGGCATCCTGCCAGGCCTTGGGCCAGGCAACCACCGCGTCGGCAACGCCATCGTCAATTTCCTGATCAACGTGCTGTATCAGGACACAATCAGGGAGGGGATGGACTTTGCTGAAAACGTCAAGAAAAAGAGCCAGGATGCAGATCCGGATTTTCCAGAGCTTGGCAAAGAATGGTCACGGTTGCAAGACTTCTGGGGATGGGAGAAAAAGAAGAAACTTGCTTTCGTCAGTGGCACCCTGCAAAGCGCTATGGGCATGCCGGCAATCAACCTGAAGTCAGCCGCTGGTATCAACCTGGCAGCCTTCGGCAAGACGTCCGTTATGGGCGGCTACGGCGGGATCGAGCTCGAGTCCAAATCCGTGATGAATCAAAGTGCCGACCTGGATTTCAACATCGAAGCCAAGCAGAGCCTGGTGATCAAGACGAAGGGCAAGCCGATCGGCTCCCCAGGCTTTCTGGGCGTCTGGCCGCGGTTGGCCGGGGCCTTCCCTCTCGTGAAGAATATTCCGTTTCCGAAGAAGGCCAGCCCGAAACCGTCGCCGGCGGATTGCCACCTGACCCTCCTGAATGAGAACCAAAACATCCAGCTTTTTACACCAGAGGGCGACATCCGAGCAAAGGCAAAAAATACGCTCCATCTGGAGTCCACAAAGGGCAGCATTACGGCGGAGGCGCCGGAGGGAGCCATCTGCCTGAACACGGGCACCGCTGGCGTTAATGTCCGTGAGGACAGTGGGGTCAGCCTGATATCCTCCAAGGAGCCTATCTCCCTGGTGGCCGGCAAGGCGTCGATTACGCTGCACCCGGATGGCACGATCGATATAAACGGCACGAAGGTCACCGTCAATGGGTCGGACGAGACCCTCGTAAAGGGTGGAAAGACGCTCGAAATGCACGGAAAGACGACCACCATCAACGCGTCCGCTCCACCGCCGGGCAGCCCGCCGCAGATGCCCGATAAGCCGGATGCAATGGCGGCACCGATACTGGATCAGATGGAGCCTGTAGAGCCCTCCCCCGATGCATCGAAGGAGGAACTGAAACGTGTTGCAGCCCTGAACAAGAGTATCGCGGAGTACAATGCAGCGCAACAGCGGCGCTACCAAAAGCGAGAGCAAGAATATAGCAAGTACATCAAGGCCCTCGAAAAATATTACACGGACATAAGCGCGTGGGTAAGCAAGACCGGCCAGGCCACCGCTACCCTTGAGTTGGGGACGAGTGGCATTAAGGCGGATACGAAGTCTGACGTCAAGATCACGTGTACCAACTATTCTACGGACGCCAAGCTAAAAAGCGAGACGAAGGGCACCATGATAGATGCTAACGCCAAGGGCATCTTATCTATCAAGGGGGCCATGACAAAGATTGGGTAGCGCGGTACTGCATAGCCTCTTTGCCACATAGCCTCTTTGCCACATAGCCTCTTTGCCACATAGCCTCTTTGCCACATAGCCTCTTTGCCACATAGCCTCTTCTTGCCCTTTCCACTCCACCACGTACGGCCATGTCGTTACCTGCCACCACCGTCACCGCATCAACGGTCCACGGCCCGCCCATTATGGGCCCCGGGTGTCCCACCGTGCTTATCGGCGGGAAGCCGGCCTGGCGCGTCGGGGATACGCATACGTGCCCCATGGTGAATGCGCCTCCCCCTGCAGGCCCCGGCACGCCCCACGGGCCCGGCGTCACCATGCCCCCGGGCTCCGTCACCGTGCTAATTGGCGGGATGCCCGCCTGCCGCACCAGTGACAAGGTGAGTGAGCCCGCTGCGGTCGTGCCGTTGCCGCCCATCAACCCCATCTTGCCGGGTGTACCCACCGTATTGATTAAATAACCAGGCCCGGCGGCGCCCCGTGCGCGGCCGAGGCGTTGCGCCCCATGCCCCTTCACGTTCACGTCATCTCTGGTGCCACCGAGTGTTACGAGGAAGACCTCGTACGGCCCGGGCTCATCCCCGTGCGGGTAGCGCGCCTGTATGATAGCCGCCACCCTGGGGTGGGGGGGTGCGGCCGGGGCTGGATGCTCAATCTGGCCCTTACGCTTACGGTGACCGATGCGTATGTAACCCTGAAGACACCGGGCGAGCCCGATGTGGTCTTCTCGCCGATTCGGGAAGGGGTTACCGCCGTGCAGGAGGGCACCGGCTATGTGCTCGATCACTACGCGGATCGCTACGAGGTTGTCCGTGCTCCGGGATACCGACTTCTGTTCTCCAAGCACCTGGCCGCTGGCGGTGTGCACCCGCTGAGACGTATTGAAGACCGCGCAGGCAACCACGTCCAACTCGGCTACCGAGGCCGCACCCTTACGGAGGTGGCAGACACCCAAGGCCGCCTTCTGCGCCTCCAGCGTACGGGGGGGCTGCTTACCGCACTGGAGGTAACCCCACCGGGGGGCGGCGCAGGGCAGCAGGTGCGCACCTACGCTTATAACGCCCGGGGCCAGCTTGTGCGGGTGACTGATGCCATTGGCGCTGAGACGCGGTACCACTACGACGGCGAGGTGCTCGTGCAGTACACGAACCGCGTGGGTGGTGCGACCTACGCGCAGTACAACGACGACCGGCAGTGCATCGCCTGCTGGCAGAGCAACAACGCCCGAGCTCGCCGTGTGGCGTACGACGACCGGCAGCAGCTTACCCGCGTCATCGACAGCACAGGCCAGCAACACCTGTATCAGCACGCCGGCGAGGCGTTCGTGCTGAAGCACTTCTTCCCCAATGGGACGGAGCAGGTATATTACTATGACGAGGTCCAGCGCCTCATCGGATATGCCGCGATGGATGGACAGGTCGCTACGTTTCAACGGTATGAAAGGGAGGAGCAGACATTTCAGCAAATCGACGGTGAAGCACGCCTGGCTACGGTGCTACTTTCAGACACCGGCCAGGCCGCGCACGTAGCCGACGGGGCGGGCCACTCGTTCGCGCTGACGTACGATGAACGTGGATTTTCAGCCGGTCTGAAGACCCCAGCGGGGCACGCCTGGCAGTGGGCGCGCGACAAACGGGGGCGCCCCGTGTCCCTGACAAGCCCCGAAGGACGGATGGCGCGCTGGGCATGGGACGGGAGCGCGGGGTGCACGGTAACAGACGCCGATGGCGCACCGACGCATGTACGATACAATAACGCAGGCCGCATCGTGGAGGTCGTGCGAGCCGAGGGGGTGGCCCACGCCTTTGCGTACGATGCAGAGGGGCGCCTGACGGGTGTGACCCTCCCCGATGGCACAGCGCTCCGGTTTGGCTACGATAGCGAGGGCCACCTGACGGCGGTATCCGACACGCGCAATCGCCGGGAAGCCTTGCGCTACGATGCCTTCGGGCAGTGCACCTCGTATGCGTCTGGGGCTGCGCGGTGGCAATTCACCTGCGATAGCGAAGGGCGGCTGGTAACCGTGCAGGATAACGCGGGGACAACCTACGCGCTGGCCTACCAGGCCGATGGGCGATTGCAGACGGTCCATGCCGATAGGGCCGCGTGGGCTGCGATTACTTACGCAGAGGATGGGCTCATAGAGATCGACCGGCCTTCCGGGCATTATGCCGCCCGCTATAACGGCCTGGGGCAGCTTCTTGAGGAGCACAGCCCCCGTGGCGTACGGTCCCTTGCGTACACGCCCTCCGGCGCGTTGGCCAGTGCCCAGGTAAACGGTGACGCCCGCCACCTCACGTACACGCCCGACGGGCTGGTCCAGGTCTGTAGTGCCGATGCGCAGGACGTAACCCTGCAATACGACCGCGACGGGGTATTGCAGGGGGTGCACATCGGAGGAGCTCGGGTGCTGTCGCTGGACGTGGACAAGGCCGGCCGGCTGCAAGCGCTCCAGATGGAAGGACGGCCACGCCGTCAGTACCGCTATGTCCCAGCCCACCGCCTACAGGAGGTGATTGGCGCCGATACGGTGCTTGCTTCGGTAGCGTATGGGGGCAACCAACGCCGTCTCCGCACCCCCGGTAAGGGGCAGGTTGACGATGCCGTGCTCGGGCACACTGCCTTGGGGGGGGAAGCAGAGGTCCGCCTTCAACTCACGACTGACGGCACGCATGTCGTCTCCCGGATGGCCTATGGTGGTGTGCTACTGCCCGTGTGGGTTCACACAGCTCAGCCTCACCGCACCCCGCCCCTGCATCAGGAAATAGCCCAAGCCTGTACCCTTCGCCCCACCGCCGCCCTCCTGCCATCGCCGATGCCTGCCCTGCAGACGTACGCGCGCTGGCGCGGTGCCCTTGCCACGCGCTGCCCGCTTACCAAGCTACCCATCGGGCTGCTTCCTGCGTGGTGGCAGCCGCTGGCCGCATCGTATGCCCTACAGCCCGCCGCCCAACAGCCGGTTGGGGGGCACGACCGCCCGCTGCAGCCGCTGCGTGGCCCGATGGATTTGGATCGGAGCCCAGACCCCGTCATCACGGGCCCGCACCAGCAGCAGGCTCTATGGCCGACGGTCTGGCCAGATCGGGCGATAAACCCCGTGCCGCTTGTGCCAGCAGGGATCGCGCGCCGTGGCGGCCCGACACCGCGCGAGATGCTGAAGTGGATTGAGCAGGAGGATACGTGATGGCGGCTCAAGCGACCATAACACCCATGCCCCAACCCCTCGCGCTCTCTGAGGGGGCGGCTTATGCGGATGCCAACCTTTCGGGGGTAGACTTCGCGAAGCAGCAGGGAGCGGGCGCTACCTTCCAGGCCTGTGTGCTGGATCACGCGATGTTTGGCGGGTCCGATTTATGCGATGTCCACATGTCGGAGTGCGTGCTTACCGGGGCATCGCTTGCGAAGACGGATCTTACAGGGGCCGTATTTGAAGCGGCTGTGCTCCGGGACGTCTCGTTCGAGGGGGCCCAGATGCAGGGCGCAACGTTTATTGGATGCGACCTCAGCGAAAGTGTGTTTACAGGAGCCGTGCTCACCGGCTGTACCTTTAACGCGTGCACGCTGGCACATGCCACACTGGACGGCTGTGATTTGACCGGAAGTGTCCTGGACGAAAGCACGCTGACGGGGGCTACCCTCGCCGATACGGCCTTGATGAAGGCTTCGTTGCAGGGCACCATCCTGATCGATGCCACGCTCGCAAGGGCCGACCTGACCGGGGCGAACCTGCATACCGCTGTGCTCTCGGGAGCTGACCTGACCGACGCTATTTTCAACAAAGCCCGCCTCTCGCAGGCGGTGCTGGAGGAGGTACGGGCCCCCCGGGCCTCCTTTCAGAAAGCAACGCTGGCCGCGGCGTTCTTTCGGCGCGCCGACCTGAGCCGCTGTGACTTTACCGGTGCGCTCCTTTCGACTGCCGTCTTCGAGCGGACCAGCATGGGAGCAGCCCTGCTCGTCCGCGTCGAGGGAGAAGGCGTGAGCTTTGCTTTTGCCAACCTGCAGCAGGCCCTCTTTCATGAAGCGGACCTTCCACTGGCATCCTTCCTCGGCGCTGACCTCACCGGGGGGCAGGCCATTGGTGCCGATTTTTACGGCGCCGACTTCGAGTGGGCGCAGGTGGATGCGTTCGATGACCGTGCCTGCCATATGCTGCATGCGCGTAGGCCTACAACGGATCACCCAGCCTACGGTCCGAGCGCGCAGCCGCCCCCGGTGAAACCGCAGTCACTTGCGCGCCCATCGGCTCCTCCCGATACTGCCTGATTTCACTCACCCCCCTTGGCTCCTTCGTGGATATCCGCAACGCCACATCGCTTGAAACAGGCGTTACCCTCGGCCCCGGGCCTGAGGGGCGGCCTGGGGTCAGCGTGATTGTGAAGGGCACGTTTGCGATACCAGAAGAGACCGGGGCGAGGGCGCCGCTTGCTGATGAGCAGCTGCCGCTGTGGGAAGAGGACCTGCACTTTGACGGGGATACCAGCGCGAGCGTTCAGTTTGAGGCGGATACTGCGCCATATAAACCAGCGGCCGATATTGTGCTTGTTGGACACGCCTACGCGCCCAATGGACGCCCTACTCCCAGGGTGGATGTCCTCCTGCGCGTAGGGCCACATAAACATATTCTCCGGATCGTGGGCGATCGCCAGTGGACCTTCCCTTCGCGCATGCTCATGAAACCGCTGCTCAGTGAGCCGCAGCCCTTCACCACGATGCCGCTGCGCTACGAGCGCGCTTTCGGTGGGCGCGACCAGGTAGGCGCGGGCTACTGTGAGGCGAATCCGCTCGGGCAAGGATTCATTGCGGCTAAAGCCCGCGATGCCGTGCACGAGAAGCCGCTACCCAACATCGAGGATCCATACCAGCCCATCACGGCGTGGAACGATCGCCCGCGTCCTGTGGGCTTTGGCTTTTACGGAAAGACCTGGGCCCCCCGGAGCGCTTTCAGGGGCACCGAGGCAGGTCTCGCAGCCCCCGACCCGGTGCTGGGCCTGCCGTCAGACTTCACTCCGAAATTCTTCAACGGGGCCCACCCCGACTTGCAGGTGCCGGGCTATCTGCAGGGGGACGAGAAGGTGGAGCTGTTCAACCTCACGCCCAATGGCCCCTGCGCCTTTCACTTGCCAGGCATCACCCCTGAGGTGCGGCTTACGCTACATGAACAGCGCGCCGCAGCGGCCGAAGAGGCCGCCCTGCATGTCCTACACGGGGCGCTCGATACGCTTGTCTTGTTACCGGATGAGCACAGAGGGTATGTCGTTTGGCGGTTTTGGCATCCGTTGCCTCAGCGCTATGAAGACGTAGAAGATGTGGCGTACGTCACGGTACGCCTTTGCGCATAATAAGGGCGCATGTATGCGCCAATTGCCAATGGTAATTCAGGTCTTCTACAGTATCTTAATAAACTACCTCGCGAAAAGCATCGGTCGTTGACCGGCGTTGACGAGAAAAACGCGCGAGGCCATACGTGGCCAAGGACCTCTCCACGTGATGACCTGCCGTGATGACCTGCCGTGATGATCAGCCGTGCATGCCGCAGGGCCTTATGCTACCCTCCCCAAGCCCCGACATACGTATGAGCGACCAACCCACCGACGGCGCAGGCTTTCGCATCACGTCCGACCCCGACCGCACCGAAATCACACAGCCCGGAAGGGACGCCCTGGAGCGCCCGGAGGTGCTGCCGCTGCGGATGCTGTTGGTAAGTCACCTGACGCCGGAGGCGGCTACGCCTTCATGGGAGAGCGGCGTGCACACCACCACCGTGGATGCCGCCGGCTTTGGCCCGTATATGGAAGCAGCGGCGCCCACGCTGGAGGTCAGCGTGCCGAACCGGGTCAGCGCGTCGCCCGAACGCCTCTCGGAGACCCTGCAGTTTACGTCGCTGGCCGACTTCTCGCCGGAGGGGGTAGCCGCGCAGCTGGCTGTGACTGCGCCGCTACTGGAGCTTCGAAAAGGGCTGGCCGAGGTTGCGGCTGGCGATCAGGCGCTGGATGAGGTGCGCGCATCGCTGGAGGATGGTGCGCTGAGCGGTTCGGTAGAAGCACTGCTGGATGCGCTGGGCAAGAGGTCGCGGGCAGGCGACACGGGAGCCAACGGGCGGCCCCCCGATACCAAGGAAGACACGCTGGACCGCCTGCTGTCGATGGTGGATGACGACGCCCCGGAGGCCTCACCGGATGCGCTGGCGGACGCCCTCACGGAGGCGGTGGTCGGGCCGTCGGATACCACGCCGCGTCCGGCCGCCGATGCGCTGACGCAGGTGGTGCACCGGCTGGAGGCCCTGATCCGCGCCCAGCTTGAACCTGTGTTTGCGGACGTCTCCTTCCGCGCGCTCGAAGCTGCCTGGCGTAGCGTGCGTCTGCTCACCAAGCGCTTGCCCTTTCGAAAAGGCGTGGTGCTGGAGGTGCTGTCCGCTGCACCTGACCAGCTCAACGAGGCCATCCATCATCAGGTGGTGATGCGCGAGCACACGCGCACCGACGATGCGCCACCGCTCTCGGCGGTGCTGGTGGATACCGCCTTCGGCTGCACGCAGCCGGCGATCGATCAACTGCAGGACCTCGCCGCCTCTGGCGCCAGTGTGCAGGCCCCCATCATTGCGGCTGCAGCGCCGGCCTTCTTTCAGGTCGACCCTGCTCAGGCGCTCCATGACCTCCCGCCGCTCCGGCAGGTACTGGACGACCCGGCCTTCCTGCCCTACAAAAAACTTCGTGCTGATGAGGCCGCACGCGCGCTCGTACTCGCCCTACCAGCCTTCCTGCTACGCACGGCCCATACAGCGGACAGTGGTGCGCTGGTCGAAGATGCGCCGCTCTGGGGGCAGGCGCCCGTGGCTGTGGGGCTGGCCATGGCGGACAGCTTCGTGGCCACCGGCTGGCCCACGCACCTGCGCACCCGCATGCTGGGCAACTTTCCCATCCACCGTACGCCGCAAGGCTATACCCCACTGGCCGCGCTGATTCCAGAGAGCAAGCTGGCGGGCTTTGCAAAAGGCGGTTTTACGGTGCTTACCAGCAAATCAAACCATGACGGGATTGCGCTGGGCCGCGCGCAGACGGTGGCGCTACCCGCCGAACACGAAGACCTCGTGGCGGCCACCGAAGCGCGTGTGCACGTGACGCTTCCCTGCCAACTCTTCGTAGCGCGGACGGCGCAGTTCCTGTTCACGCTGCAGTCAAGCGTCACGGCCGGGCCTGATGTAGAAGCCACAGCAGCCACCCTGAATGAGCACATCCGGGCCTTCTTGAAGGCGGGGGAGCCTACCCGGGTGGTTCCGCCGGAGGCGGTATCGGTAGAACCGGTGCCGGACGCGCCCATGGAAGGAAAGGCCCTCTTTGCCGTGCGGCTTCGTCCGCCTGCCTTTGTGCTCGACAAAGAGGTAAGTCTCGTGCTGGGCGTGCAGGTGCCCACCGCCGAACCGTCGGCTGATGCCCCCCCGTCCACCTGATGTTTTCGCTTGCTTGAGGGCTGGCTGCTATGTTCTCTCGGCTCCGCACATCCTCCCCCGCTACGCTACCGCCCGTTCGGGTGCGGGTGGTAATGGACGATGTATCGGACGATGGAGCCGCCGCGCAGACGTTCAGCGTACCCGTCCAGATCGGCCGGGAGGCTTCTTGCGCGGTGCACGTGCCGGCCCCAAACGTGAGCCGGATCCACGCGGCTACGGAGTGGGCCGAGGGGACGTGGTGGGTCGTAGATCAAAATAGCACCAACGGCCTGTTCGCCGGGGGCACGCGCATGGAGCGCGTACCGGTGCAGGGGGCCACGGAAGTGCGGCTGGGGAAGGACGGCCCGGTGGTGGTGTTGACCGCTGAACGTGGCGCTTCCGACGCTAAGCCCGTTCCGAAACGAGCGGCGTCACAGGGCCGCCCGTTCAGTGCTTCCGGGGCCCGCACCGGGCCGCGGGAGCGCGCCGCTACAACGGGGGCGGTGCCGCCCCCGCGCGAAGCTACGGGTGCAGATGATGCGGCCCGCCTGGAGGGGGGCTCTGTC
>JAAAOI010000093.1 GCA_009908945.1 Bacteroidota bacterium
CAGCCGGTGCCGCTCGGGAGGCGTTGATGCGCACGCTCCCAAAGGGCCTCCCCTTCCCCAAGCGCCCCCACGTGCGGCACGCCATGTTCACGGCGCCTGGCGCCTGCCTGCTGGTGCGGGCCACCGACCGGCACACGGGGCCCAACCGTCGTGCCCGCGCCTACGCCCTGCACTCAGATGGCTCGTGGATAGACGCATTGGACCGCGCCACCTTTGAGGAGCGCGTGCTTCAGCATATGCAAAGCCATGCGGACGTGTAGGCGTTTTTTGACGCGGGGACTGCCCCTGTGAAGCGTCCTTACATGGCAGACGGTAGCGTAAGGGAGGAGCACACGGTAGCCTATCTGAAACGCGACATACACCCGGCGTCTCCAAGCAACCGCCACGTGCACGCATCGCGCCGGCTGCAGCTTACGCGTCGTTCTCCGAGGCGTGGGTGGAGGCTGGCGAGACGGGGACGGGGGCCACCTCGCCATCTCCCGTGACGGTCCACCGTTGAGCCGCCGCACCTGTGCCAAACTGAACCTCTGCTCCAGGCTTCAGGAATTCGCTCAAGATACGAGCGAGCAAGCCGGGGTCCTCAACCGCCACGGCATCGGCAATCGGCTCCAGCCGGCCCTGGCGGATGCGCAGGTGCGCCAGCGCGAACGGAAAAGGGGCCGGGCGGTCGCCGGTGCAGGCCGCGGCGTAGGCAGCGCTGGCGGCCGTCAAGTCACGCACGAGCTCCTTCACCTGCCAGGTTTTGGCCCAGCCCGTCAGGTGCGGCAGGCTACGCCGCTGAAACAGCATCTGGATGAGGGCCCGGAGGTCGTCTGCGCGCTCCGGGCGCACCATCGCCTCCTCGAATTGCCATGGCAGCGCTTCGTCCATTATCCTGTAACAAAACAGTTTAATTCACACGAACAGGCAGCAGGCATGCGGACCTCCCCTTCCTCAGATCCGCCTACTGCATCAAATAGAGCATACCAGCGTAGTAATGGGCTCACGATATACAACGGATAACAAACTTGCGTTTCTGCACGCGGGGTGCGGCACCAGCCCCAAACGCGGTTGCGATACTCACACTCAACGACCAGGCACGCACATTATGGCTGGAAATGCTCGAAGTCAATCGGTAGAAAAGTTTGCGGCAGGGGAGCTTACGTACTCCTCGGGCCTGTACGCCGGGACGGTAAACCAGTTTGCCGACGTGCTAAACTGCACGGCAGACGACATCATGGACGCCGTCCGGAAAGGTGAAGTCGAGGCCTTCACCAATGTAGGCCCCGACGATGACCCGTCCCGCAAGTCGCTTAGCTTTAGCGTAGGCGAGATGGAGAAGCTGCGCCTTGTAGTGGGCCACACCGAGCCGCTGCGCCCGCAAGGCTGACCCTCCCCTGCTTGCATCAGGACCTCGCCCCGTCGTGCACACGTGCACGGCGGGGTTTTTTTAGGGCCGCTCCGTTGTACGGCCCGCTATGTTCCTACCGCCTGGCCAAAGCCGTGGCCCCACGTAACGGGGCCGCCACACCCCCACTTCTGGGGACACCATCTCCCGCCCTGGCGTTAAGTTGGCCGATACCCATCTTGCTCCTGCGCCTACTCACTGATTGCCCTATGCCCGACGCTCCCGCTGCCCCTCCTCCCGCATCGCCCACGACCGGTACCGCCACCCCGCCAGCAGAGATCGACCGCCTCTTTCGTTTGCAGCAGACCAACAAAGCCCGCGTGCGACGCACCACCGCTACGCAGCGTGCCGACAAGCTACGGCGCCTTCACCAGATGGTGCTGGACCACCGCTCGGCCATCCAGGATGCGCTGTTTGCTGACTTCCGAAAGCCGGCCGTGGAGGTCGACACCAGCGAGATCGCAGCGGTGGCGGAGGAGGCCACCTACGCCGCCAAACACGTGGCGCAGTGGATGAAGCCGCAGCGGGTGTCCACGCCGCCGCAACTGGCCGGCACGGTGTCGGAGATCCGGTATGAGCCGAAGGGCCATGCGCTCGTGCTTGCCCCGTGGAATTACCCGGTCAACCTGGCCCTCAACCCCATCGTGGCTGCGCTGGCCGCCGGCTGCCCGGTGCTGCTTAAACCCTCTGAGTATACGCCCTATACCTCCCGCCTCCTCCGCGAGATGATCCAGGCGACGTTCGACGAGAGCGAGGTTGCCGTGGTGGAGGGCGCGGTCGATACAGCCCAGCACCTCCTGGGGCATCCGTTCGACCATGTCTTCTTCACGGGCAGCACTGACGTGGGCCGCATCGTGATGAAGGCCGCCGCCGAACACCTGAGCACCGTGACGCTGGAGCTGGGCGGCAAATCCCCCACCATCGTCGATGCCACCGCCAACCTGCGGAAAGCCGCCCGGCGCATTGCGCTGGGTAAGTTCACCAATGCGGGCCAGACCTGTATTGCGCCCGACTACGTGTACGTCCATGCCGACGTGCACGACGCGTTTGTGGAGGAGCTGGCGACCGCCATCACGTCGTTTTACGGCGAGACGGTGGATGAGCGGGCCCGGACGCTGGACTATGCGCGCATCGTGAGCGACCGCCATCACGAGCGGTTGACCGCGTTGTACCGGGACGCCGTGGCCCGTGGCGCGCACGCTGCGGTGGGGAGCGGCGAGGCGCGGGAGGGCCGCTTCCTGGATCCCACCGTGCTCACCGATGTGCCGCTGGCGGCCGACGTGATGCAGGAGGAGATCTTTGGGCCGCTGCTGCCCGTGCGGGCGTACCACGCGCTGCACGAGCCCATCGACCTCATCAACAGCAAACCCAAACCACTGGCCCTGTACGTGTTTACCGGCTCCGACGCCACCGCCGACCAGGTCATCGCCCACACCTCCGCCGGGGGCACGACCATCAACAACGTATTGCTGCACTATCTGAACCCCGCGTTGCCGTTCGGAGGCGTCAATGCCAGCGGCATCGGCAGCTACCATGGGGAGGCCGGGTTCCGAGCGTTTTCCAACGAGCGCGCGGTGGTGCGGCAGCGCAAGGTCCCCTCGCCGCTCGATCTGCTGGCGCCGCCGTACAGCGCCCTCGCCCGGCGCGCGGTCGATCTCGCCCTGAAACTGGTATAGCCGCCCGCCGAAGCGGGTCAGCGCCGCGCATCCTTTGCCACCCTCTACGCACGCCATGGGTCGAACCCAACGCATCCGGACGAAGGCCTGCGACGTGTGCGGCGACACGGCCGATACGCTCTTCCGCATCCAGCACGATGCCACCGGCGCCTGGATCTTCGCCTGCAAACCCTGCCAGGTGGAGGCCTCAACCGACAATCCGCACTATACGTACGGCGGCACCTGGAAAAGCAAGAAGCGGCACTGAGTGGGACTCCGCGCCGGGTCCGTACGGCCTCGTTCACGGGGGAAGGTCCTCCGATGGCAGCTCTTCGGATGATGGCTCCGCCGGTGGCGGCTGCCAGAGGCTCGGGAAGGCATAGCTGAGCACGAGGAAGCTGGCGCCGATGCCGAGAAACAGCAGAATGCGCCAGCCGGCACTGAGCTGCGCAAGATCAACAAAGAAGAGCTTGGCCACAAGCAAGAGCAGCGTGCCGAGGGCAACCCGCCGGAGCAAAAGGCGCCGGGTCTGGACCCCGACGGCCAGCAGGAGGAGCGCGTAGATGGCCCACGCGATGGAGGCGTAGGCTTGCCCGTTCGGCAGGGGCACCAGCTGATGGAGGAGCCACCCCAGGGCCAGTCCATGAGCGGCTGAAGCGTACACCACGCGCAGGACGCTGCGTTGCGTCAGCAGCGCAGCCAGGACGCCGCAGCCGATCGCGAGCCCCAGGGCAATAGCCGGCCCGTTGAAAAGCGGCGGCTGTAGGGCGGGCACGTCGACCAGGTAGTTCAGCACCAGCGACGCGACCCCCGCCAGGAGCGCACGCCCCGCCCAGGCAAAAGAGGATGCGCCCTGCACGCGGGCGACCGATAGGAGCAGCACAGCCTCGGCCGCCAGAAACAACGCCCGCGCCGGTACCTCAAAAAACAGGTGCCAGGCCACGATGGCCAGCGCAGCCGCCGCAAGCCCGTGGGCCTGTGCCAGCCGACCGGCGGTGCCTGTGCCAAGACGGACGTACCCGCCGGCGTACCCCAGCGCGCTCCCGAGGGCGATAAGGCCCATGGCAAGGTCCGGGAGGTCCCAGGCCGCGGCTGTTAGCGTCAGCACCACCACCGGCGCCCCCAGTGCCAGCACCACCGGCGTCCATGGCGTCGGTTTAGCAGCGCGGGACCCGGCCCGGAGCACGCGTACTGAGGGGATAAAGCCACTGATGGCCAGCAGTACAAGGAGGCTGCCCTGAAAGGCTGCACGATCCACCGTCAGGGTGGTGGACGCGTTGAACAGGATATCCACCGCCCCGGCCAGGAGGGCCAGCGTGCCGCCCGCGAAGGCCGTCCAGGCCAGCGTTGCCCAGGCGTGGCGCCAGTAGATCGCGCCGGCGCCCAGCAGCACCAGGCTGGTGTATCCGGCCAGACCAGCCAGCGTGCCGCCCTCCACGTAGAGCAGGAACGGGGTGGCGAGCCCGCCAGCCGTGCCAATCACAGCCAGCACAGCCCGGTCCTGCCGCACCGAGAGACCAAACGCCGCGCCGGTGATGCCCACCATGGCGGCAAAAGCCAGGGCGTAGGGCAGTAGGTCGTACAGCTGATAGGCAGCGAAGACAGACGCATACAGCGCCGCGATCCCTCCGCCGAGGAGCACCTGCGAGAGCGCAGGCCGCGCCTCCTTTAGGCGCCCCCCTGCCACCATGAGCCCGATGCCGATGCCCACGCCGGCAGCGACGCGCACCAGCGGCGTTACCCAGCCCTGGTCGATCGCGTACTTAAAGAGAAAGAGCACGCCAAACAGCAGCAGCCCGATGCCAATCAGGTTGAGCCAGTTCGCGCCCTCCAGCACGTGCTGCACCCGATGCCACAGCGGCGGTTTCGTGACGTCCTCGGGCCCCGCAGATGGCGCCTCACGGGCCGGCGAAGAGGCCTCCGGAGGCGATGGCTGTCGGGCCTCCGGTGGGGCAGCAGCTGGGGGCGGCTCGGCGCGCACCATTTCAGCCAAACGCGCCACGTCGGCACGCAGCGTACGCACCTCGGCTTCCAGCCGGGTGAGGCGAGCCTCGAGGACCTCTCGGGCGTCCTCCCCCGGCGATGGGTCCGTTGATGGAACGTCGTCCATGGCCTACCTGCGTGCAAGGTTTGCAAAGCGATGCGCTTCCAAAAACGGAGAATACAAACCACCGGCCGTAGATGAAACCCGGGCAGACGCCGACGGCCGTTGCCCAGACGCTTCGGCTGGGCGTAGCTACCGGCCGTAGACCTTCGGTTGCATTGCCCGGGAAATGGTACGCACACCGGAAGGCAGGTCCAGCACGCGCTTGTGCGTCATCCAGGTGATTCTACCACTCCACGCAGCCTGCCCCTGAAAGATGCTCCACAGTCTACAGGAGATTCTCTCAGAATTATCTCATATTGCTGCTGCGCTGATAACCGCCCACGATTCCGCCAAGCTGCTGCCTCCCGGCAACGCCGCGTCCTCCCCTTCCCCGCCGCCCCTGTAGCGTAGCGCGTTCCTGGTGAGACGAGCACTTTTTTGAGAGGAGCACCTTTATCGCGCACCTTCCGTACGCCTGTTTTCTCCTACCGCATGACCTCTTCACATGAACACCATGGCCCCCATGCGCATCGTGACTCCTCAGGGACCACTCAGGCGCGGAGCACTCGTAGCCCTACTCGCGATCCTCGCCGTTGCCAGCAGCCCTCGGCCTGCGCACGCCCAAGAGTTACCCATCGAACACTACACGGCACTTGACGAGGTAGCCCCGCTGCCCGAATCCGCTGTGCTTTCTGTCTATCAGGACAGCTTGGGCTATGTCTGGGTAGCAAACTACGGATTTGGCCTCCTGCGCTACGATGGCCAGACCATGGAGGAAGTCCCGGGCCTGGGTACACCGCTCGGGGAGCTCGTGTCTGCCCTGCAGGAAGGGCCCTATGGACGGCTCTGGGCCCTCTCGGATGACAAAGGACTGGCAGTTTCCGAACAACCCCTTGCGGACTACGCGGCAGGCGCCCCGATTCAGTTTGCCGACACGCTGGGCGGCACGCCGCTCTACGGGGGGGGCACATCCATATTTGACAGCCCGCTTACACGGGACGCGCACGGGGCGTTGTGGCTGGGCACCTTGCGGGAAGGCATCATTCGTTACCGATTCGATAACCCGACGACCCTCGTCGTTGATACGCTCGCTACCGTTCTACGAAGCGACAGCACCTATACGACAGCACAAGCCCTCATTTCCCGCCGCGACGGCTCCGTCTGGGCCAGCCTCGTTAATGAATCACTGCTTGTGTATGAGGGTGGCACGCTCCCCGCACGGAGGCAGGACCAGCCCTGCCCAGAACTTTTGCAATTGTATGAGGATAGCCGTAGCACGCTCTGGGCAGGATGCACGCGGGAGGGCGTCTGGCGGTTGGATGCGGAGAGGAACACGTGGGAGCAGGTAAAGCCTGCGGAGGCAGGGGAATCTGTCATCACAGGGATAGCGGAGGTGGCGCCGGGCCTCCTATGGGTAACCTCGCTGGGCGGTGGAGTCTGGGAACTGGACTTGGCGACGGGCGCGACGGCGCGGTACACCCGTCGGAATGGGCTACTGGACCGGAATGTGTGGGACGTCACCACCGACCGCGAGGGCAACCTGTGGGTCTCCCAAAACAACGGGCTCTCCAAGCTCCGGGCGAACCAGGCCGCCATCCGCACCTACACCAGCCAGTCCTACGCCGGCGAGCAGCCGGCGCTGGTAGGGGCAGAAGCGATGGCTGCAGAACCCGATATCGCCTGGCCCCTCCCCGCCGGCGACACGCTGCAGGTGATTGCAGTCGCCACGACAGGCGGCTTATCGCTCATCGGAGCGGACGGTACGGTGGAGCACCTGACCGCAGAACGCGGCCTCACCAGCGACCTCTTGCTGGATGTGTGCTACGATGCGGCCGGACGGCTGTGGGTCATGACCCGCGAGGGCATCGACATTGTGTCGCCCGGTACCCCGGCGCCGCCCCTGCCTGGCTTTGCCGAAGAGCAGCGCGTGACGCTCTTCGGCGCGGCGGCCACGCTGACTCGCTATCGCATTGGCATGGCCACAGGATGTGGAACCCCACCGCAGCCGACGGCCCGTGCCGACGGCTCCGCCGTAACGAATGCTACCGTCTGCTTCACCAAGTCGCTACGCCCAGCCGTGGCCTGCTGGGTGGGCAATCGCTGGCTGTTTTTCGATGATGACGGCTCAGGCATTCCCGGTGAGTCGTTTCAAACGCTGGCCTGGGACACCGACGGCCATCTGTACGCGGGTGCGTCCCAGGGCGGGCTCTACCGCAGTACCGTGCCGCTCACCAGGGCCACGCCAGACACGCTTGTGGGCAGCGACGGCCTTGTGCCCTTCGTTAGCCAGCCGGTGTTTGAGCGCGTCCTTGATGCGCCGGAGGAGCCCTTTGCCGGCGGAGGCGTTGTAAAACTCGTCCACGCCGGCGCCTCCGTCTGGGCTCGGCCGAACGGCGGCGTCACCCACATCATCGAAGGCAGTCCCCCACGTGTGACTGGACTCGTCGATAGAGGAGACGTCGACAGCCAACCGAACACGATGGTGTACGCTCCGACGACCAACACCGTCTGGCTGTCCACCGGGGAAGGGATGATAGAGGCAGACGCCACGGGCCAGCCCACGGGGCGCCGGGTAGGGCAGCAAGACGGGCTGCTCTTTCACACGGCCTCCGGTGTGCCCTCCCTCCGCGTGGGCCGTGACGGGTCTATCTACCACAGCAGCACGGCCGGGCTTACGCGGTACCGGCCCGCCCGCGATCGCCAAAACACCACGCCGCCGCGGTTGGACTTCCGGCGCATCCAGTACACGGAGGACAATACGGGCGCCAACGAACTCGAAATCACCTACGCAGCACTCAGCTTCACGTCCGAGCGCCAGGTGCGCTACCGGACGCGCCTGCGGGGCTACGACGACTCCTGGTCCGCCCCCACCCGCGAAACCCGGGCACGCTACACCAACCTGTCGGCCTTTGCCTTCCCAAAAACGTATACCTTCGAGGTGCAGGCGGCCAACAACGACGGGGTGTGGACCGACACGCCGCTCACGCATGACGTGCGCGTACAGCCGGCCTGGTGGCTACGGTGGTGGGCACTGGCTCTGTACGCCAGCCTGTTTGTAGGCAGTATCGCGGGGGTCGACCGCCTGCAGCGTAAGCGCCTCATCGAGCAGGAACGCGAAAAGGCCCGCGAGCGGGAACTGGCCCAGGCCCGCAAAACCGAACAGGCCTACGCCCAGCTGGCGACTTCCCACCAGGAGCTAAAGCGGACGCAGCAGCAGCTCGTGCAGCAGGAGAAGATGGCTTCGCTGGGCCAGCTGACGGCCGGCATCGCCCACGAGATCAAAAATCCGCTCAACTTTATCACCAACTTCTCGAGCCTCTCGGCCGAGCTCGCTGATGAGTTGCAGGCGGCCCTCACCAGCGGAGACCTCGACGAGGCCCGTCTTATCGCTGAAGACCTGCAGGCCAACACCACGGTGATTGAAAAGCACGGCCGCCGGGCCGACGGTATCGTGAAGTCCATGATGGACCACGCGCGCACCAGCAGCGGCGAGCGCGAGACGGTCGACCTGAATGCCCTCGTCGAGGAGCACCTGGAGCTGGCCTATCACGGCAAGCGGGCCCAGGCGGCTGATTTCACGGTAACGGTGGAGCGGTCCTTCGACCCCGAGGTCGGCACCGCCACGGTACAACCGCAGGAGATGGGGCGGGTGGTGCTCAACCTGGTCGGCAACGCCTTCGACGCCGTCACCGAGCAGGCCCGGCAGGAGCAAGCTCGGGCCGCCGGCGATAAGGCGGCCGCCGGCGAGGGGCCTCCCACG
>JAAAOI010000196.1 GCA_009908945.1 Bacteroidota bacterium
AGCGGGGACCACCACAAGATGCGCTCGCGCCGAGGCCTACGCTTGAGGCTCCGCAAGACCTGGTCGCGCTCAAGCGGCTCGGGCAGGAGGTCGTCAGTCGCCGACTGGAGCAGCTGAGCGACGTGGCCCGCGTACGCGTCACCGGCGGGCATGAGCCGGAGGTCGACGTCCGCATCAACATGGAGCGCATGAACGCGCACGGCGTCAGCATCAACCAGGTGCGGCAAAGCCTGCAAGCAGCCAACGTGGCCCTGCCCGGCGGCGTCATCCGGCGCGGACCGTTTCGGTATGCGGTGGAAGTCAGCGGCGAGTTTGAGTCGATTGACGACATCGCCGCCACTGTGGTGGCCCGCACCGGCCAGACGCCGCTGCGTCTCCGCGATGTGGCCACGGTGCGCGAAGGCGTGGCCGAGCGCCGGGGCCTCGTGCGGCTGGACGGCGCGGAGACGCTGCTGCTGCTCGTCGAGCGTCGCCCGGACGCCAACACGGTGCGCGCTGCGGAGCGCGTCCGCACGACGCTGGAGGAGCTGCAGGCGGAGCTGCCCGGCGTACAGCTGGATGTGGTCGTAGACGAGAGCGCCTTCATCGAGGAAGCCATCGGCGGCGTCACGCAAGCCGTGTGGCTGGGCGGGCTGCTGGCTATTGTGGTGCTCTTTGCGTTCTTGCGGCGGCCCCGCGCGCTCATCGCCGTGGCGGTAGCCGTGCCGCTTTCCCTTGCACTCACCCTCGCACTGTTCGACCTGCTGGAGGTCACCTTCAACCTGATCTCGCTCAGCGGGCTGGCGCTGGGCGTCGGGTTGCTTGTGGACAACGCCATCGTGGTCGTCGAAAACATCGCGCGGCTGCGGGAGGAGGGCCGCTCGCCCCTCGAGGCCGCGCGCGATGGCACCGCCGAAGTAGCCGGCGCCATCACCGCCAGCACGCTCACGACCATTTCCGTCTTCTTGCCGCTGACGCTGGTGGAAGGCCTCGCGGGGCGCCTGTTTCGTGATCAGTCGCTGGCGGTGGTCTGCTCCCTGCTGGCGTCGCTGCTGGTGGCGCTTACCGTCGTGCCGCTTATTGCCTCACGGGAAAAGGCTTCTCCGAAGGATACCCAGGAGCCCGCGCCGAGGGAGCGCCTCGGCCGGGTCATGGCGCTGTATGAGCGGATGCTGACCTGGAGCCTGGACCACCGGAGCGCGGTGATGGGGGGCGCCCTTGCCGTACTGGTGGGCGCCGGCGCGCTGGGCTACGTGCTGCCCCGCGAGGTGGTGCCGCCAACGGACCAGGGCCGGGTGGAGGTGGCGCTGAGCCTGCCCTCCGACGCCGACCTCCCGCTGGTGGATGCGCGCGCCGCGGCTGTGGATCGCCAGATTCGGCAGCTGGGTGGGGTGCGCCACGTGCTGGCCGACCTTGGCGAGCGCGACGAAGCGCGGCTGGAGCTCGACCCGCGCCCGCCCTACGAGGGCAACCTCACGCTGCTGCTGGAGGCCGGGCAGCGCGCTGACGCCATGCTCGACCGCCTCCGCACCCTTCCGGTGCCGGGCAACGTGCAGGTCGAAGCCCGTTCCATTCCCACGCAACTGGAGCAATTGCTGACGACCGAGGAGGCCGCCCTCATTATCGACCTCGTTGCCGATGAGCGGCGCGATGCCGAGCGGTTTGCCGAGCAGATGGTGGCCCGCCTCCGCACCGAAGAGGCGCTGGCCAACGTCCGCCGCGCCGACGCCCGCTCGCTGCCCGCCTACCGCCTCACCTTTAACCGCGACCGCCTGGCCCGGCACCGGGTGGATGTGCAGACCGTGGCCGCCTACCTCGAAGCCGGCGCCCGCGGGCGGCAGGCCACGGAGCTGCGAACCATCAACGAGGAGATCCCCATCGTCATGCGCTCGGCCGAACTGGGCTCCATCGAGCGCCTCCTCAGCCAGCGCATCCCGACCGACGCCGGCCCGCTGCCGCTGAACGTTTTCGTGCAGGCCGAGGCTGTGGAGCTTCCCTCCGCGCTCATACGCGAGGGGCAGACGCCCGTGGTGCGCCTCCTGGCGGATCTCCCGACGGATGGGGACCTGGCGGCAGCCGAGCGTGTCACGCAGGCCGCCTTTGCGGAGGTCCTGCCCTCGCAGGTGCGGGGCCGTGTGGGCGGCGCCACGGATGCGTTTCAGGACAGCCTCCGCGCGGTGCTCCTCAGCCTGCTCATCAGTCTGCTGCTCGTCTACCTCATCCTGGCCGCGCAGTTTGAGCATCTGCTGCAGCCCTTCGCCATCCTGATGGCCGTGCCGCTGGCCGCCGCGGGCGTGGCGCTCGTCCTCTACCTCACGCAGCAAACCGTCAACCTGATGAGCCTTACCGGCTGCGTGGTGCTGGTAGGGATTGTGGTGAACGACGCCATCATCAAAGTCGATTTCATCAACCAGCGCCGTGCGCTCGGCATGCCGATGCGGGAGGCGGTGCTGGCCGCCGGGCGCGACCGCCTCCGGCCCATCCTCATGACCACCGTGACCACCGTGCTGGGCCTCTTGCCGCTGGCCATCGGGCTGGGCGTCGGCGCTGAGCTCCGCGCGCCGCTGGCCATCGCCATCGTCGGCGGCCTGCTCAGCGCCACCGTCCTCACCCTCATCGTGGTGCCCGTGCTGTACACCTTCCTTGCGCCCCGAAGGCGGTCGTTGGTCTGAGTGGGGCGCAATTTCGGCCTATCCTTAGGTGGTACAGCCCCCAAACTCTTCACTGCGGTCACGAGTTAACTGCTTTGAAACCTAATGGTCTCTGGGAGAGCGATCGCTATGCGCAAAACATACGAAGGCATTCTTGAAGGTGACCGGGTTCGGTGGGCGGGTGAAGAGTCCCCGACTACTGACCGGCCGCTCCGCGTACACATCACGGTGCTGGAAGAGAAAACCGACACGAAAGAGCGGGGCCAACAGATGGCTGATGCTCTGTCGAAGCTGGCAGAGCATGGCACATTCGGCGAAATAGAGGACCCGAGCGCCTGGCAGCGGGAGATCCGGCGTGACCGCTCGCTTCCCGACCGCAACGGCTAAAGCGCATGCTATTCGATAGCAACCTCATCATTTACGCCGCCCAGCCCGAACACGCGTCACTCCGGAATTTCATTGCCCGTGAGGTGCCCTGCGTTTCAGTTGTAAGCAAGGTCGAAACGTTGGGGTACCACGCGCTGGAGAAAGAGGAGAAGCGTTTGTTAGCGGCGTTTTTCGATGCTGCAGACGTGCTTCCCGTGTCGGATTCAACCGTATCAGCAGCAATTCGTCTTCGGCAAAAGCGTCGTATGTCCCTCGGCGATGCGCTCATTGCGGGTACCGCGCTCAGCTATGGGTTAGAGCTTGCAACGCGAAATGTAGAGGATTTCTTGTGGATCGATGAATTGGTGGTGTTTGACCCGTTCAGTAGTTCGTAAGCTCAACGTTCATAACCCGTCCATAGCATTCGTTGTATTAGGGGTTCGCCGTTTATGCCGTGAACCGAACCCGACGCGGAGAGCCGGTAGCAAAACGCGTATCTGAATTTTTGATCACCCTCAACGCTGTGGTGCCCTTGGGATGGTTCAAGGCTGACGTATCGTGATGCTTGCATAAACTGGTAAAACGCGGTATCATGGTACGCAAAAAGTAGTATCTTGTCGTAGAAGCCCGAAATACAGCATGTCCATCCCCCGCTTTGTGTTTCTGTTGCTCGCCATGCTGCTGGTCGGGCCCGCCCACGCCCAGCTCGCCGTCGACACGCTGCTTACCATCGGCGATGACGAGTCGGCCGAGGCGGAGTATTTGTTTGCCGACATTCGCCAGGTGATGCGATCGCAGGATGGCATGCTCTATGTCTCCGATCTCCATCTGGATCACGTGCGGGTGTTCAACCCCGATGGCACCTTCGACCGAAAGATTGGCAGGCGCGGGGAAGGCCCTGGCGAATTTGCGCAGGCGCAACTCATCTCGCTGACGAGCGACGGTCGGCTGTTTGTCCGGGATCGACGAACACACAGGGTTGCCGTGTTTGACAGTGTCACAGATGAGTTGCTCGACACTTTACCCCTGGGCCATTTTCAGCGGTCGCCCCCTGAGCTTACAGCTGGCGACTGGCCGGTGGAAATGCGTTTGCACGAGGGGCCAAACGATACGTTTATCATGCCGGCCATGGGGGCTCCAGATGTGCGGACAGAAGGAGAGATTCCCGGTAGTGCGCAGAAACTGTTTACGGTCCTGAGTTCAGATCTGAGTTCCGTAATTCAGTTTTTCGGCTCATTTGACATGGTTCACATGCCGCATTTCTTTGCGCGCGTTCAGGCCAACGTCCATGTTGGACACGCGCTGTTAACCTCAGACAACAGGCTCTGGTACGCTCCAGGCCCTTATAATGGCGAGGTGTTCACTTTTGCTATGGACGGGGGTTCGTGGAGCCGCACTGCTCGCGTGGACGGCATGAGCGTCCGGGGGGCCATATATGAGGAGGTAGAACCTGAGGAGCGCCCCGACACCGACCGTTACCTGACGGTGAGAAGTATCGTAGGGCGTGACCTGCAAGGACGGCTGTTGCGGAGCAGCGCAGGGCTCGTCCAGGCGCCCGATGGAAGCATCCTCCACTTTGCTTACCACATTGGAGACGACGATCAGGGAACGGTTACGGTCGAGCGTTTTTCGCCCGAGGGGATCCTGGTATCCGTACAGACCTTGCTCGCCAACCTCCCAGCGCTTGGCAAACCCGCCATCGAAGTCCGCGACATCGACGAGGACGGCAACCTCTACACCATCGACCGCACGGGGGATGCGCCGATCATCCGCGTGCTTTCGGTGGCGTGGCCGGAGTGAAGAGGTAGACCGGTAGGTGGGCTCGGCGCTACAGCAACATGGCGACAAGCTCATCCGGATGATAGGCGGTGAGTCGGCTTTGCGTGAAGTCTGCCTCGTTACGTGTAACCACGCATGCAGCGCCTGCTTCAGCTCCCGCCGCGGCCAGGTACAGATCCTCGAAATCCGTGCTGCCGGGCGCCTCCAGTGCTACACGAAGTGCGGCCCGGGTCATCGGGGCAAAGGTAAACGTTTCCTCCAGCGCAGTGAACAGCGGACGCGGGTCTACGCCATAATGTGCGGTGGCCACATACCAGCACGTGGCGATGGATGTAGCCGTGACCAGTCCCGTAATCTGGCCTCGATCGACCCGGGAAAGGAGCTGCAACGCGACACGGTGATGCGCGCGGTCGGGGACGGCCGCGTCGATTATGACATTGGTATCAAAAAGAACGCGCATGCAACAGGAGGAAGGCGTAGAGAAAAAGCCAGGCGCAGGAAGGTGGGGGTGGACGCACGCCGAGTCAGACGATTCTCATTAGATGGCATAGGCTATACCGCGGCGGTAGGCGTGCATCGTGGTTCGTTCTCCAGGACCACTCATTACGCGTGTTTCTGAGCGGCGTGTTCGCCCCATCGCGTGGTGTCTTCATCATGGGTGACGGCGGGTGCCGGTTGGCCAAGGACCTCTTGGAGCGCCTGTATCCGCGGCGTTAGCTCGTCCGCCGGTGTACCGCTTTCCCGTGCCGTTGACTCCGGTGTGATTCCAGCATCGGATGAATGTACAGACTCTTCCCCACCTGACACCGGGCGCTCTGATCTGCGCTGGTCCAGCATCTGAAAATAGGTTTCGACCAGCTCAGAGACCGATGTCCCACGCTCGGCTGCAATCGCTTTCGCCCGCGCTTTAACGTCGGTGCGGATACGGAGGGTCAGTTTGCTCTTCATGGCGTTTCCGCTTGCTGTAATGAGCTGTTGAATCTCATCTTGTACGTACAAAATAAGTAGGGTATGACGTACAAGCTGATATACACTTGGTTCTTCTTCCAGGTCGGTTCAGGCTATGGGTCGCGACGACAGACTGGTGAGGCGGCGGCCAAGAGGATTAAACGGCCACTTGCCGGTTATCGCGCGGCACTTCGTTACTGTCTGAGAAGAGGGACTAACCTTTTGCCGTCGAGTGTAGGCATAGCGGCCTCACGAAAGCTCAATCGTGGTGCGTCAGTAGCCACGTTCTCGACCTGCCCGTACAGCATCGACGATATCTTTTTTCGAAAGGGGCTGACGTGTATCCACAGCAGGTCCGGCGGCCTCGAAAGGAGACGCTTTACGGCGGACCGGGCGGAGCACGAACTCGCCTCCGTCGCGCCGCTTGATGCGCACTTCGCCATACCGCTCCGCTTCGTTGAGCACATCGGAGAGGCGACGGCGTGCCTCGGAATAGGTGTATACGTTCATGGCTTTTGTCGCGGGCAATGGAATTAGATTTCGATGACGTTCACTCCGACGTGCCGTGCCGCCTGGCTCAGACCCTGATCCAACGTAAGCATGGGGCAGCCATGTCGCTGTGCCGTATCGATCACGTAGGCGTCGTAAGCATAAATATCTAACGTGTGGGTAAGGTGAGGGATCGCTACAGGATCATTGGGCTTGGGAGCCCGTGGCGCGGGCATGGCCCATCCCCAGATGTTTCAGATCCGGCGCAACTGTAGCCCTACCCGAACGGTTGCGAAGGAACGAACAACAACGCTGAAAAGCGCGTGCTCGCGCGGCACCGTTTCTTCACTCGATTGCACCCTGACTGCCATTTTATGATGACCGACGCGTCTTTCTCGTCTGTGCTATCTGATACCCAGCGGCAGAAACAAAACGCCCGGCCCGATCGGGACTTCTATCGCCAGCCTCGGCTTGTTCAACACGTCGATGAGCGCTTCCGCACGCGGCTTACCGAGCTGTATCGCGAGCGCCTCCGTCCGGGCGACGACGTGCTCGACCTGATGAGCAGCTGGGTATCTCATCTCCCTGAAGAACGGCGCCTGGGCCGTGTCGTCGGCCACGGCCTGAACGAAGACGAGCTTGCTGCCAACGACCGGCTCGATCGGTACGTGGTCCAAGACCTGAACAAGACCCAGCGCCTTCCGCTTGAACCTGATGCGTTCGACGCCGTCCTCTGCGCCGTGTCGGTTCAGTATCTGCAGTATCCGGAGTCCGTCTTTGCTGAAGTGGCCCGCGTCCTGCGGCCGGGCGGGCAGGTCATCGTAAGCTTCTCCAACCGGATGTTTGCGGAAAAGGCGATCCGCGCCTGGCGGGAAAAAGGCACCGGGCGAGGGCGGCTCCGGCTCGTCGCGCAGTACCTTGAGGCTACCGGCGCGTTTGCGTCCCCAGAGACCATCCACGAAAATCCGCACGTGCCGCCGACACAGCGCTTTCTGGGGGGCGCTCCCGACCCGTTCTACGCGGTCTGTGCACGTGTGGCTGCGGACGATGCGGCGTGAGCCGTGGGGCCGGCGGCCTCAGACCGCCCCCTGCTCAATCATGGCTTCAGCGACTCGCCGGAAGCCGGCAATATTCCCGCCGACCACCAGGTTGCCCGGAACGCCAAACTCCTCCGCGGTGGTGCTGGCCCGTTCGTAAATCGCGCGCATGATGCGCTGCAAGTTCTCGTCCACCTTCTCCCGAGACCACGCCTGCATGCGGGCGTTCTGAGCCATCTCCAACTGGCTTACCGCCACCCCTCCGGCATTGGCTGCTTTTCCTGGACCGTAGGCGATGCCCGTCTCCTGCAGAAAATGGACTGCGTCGGCCTCGCAGGGCATATTGGCCCCTTCGGCCAGGCACTGGCATCCGTTGTCGACGAGCGCCTCGGCGTCGGCTCGCGTCAGTTCATTCTGCGTCGCCGATGGAAAGGCGGCAAACGCCGGGTACCGCCAGACGGCGTGCCCATCGTCCGGATAGTCACTCACCGGCGTGTACTCCGCCTCCGGATGGTCCGCCACGTAGGCCGCAAGCGACCCGTTCGGCGCATTCTTTAGTGATCGCACGAGCGATAGGTCGACGCCCTCGGCATGGTACAGCGTCCCTTTGGAATCCGACACCGTGACGGGCATGGCGCCCAGCGCGTACAGCTTCTCTACCGTGTGCAACGCCACGTTGCCGGCACCCGAGACGAGGCACCGCTGGCCCTCGAGGTGCTCGCCGCGAGCCTCCAGCATGTGCGCCGCAAAATAGACGCAGCCGTGTCCGGTGGCAGCCTCCCGCCCGGCCGATCCGCCCCACAACAGTCCCTTGCCTGTGAGTACGCCTTCAAACCGCTTCGTCAGCCGCTTGTACTGCCCAAACAGGTAGGCTATTTCGCGGGTGCCCACCCCGATATCCCCGGCGGGCACATCAGTGGTGGGGCCGACGTGCCGGTACAGCTCCGTCATGAAGGACTGGCAGAAGCGCATGATCTCGGTGTCGCTCCGGCCCCGCGGATCGAAGTTCGAGCCTCCTTTGCCGCCGCCGATGGCCAGGCCCGTGAGCGCATTTTTGAAGATCTGCTCGAAGCCCAGGAATTTGATGATGCTTGGATTGACCGAAGGATGGAAGCGTAAGCCGCCCTTGTATGGCCCGAGCGCTGAATTGAATTGGACCCGATAGCCTCGGTTCACCTGTATCCTGTGGTCATCATCCATCCAGGTGACCCGAAAGGTGATTTGCCGCTCCGGCTCGATGATGCGCTGCAAG
>JAAAOI010000118.1 GCA_009908945.1 Bacteroidota bacterium
TCTCATGGCCGCGCCGCTCGTATGCCCCGTGCCCCAATCCCCCCTGCGCCCGATGCCCCGGCCCGGGCCCTCGTCTTGAGCGGGGGCGGTGCCCGGGGGGCGTACCAGGCGGGGGCGCTGGCCTACATGGCTGAAGCCGTACCGCAGGCGCAGTTTTCTATCTACACGGGCGTTTCGGCAGGAGCCATCAACGTGGCGCACCTGGCCAGCGTGTCGGAGCCGATGGTGCGCGCCACGCACGCCCTCAAGGATTGCTGGCGGGATCTGGCCGCCTCGTCGGTCTTCCACATGCGTCCGCTCGCCGAGCTCCTCGGCCTCTCCGGCTCGCAGCCCCGTCCGGCCCTCTTCGACACCACCCCGCTGCGCCGCTACCTCGAAACGCAGCTTTCGTGTGAGGGCGGGCGCCTCATGGGGCTCCAGCGAAACCTGGAGGCCGGACGCGTGCGGGCCCTGGCGCTGACGACGGCCAACTACTCCAGCCATCAGACCGTCACGTGGGTGCAGGGCTGCGACATCGACGACTGGGAGCGGCCCAACCGGGTGGGGCGTGCCACGTGCCTCACGGTGGACCATGTGATGGCCTCCGCCGCGCCGCCCCTCCTATTTCCGGCCGTGTACATTGATGGGGCGTGGTATGGCGATGGCGGCCTCCGGCTGCTGGGCCCGCTCGCCCCCGCCCTCCACCTCGGCGCCGACGCGCTGTTTGTGATCTCCACCCGCTACGATCGCTCCGAAGCCGAAGTGGCGGCCTCCTTCGAGCAACGCTATCCTACCGCCGCGCAGATGGGCGGGATGATCATGAACAGCGTCTTCCTGGATGTGCTGGAGCACGATGTGGCCACGCTGGAGCGCATCAACGACCTGGTGCGCGCCTGTCAAGCCGAGGAGGCGCGGGAGCTCCGGGCCGTCCGCACGTTTGTGCTGCGGCCGTCGGTGGATATCGGGCAGCTGGCCAGCCAGTATCCGCTGCCCTTCGATGGCCCGCTCGGCTGGGTGCTAAAGCGCCTGGCCCAGCGCAACGGGTACCGCCCCGACTGGCTCAGCATGCTTACCTTCGCCCCGGCCTACGTGGAGCGCCTCATCGAGATTGGCTACGCGGATGCGCGGGCACAGCACGACGAGATTGTGGCGTTTTTTGGTGAACCGGCTACGGCGTAGCATCTACTTTATATCGATCGCCTCCGTGCGCTCATTGCGTGACAGGCGCGCTTCGTTAGACCGGATGCGTTGCTTCACTTTGTTGCTAAACCGGGCGAGCCAGATCGCTACGAGTATTCCTTCGATGCCCATGACGAGAACCAGGCCCACAAGTGCCGCCTGCTCCGGGCCAATCCTTGGAACCACGCCCAGCAAGGCTACACTCGCCCACGCAGCCATCGTTAGAAACGTGGTCGCGAGGATATAGAAGAGCCCATGAACCTGCTGAAAGATGGCGTGCTGCTCCTGCTCAGGCAGGGCAAGAATGGCCTCTTTCTGCGGTAGGCTGTACCAAGGGGCGGAGGGATCCAGCAACGTCATCGCATATAACATAGCGCCAACGGCTACTCCTACGCCTACCAGCGGTAGCGTATGGCTGGCCTCTGGAAACAAAAACCAAAGGCCCGTCAGGAAGAAAACGAGGCTCCCGTTTAGCGCATGAACAAACCACATAACAGCACGGGGCGAGATTGACGTGACGGATGGTTAGTAGTCGCGTTTACGCCTTCTTTCTGCCCCGTGTTGCGCACCAGACCACACATCCCGGAGTTTAGCGCGCGGCTCCATTGCTGCCGCCACCGCCGAAGTGCTCGTAGCCGGAGGCGTCCAGCGCTACCGTATCGCCAGTGGGCGTCTGCACCACCACCTCATCCTCATCCGGCGTGACCTCGCCCACCTGGGTAAACGACTGTGGGTCGAGCTCTTCGAGCAGGTCGGGGGGGAGGCTGAAGAGCAGCTCGTAATCATCGCCGCCGAAGAGCGCGAACAGGTCCACGTCTTCCTCAAACTCGTTCGCCACCTCGCGCGTCTCCAGCGCTATCGGCAGCGCAGCCGCGTAGATGCGGGCGCCGACCCGGCTGGCCCGGCAGATGTGGTGCACCTCCGAGCCCAGACCGTCGGAGATGTCGATGAGCGCGTTGGGCCGCACGCCCCGCACCTGCCAGTCGCGGATCGTTTCGATGGCCGCATTCGGCGCCAACTGCCGCTGAATCACGTAGCGATACGAGTCGATGTCCGGCTCGTAGGCCTCGCCCTGCTCCTTGATCGCCTCCCGCTGCCGCAGTAGCACCTTGAGCCCGGCATAGGCCGCGCCCAGGTCGCCCGTCACGCAGAGCGCATCGCCGGCGCGCGCGCCCCGGCGGAAGATCAGCTCGTGCTGCAGGGCCTCGCCTACCACCGTCACGTTCACCGTAAGGTGCCGCGCGGCGGTGGTGTCGCCCCCCACCAGCGTCATGCCGTAGTGCTCACAGGCCTTCCGGACGCCGCGGTAGAACGTCTCCACCATCTCCACCGAGATGTTGTTGGGCAGCCCCAGCGACACGGTCGCGTACTTGGGCAGCGCATTCATCGCCAGCACGTCGCTTACATTCACCGAAACGGCCTTGAAGCCCAGGTGGATGGTGGGCATAAAGGAGCGGTCGAAATGCACCGTCTCGATGAGGGCGTCCGTGGTGAGTACGTGGGCGCGCTCGTCGTCGATGCGGTACACCGCCGCGTCATCGCCGATGCCCAGCAGCAGGTCATCGTCGCCGGACGTGCCGAGAATCTTCTGCATCCGGTCGATGAGGGCAAACTCACCAATATCGCTGATGGGCGTAGGTGTGGCGTTGGACATAGAAGGAGCGTTGTTTTGGGATTGCAGTGGAGCAGCACGCCAAGAATGGCGCATTGTCTTCCGAACGGACCGCCTCGCGACGGGTTCGCCGATACGCCGCAGGACGGGCCCTCGCTGGTGCCGTCTTCATGCAGGTTTTCCGTTCCCCTGAAGGGCTCCGGCGGGAGCATAGAGACTTTCACGCGCCCCGTAGCGCCACTCGCGTCTTGCCCGGTGGTGCCTCGCAAATGCCAGTAGCGCGTTGTGGCAGACCTGCCCCCTGATCCCGGCCTTCACCCCAAGCGTACTTGCCTCGCAGCGCTCCCGCGGTGGGGAGAAGGGGCTTCATCGCAAGCCGTGGTGCCGTGCCTCAGCCGTTGGCAGGCTACGTCGCGACTGACTTCGCGGCAGGCTAAACAAACACCATCGCTCGAACGAAGCGCCTGTCCTTTTTAATGCGCGCCAGCGTCTACGCGATGCATTCGCTCTCCCCTGGCGGGAGAGAGCCAGAGTGAGGGGGAAACAAAGCAAGCAGGAAGCAACCGCGCCGGGCAGGCTTTGGCCTTTACCGGAGCTGCCCCTCAAAAGCTAATGATGCTGTGTGATAGACCTGCCCCCCTCATCCCGTCCTTCTCCCGCGAAGGGGAGAAGGGGCTTAATCGTAACCTGTAGTATCAGGCCCCAGTAATTGTTAAGCTCCGTCGCGGCTGACCCATCAACTATGGAAAACTGGGACCGATTGAACGAAGTCTCCACCTTTCAGGAACGAGCAAGTGGGATTCCACAAAAAACATTCGCTCTCCCCTGGCGGGAGAGAGCCAGAGTGAGGGGGAAATGGAGCCAGCACAAGGCAACCAGACCCGTGCATAATCCACCCTTTCACGGATGTCCCATGTGCACACAGCAGAAACTATGCAGAACGCCTGCTACGCCGGTTCTTCCAGCAACCGCTCTACAGCGCGGCGGAGGGCGGGTTTGGCCAGGAGGCCCTCGTGCTGGTAGCGAATCTGTCCCTGCCGGTCGATGAGGAAGGTGGCCGGGATAGCACCCGACCCACCAAACGCCCCCAGCAGTCCGCGGTCGGCGACCTGCGGGATGGCGACGTCCCGTCCTTCCGCAAATTCGCGGACAGCCGCCAGCCCGCTTTCGTTGACCGACACGTGCACAAACGCCACGTCCTCGCCCTGCAGATCCGCATAGAGGGATTCCTTCATGGGGCGTTCCGTGCGGCAGGCCGGGCACCAGGTGGCCCAGAACGTGACCACCACCACGTCGCCCCGGTGCGCGCTAAGATCGAACCGCTCGCCCGTCATCGTGGGCAGCACAAAGGCCGGCGCCGCGCCCTGGCGCTCATCCAGATTCACCGGGGGGTTGACCGTGTACACCAGGTACCCAATCAGGCCCAGCACGATGAGCCAGGTCCAGTTGCGTTTCAGGAACGAAAGCGCGCGGCGGGCCCGTCCAGGCGGAGCATCCGAGGCGGCGTTTGGAGCGGAGGAGGCCATGGGAAGCAGAGGAAGCAGGAAGAGACAACCCGTGGAGTTAGCGGTTGCGCACCGGGAGCGTCAGCGGGTGGGCGCCGTGTTCGGCAAACGAGAGCGTGACCTCCACCGAGTCGCCCACGGCCAGCGCCCGGTCCATGTTGACGAGCATGAGGTGCAGCCCGCCCGGCGCAAACCGCACACGGGCACCGGGCGCCACCACCAGCTGTTCCACCGGCCGCATGCCCCGCAGGCCATCCTCCCGCTCGTACGTCTCGTGCATCTCAACGCGGTCCATGGCCTCTCCCGTCACGCCCTGCAAGGTGTCGGCCGTCGCCAGGCCATTTTCGATGGTCAGGTAGCCGGCCGTAGTGCCGCCTTCCGAGGCCACCCCGGCCCAGCCGTCCACGACGGCAAACGTGTCAGCCGGTACGGGCGCCGCCTCGGGCGGCGGCACCTCGGAGGTGGGCTGCTCATCGGCGCAGGCGGTGATGACCAAAAGCACGGTTAGGGCCGCTACGAAGGTGATGGATCGCATCCGATTCATGAGCGCTCGCGTCGTAAGTGGTTGATGTCTTCCACGACCATCTCCGCCGGCATCCGGCTGCCCATGTAGTAGTCGCGGATGCGCCCCTCGCCATCGATCAGCGTCATCCGGTCGGTATGGTCGATGATGTAGTCCTCGTCCTCCGGAAACGTCCCGTCGAAGGAAGCGGCATCTTCCCCGGCCAGGGCCCGCCGCACGCCCATGCGTTGCATCAGCGCGTGGATGGTGGCGGGGTCCCCGGTCAGCAGGTCCCACTGCCGCTCCTGCAGGCTGAAGGTCTCAGCATAGGCCGCCAGTTGCGCGGGCGTATCGCGCGCGGGGTCAAACGTGATGGTCACGAACTGCACGCCCTCGGTGTCGCCGTCCAGGGCGTCGTACACATTGCGCATGTTCGCCGTGATGACCGAGCAGATGTCCGGGCACTGCGTGTAGACGTAGCCCACGAGCACGATCTCCCCCTCGTACGCCGCCGGGAAGGGCACCGCCGTGCTGTCGTAGTTGGTCAGCGGATAGGTCTCATCCGAGAGGGAATCGTACGACTCGCCGCACCCGAGAAGCAGCACGGCACAGGCCATCGCAAGGGCCGAGAGCAAACGCATACGCTTGGGATTGAATGAGCAGAGGATGGATGAGCCGTTGCCTCCAGAGGCACAAGCTGTACAATGGTGCGTTACTTGTTATAACCTGTAGCCCTTATCCGGGCGTCAGTTTCCCCCTTCATCAATCCTTTGTGCCCATGGATACCCCGGGAGCACCGCGCCACGAGCAGATCAGCGACTGGCTGCGGGCGCGGATCGAGCAGGGCCAGTATGAGCCCAACGACAAGCTGCCCTCAGAGAACGACCTGTGCGAGCAGTTTGACGTCAGCCGCATCACCGTGCGCCGGGCGCTGCAGACGCTCGAGACGGAGGGCCACCTCTACCGGCGGCAGGGCCTGGGCTCGTTTGTGCAGGATGCCCGCCTGCATCAGGGCCTGGCGTACCTGACGGACTTTGTGCAGGATATGGAGCAGCGCGGCATCGCGCCCTCGTGCACGGTGGTGCACCGCGCGCCGGAGCCGGCCTCGCCCGACGTGGCCGCCTTTCTGGGCGTCGAGCCCGAGACGACGGTCGTCCGCATCGACCGCGTCCGGCAGGCCAACGCCGATCCGGTGGCGTTTGACCAGACGTGGCTCCCGCCCACCTACGCCGAGCTGCTTGCCGACAGCCCTCTCACCGAGCAGACCATCTTTCAGGTCCTGGAGCATGCGTACGCCATCCCGGTGGTGAAGGGCGAGTGCCGCATCGGGGCTACGCAGGCCGACGAGGACGTGGCGGCCCATCTGCACCTGGCGCCCGGCGCAGCCCTCCTCCTCATGGAGCGCGTGTCGTTTGCGGAGGATCAGTCGTGCATCTTCTACCAGACCCGCTACTACCGGGCCGACCGCATGTCCTTCAACCTGCACCTGGCCCGCGACGCTGGCACACCCGCCGGTGGCGACGGCGCCCTGCCCGTGCGCGAGTTTGAGTCGGTGTTGCGGGGCTCGGCGGAGTAGGCCCGTCGGGGCGGCGCTTGCGTAGGACCTTCACTTCTGCTACCTTCGGCCGATACCTTCGCAAAGCAGCGCACGCGTTTCGTACGGTTACGATTTCCTAACCGTGGCGTTATTGTTTGCTACCATGCGAGGCGCATCTTGCTGCTTCCGCATCCTTTTGGCTGGTCTCTTCTTGTTCATGGCAACGGTCCGCGACCGCGCAACCGCGTACGAGCATCTGCACCGCGCTATTCAACTCATTCTACAAGCCGACTGGGATCCGGCCGGCGTTGCCGGCGAGCCCTATGCGGCACAGGAATACGGGCTGTACGTCCCCGGCATCCACCGGCTGCTGCGGCACGAGCGGCCGCTGAGCGAGGTGGTGGCCTACCTGGCCCGGGTGGAGGATCAGTACCTGGGCCGCGGGTCGTCGCGCGCCGAGCTGGAGGCGGTCGCGCGTAAGCTGCAAGGGTTGGGGGTGCGGCGTCGGGGCCGGTGAATAGCAGCACATGGCCCCGGTGCCCATCTCGCCCGATCGGTGGACGCCCGCGACGTCATCCTCAAGCGCGCAGGACCTGCCGTTTCCGTCAGGCCCTGGGTTTCCCCGTACGAAGGGCGGCCGGGGGTGCAGGTGCGGGTGGGGTGGTAGGTTGGGGTGTCTCAAAGCATTTCCCACTTATTCTGCCACTGAACAGTTCAACTGCCAACACCCCCAGCTTCTGTCATTCATTTCGTGACTGAGGTATACATCAAGACGGCTTGAACAACCAAACGCTGGCATTTTTAGTCTTTTGGGTGTAAGATGTGGTTTGTGGCTTTAGATAGCAAACCGCAGCAACATGGATAGCCGGACTGGTGGACAAATCATCAGCACGATTCTGCGACATGACGCCAAGCAGAACAGCTATAAGATTGCACTCATCCGGGCAATCGGGAATATCGCAACTGCCTATCCAGAATTTGGTGATACCGGAAGGCCAGTAGCTATCCCCCTCCGCATGCTGGCAGAGGAATGGATCGCTTACTATTGGCCATTTGTAGCTGTATGCAATCCTGTCTGGCAGGGTAATCGACAGTCGAAAAAGACTGGCCTCAGCCAAGACATCGCCTTTCGCCCTACGCTCTCAGGACTCCGTCAACTCTGGGAAAACGAGGTGCCCAGTCGTAGCTCCTCTGCCGATGGCTACGTCCTTGTTCATGACATGCGCGTTCCGCGACGCCGCAAATCCTACTCCGACACGCTTCAGGAGGCATTTGATGAAGCGTGGCGGCATATCAAGTCTTCTTTGAAGTATCCGATTCGCTACGCTGGACCAGGCCAGTGGCAGGTTTTTGACAAACCCGCACGCTTCAGCCAACTCGATCCACAGGTCTGCCCGCTTCCAAACACGCGTGGAAACGAGGCTTGCTTAACGGTAAATCATAAACTTTGGCAGGCATTTCAGGACCTCTCCCTTTGGATTGAGGCTCTCTGCGTCCATGAATGGGCTCTCTATACAGAATCCATCAGCCAGTATGACAGTGATCCTGTAGATCGGGGCATAGCATATCGCTTGTTGACCGATCGACCCGATAACCGTCGGCCGCTTACTTGGGAGCGGAATCACATCGATCTACTTCTAATGGAGGGGGCTTCATTCACTTGTCCGTGGTCAGGGAAGACTATCAACCAAGGAGTCAAGTACCACATCGATCACGTCCTGCCAATAAGCATCTACCCAATAAACGAATTGTGGAATCTTGTGCCTACTGATGCATCCACTAACATGCACGAAAAGCGTAATCTCATCCCCTCTACTTCGCGACTGCAGGCAGCACGGCCTCGATTGACTCAGACGTACAGGTGCTATTTAGAATCAAACAACCTCTCGCGAGCCCTACAAACAGACGCCGCGCTGCGCTTCCCTAATCTACCAAAATCAGATATACATCTGCCCACTGCTATCACGCATCACACGATTGAATTGCTTGAGCGTATTGCGAACGTTCGTAATCTGGCGCGCTTTTCCTGATCAACGTTTAAATGAAGAACGAGAATCCCCATCTCACCGCCAAGGAGCGGGACCGCGCGTCGTTTCCGACACGGAAGCTGTGGCGTATGGAGAAGATCAGGGGGCGGGTCCTTGATTTTGGGTGTGGCTTTGGGGCAGATGTCG
>JAAAOI010000015.1 GCA_009908945.1 Bacteroidota bacterium
CGAACAGGTGTTACCGATGTCTCCGGTCTATACAACCCCCAAACGCCCACACCCACTTTATCTCCCGCGAAAGCAGTCGATACCCACACGCGTACCCGCCCAACCCGTACTGTGGACCACATTCTCTCGGCACAATGTATCGTTTTTCGCTTGTAGCGCTGCTTGTTGTATCCATCACCCTCGTCCTCACCGGGTGCAAAGACGCCACCCTGGGGCCGGAAGTTATCGGAGGCATTGAGGGCGTCGTGCTTGACGATGAGACGGAGGAAGGAGTCCAGAACGTAGAGATCACGACAAGCCCGGCCAGCGATGTGGTGGTGACGGATGCAGAGGGCCGGTTTGTCTTTTCAGAGATCGAGGCGGGCGACTACAACCTGCGCGCCCGCAAGTCGGGCTATGGCACGCGCTCGGTGTCGGTGCGGGTGCGGGAGAACCGCACCTCGCCCGTGACGCTCTTCTTGGAAGAGGAGGATGAGGACGCGAACGAGCGCAACCTGACGGCCGAGGTGACCAACTTCATCAATCGCACGGATAACAACGGCGCGACGTCGGTGCGGGTCGAATACCGCGTGCGCAATACCGGCAATGGCACGGTCCCGGAATACGAGGTCACCTTTCGCATTGAGGCGAGCGAGGGCGGCGATCGCCTGCACCAGATCCAGGGCGAGATGCTGCGCGAGGAGCAGTCGGACGTCGGCGACTTTGTGGTCGAGCTGGATGGCGCCGACGCGCTGGAGGTGCAGGTGGATGAGCTCTGGTTTGAGGAGTAGCCCGACCGAACCCCATACCGAGCACCGCCGCTGGGGTCCAAGCGGTGCAGGCCACCGCCGCCCGCTACACCGCCGCCTGCTACACCGCCGCCCGCTATACTGCCCCGCATTTTGCACGCAATTGTTGTCCCATCCCGAAACGGCCCGGGGCATGGACGGTACTGCTCGCTCCAACATCGGACGCTACCGGCGTTCCGTTCGTCTCACCTGATGCTCCTCGCTCGTATGGCTATTCCCGAACGCTCCGTGTACCCGACGCAGCCGCGCGCGCTCCGCGAGGCCGTGACCGGGGCCCTGCGCGATGCGCCACCTGCTGAAGCTGAAGGGACGGTACAGGCACTGATCGTGCCCGACACCAACCTTCGCCACAACCGTGACATCGCGGCGGCGGTGTACCGCTACGTGGAGGGCCGGACCTACGACACGGTGATCCTGGTCGCCCCCAGCCACGACGGCAGCTTTCGGCGCCTCACCATCTGTAGTGTCGATACCTACCACACCCCGCTGGGCGACGTGCCCATCGACGACCGCGTGCGGCATGAGCTGTGCGATGAGGACGACGACATCTTCATCGACGACAGCGGCCACTTTCACACCGAGGGCGTGAACGTACAGCTGCCGTTCCTGCAGCACCTGATGACGGAGCCGTTCTCGATAGTGCCGGTGGTGATGGGAAACGAAGACCCCGCGCTGTGCCGTGAACTGGGCTCGGCAATTGGAGAGGTGATGTACAACCGCCGCACGCTCGTGGTGGCGTCGGTCGATATCCGAGCTGCCGGCGAGGAGGCCATGGATGAACTGGCCGCCCACCTTGCCGCGGGCGCGGTGTCGGAGCTGTTCACCTTAATCAACGGCGACCGCATGGAACTGGAAGGCAAGGGGGCGCTGATGGTGGCCCTGATCGCTTCCCTGCACCGGCGGGGCAACTGGCAAGAGATCATCGCGCGCCGCGCGCCAGCCGACGGCTACCCCGGCGCCCTCGGCGCGGTGCTGGGGCGGCGGTAAGACGGCTCCGTGGGGCACCTGCGGCCACACGGCGGCTTGCACCGCTCCTGCGAAGCTGCTACTTTACAAGGGCTATATTCCCGTGCCCTTTTTCCTTGCCGTGCCGCCCATGGCCGCCCTTCCCTCGCCTATTGCCTGCATTGGCGCTGGCGCTATGGCCACCGCGCTCACGCGGCGCCTGCACGCTTGCGGCCACCCGGTGGCGGCCATCTTGAGCCGCAGCGCAGGGCCTGCCGAGACGCTGGCTGCTGCCGTGGACGCACCGGTGGCCTCCACAGCGCTTGCCGACCTGCCCGCAGCGGTGCGCCTGGTCCTCTGCTGTGTGCCCGACCAGGCCGTCTACCCGGTAGCTGAGACGCTCAGTCAGCTTTCACACCCGTGGCCGGCCTGCACGGTGCTCCACACCGCAGGTGCGCTCACGAGCGGCGTGCTGGCGCCGGTGGCCGAGCAAGGGGCGGGCACGCTGTCCTTTCATCCCGTGCAGACCTTTACAGCCGCCACGCCGCCCTCAGCCTTCGAGGGCATCCGTATCACGCTGGAAGGGGACCCCGACGCGGTTGCGGTAGGGCAGGCCCTTGCTACCGTGCTGGGCGGCATTCCGCTTACCATTGCCGCCGAGGCCCGCACCCAGCTGCACCTGGCGGCGTCCATGGCGTCCAACTTTTTCGTGACGCTCCAGGCGCTTGCGGCCGACGTGGGCGCGGCTGCGGGGCTCGATCGAGGCGAGGCGCAGGCTCTTTTGCGCCCCCTCGTGGCGCATACCTGGGCCAACCTGCAGGAGCAGACGCCCGAGGAAGCCCTGACGGGACCCATCCAGCGCGGCGATGCCGAGACGGTAGCGCGCCACCTCGAGGCGCTGCAGGCCGATCTTCCCGGCTTGCTCCCGGCGTATGTCGTCCTCGCTACAGAAACCGTACGCGTAGCCGTACGCAGCGGCAGCCTCAGCCATACCGCGGCGCAAACCCTGCTCGAGGTGCTGCAACAGGCCATCGGTCCTGCCGACGGCCTGCCGTGACTCAGCGAAGGGCCGTTACATTTGCGGCTTGCGTTTCACCGCGCGATCTCCGATTGTGTAGAAGCTTCACGAAAGTGAAACCGCAGATGCCCCACCATCTGACTAATTTGCACGAATTTTGTATTGCGCGGGCCTTTTGGAACCTTCCATAGAAGGTACGGTTGGGCCGCAATCCGCAAAATTCGAGCAGTCAAGACCTCTCAATGGATGTAGCCAAACGGTTGTTGTCCCGCACAGCCAACCGGACTAAACGGTCTATGCGACGCGTTCCCGATTATCGTAAGAAGCTCGAGGCCCCCGCGCCTTCGGGTGGTGCCGCATCTTCCCCCGCTTCTAATGGCCCCTCGGTTGCCGAGTCTTCCGCCATGTCGCTTATCCAGCCAGCGGACGTTGTGCGACGTATGCAAGATCACGAGGCGGTCCCTTCGCTTGGGTTTCAGTCGGTGGCGGTGGCGGCCGTGCAAACCCTTCGCGCCGTGCGTGCTGCTGAGGCGCATGCGGCGCACGCGGCGATCTCGCTGGCCCAGCAAGAACGGCTCCGCGAGATGGTCGCTATGTTGGACGACACCACTGAGGCCCTCAATGACATCCTCACCCCGCAGGGGGCTCGCATGCTGGCCATGGGCGCAGAGGAGACCGGCGAGGTCAAGGCTGGCAACTCGTGGAAGGAGGCCGTACACAACGCGCAGCAGATCAGCCTGCGCAGCGCCAACTGGCTGCGGGCAGTTGTCGGGGGGCAGCCCGATGGGTGTGCCATCCGCCGGCTCAGTGAAACGGTGACGACCCTGCTGCACGCCCATGCCGAGACGTTTGCCGCCGAGGCCGACTCCTGCTTCGACTAAGCAGCCACACCGGCGTATGGCTGACGATCTGCATCCCATCCACGCCCTGTTGGCCGCGGCCGACGGTACACTGGAGGCGCAATGGGCACAGGTTGAAGCGCTGGTGGAACGACGCTTCGGCCGCGAGCCCACCATCGAGTCCATTCTCTTTCTGATCGGTGTGCAGGAACGGGGGCGGGGCTTTGAGCCCGAACTCGAAAAGGACGTCAAGGAGGCGCTCGTCATGGAGGGCACGTACAGCGTCTTTGAAACCGTGGGCCTCTACGTGCACGCTGGCATGGAGGCGGATGGCAGCTGGATCTGGGAGCGCGCCACCGACCTTCCGCCCGATCTCTCCCCCGACGACCAGCACCGCCTGCTGCGTCTGGCCATCATTCGCTACTTCGACGACCTCCTCGATGCCGCTGTCTCCTGATCTGCTTCGTTTTGGTTCTGTAGTGTCCGCGCTCGCGCTGCTCCTGTGTCTGGGGACGGGGTGCGGGCCTGATGCGTCACCGGCGGGGGATGAGGCGGGCGCGCGCGAGGCAGCCGGAGCCCCTGATGACCTCCCGGCGACCAACCGCTACGCCATCGAAACCTCGCTCGGAACGCTCGTGGTTGAGCTATCGGATGAGACCCCCGCGCACCGGGATAACTTCAAGCGCCTGGTCGCGGAAGCCTTTTACGACAGCACCACCTTTCATCGGGTGATTGAAGGGTTCGTGATTCAGGGCGGTGATCCAACCAGCCGCGACGATCCGGAGAACGTAGGGCAGGGAGGCCCCGGCTATACGGTGCCGGCTGAGTTTGTGCCTACGCTGTTTCACCGGCGGGGCGCGCTGGCCGCGGCCCGTGAAGGCGACACTGTAAACCCCGAGCGGCGCTCCAGTGGCAGCCAGTTTTACATCGTGCAGGGCCAGCCCCGCGACGCAGAAACACTGGACAGGCTGGAGGCGCAAGTGCAGGCGCGCCTCAGTGACTCCACGTTCGTCTTCCCCGATTCCGTGCGGGCCGTCTACCGGGAAGACGGCGGGACGCCGCAACTGGATCAGCAATACACGGTGTTCGGCCAGCTGGTGGAAGGGTTTGACGTGCTGGACCGTATTGCTGCTGCTGACACGCCGCGGTCTACCGACCAGCCCGCGCGCGGGCCGCTTGTCGATCGCCCCATTGAGCCGATTCCCATGGTCATCCGGCCGCTGCCCTGAGGCCGGCGTGCGGCGCCCGGGACTGCCGCACTACGGCATGGACGCCCCCGCCATCTCCCGAAACCCCTGAGCGGCGCGTGGCATTGTACACGGGTGCTTGTAACGGCGTAGCCTGCGTGCTACGCCGTCCCTATTTACGCGCTGCTGGCGTGTGCTGCAGGTTTACCTATTCTCTCGCATTAGCTCATCCTCCCCGACGCATGTCCCGCCCGCTCACCGAACAGGAGCAGATCCGCCGCGAAGCCCGTCAGGACCTCGAAGCCTTTGGCGTCAACCCGTACCCCTACGCTTTCGATGTCACCGCGCAGGCAGCGGACATCCTCGACACGTACGCCGATGACGCGCACGACCCGGCGGCCGAAGGCACCGACCCGCTGCACGTGTCTGTCGCCGGGCGCATCACGGGCCGGCGCGTGATGGGCAAGGCGTCGTTCTTTGATCTGCAGGACACCACCGGCACCATCCAGGTCTACATTCGGCGCGACGACATCGCCGAGGGGCGCGACTTCTACAACAAGGTGTTCAAGAAAATGCTGGACATCGGGGATATCGTCGGGGTCACGGGCGAGGTCTTCCGCACCCGCATGGGGGAGGTGACGGTGAGGGCCGACAGCTTGCAGGTGCTCAGCAAGGCGCTCCGCCCGCTGCCGGTGGCCAAGGAAAAAGAAGGCGAGGTGTACAACGAGGTCACCGACAAGGAATTCCGCTACCGGCAGCGGTACGTGGACCTCACGGTTAACCCCGAGGTGCGGGAGGTCTTCCGGCAGCGCACGCAGATCATCCGCACGCTGCAGCGCTTTCTGGATGAGCGGGGCTACCTGGAGGTGGAGACGCCGGTGCTCCAGCCCGTCTATGGGGGCGCGGCCGCGCGGCCGTTCATCACCCATCACAATGCGCTCGACATGCCCCTCTACCTGCGCATTGCGGACGAGCTGTACCTGAAGCGGCTGATCGTTGGGGGGTTTGACGGCGTCTACGAGATAGCCAAAGACTTCCGGAACGAAGGCCTCAGCCGCTTTCACAACCCGGAGTTTACCATGCTGGAGCTCTACGTGGCCTATAAGGACTACGCGTGGATGATGGAGTTGACCGAGGAGATGATCGCCCACACCGCCAGGGAGCTGCACGGCACCACGGAGATCACTGTAGGAGACCAGGCCATCGACCTGGCCACGCCCTGGCAGCGCCTCAGCTTCTTCGAGGGGCTGCGCGACGCGACGGGTATTGACCTGCGCGGCGCCGACCGGCAGAGCCTCCTGCGGGTAGCCGAGGCCCACGACCTTGAGGTAGACCCTTCGTTGGGCAAGGGTAAGCTCTACGATGCGCTGTTTGGCGAACTCATAGAACCGACGCTCATCCAGCCCACGTTTGTGGTGGACTATCCCGTGGAGCTGAGTCCGCTGGCTAAGCGGCACCGGGAGGCGGGCGACGAGGGTATCGTGGAGCGCTTTGAGGCCATCATTAACGGGCGCGAGCTGTGCAATGCTTTCAGCGAGCTGAACGACCCGCAGGACCAGCGCGAGCGGTTTGAGGAGCAGGTGCGGCTCAAAGAGGCGGGCGACGACGAGGCGATGCGCGCCGTGGATGAAGACTACCTCCGCGCGCTCGAATACGCTATGCCGCCCACGGCGGGGCTGGGCGTAGGCATCGACCGGCTCGTGATGCTGCTGACGGATCAGGACTCTATCCGCGACGTGATCCTGTTTCCGCTGTTGCGCCCGGAGCCGCCCCAGGCGCAAGCCGACGTGGAAGAGGCGGCGGCCGACGTAGAAGGGTAGGCAAGAAGCTTTGGTAGCATCCGCTCGCGCGTGTGGCGGAGCAGGAGGCGCGTTACGGCACGCGCTTCGAGGCGATGCGCGCGTCAGGCCGGGCTGTTGCTTGCTGTAGCTCCTTCAGGTACTGCCGGGCCTGCGCGGCCCGGAGCCTGTTTGCCCCGTCGCGCAGTGCTTCGTGACTGGCCGTGAGCAGCGATTCCGCTTCGGCGTACTGCCCGCGCCTCAGCTGAAGCAGGCCCAGCCCCAGGGAGGCCGTCGTCTGATGCCGGCCGACGCTTGCGGTGGTGGTTTCCGGATCGACCGCTTCGAGGGCCGCCCGCGCCTGGTACAGGTGCTGCTCGGCCGGGGCCAAGGTGCTTTGCCGGGCCAGCGCATACCCCAGCGCAACCCGCGCCCCGGCCGTCCAGGCGTGGTCTGGGCCGAGGGCTGCCTCGTACAGGCGCGTGGCCTCATCCAGCAGGACCACCGCTGTATCTACCCGTCCACGGTCCAGCCGCAAGCTCCCAAGTTGCTCCAGCGCACGGCCCTCGCGCCAGTGCCCGGCGGCGTAGTGGGCCCGCACCACCGAAAGTTGCGCGCGCAGCAACGTGTCGGCTTCTGCATACTTCTCTTGGTGGCGCAGCGACGCGTACAGGTTGTTGCCCCGGGTCATGAGCGTCTGGGGATGGCCCGCGCCCAGGGCCTCTTCTTGAAGGGCCACCACTTCGCGATACAGCGGCTCCGCAGCCGCATGGTCCTCCTGGTGGTACGTCAGCAGATAGGCCAGGTTGTTGAGCGTAGATGCGAGGGCCGGATCGCCAGGGCGCAGCCGGGCGCGCTGTTCAGCCAGCACATCCCGGTAGATCGCTTCGGCCTCGGCCACCGCCCCCGTCCGGCGTAGCACGTAGGCCAGGTCCGTCCGTAGCCCGAGCGTTGGCGGCTCGCCGGTGGTTGCTTCGTGGAGGGCTATCGCTCGCCGGAGCAGTACCAGGGCGGAGTCCGCTTTATCGGTGTGGCTCAGCCCCTGGGCTTGGTATTGCAAGAGGGAGACGCGTCGCGCATCTCGGACGCCATGCGCATCCCAGATCGCCTCAGCCGCTTGCAGGGTGGCCAGGGCGTCCTGATGATGGCGTTTGGTCAAGTGGACCTTGCCGAGGGCAAGAAGACTGGCCCCGACCGCCAGGTGTTGCTCTCCGAGGTGGGTTCGTCGGAGGTGGAGGGCGGCCTGCAGCATCGAGTCTGCTGCCGCGTAGCGTCCAAGGCCATGGTACGCTTCGCCCATCGCGTGGAGCATGGCCGCCTGCACGACAGGCTCGGTGCCCAGTTGCTGTAGGCGCGCTTCGCCACGCTCAAGCAGGGTCCGCGCACTTACCTCACCCGCCGGGTAGCGAAACGGATCGCTCGACGCGAACAGATCCACCAGAAAAGCGGTGGCCGCTTCTGCTTTGGCGGCTTCGTGCTGGGCGGTGTCCCGCTCGGTCGAGAGGCGCTGGAAGTGGTAGCCCAGCACCCCGGCGAACAGCAACACGACGAGCACTGCTGCCGTGAGCGCGCGGCGGTTGCGGCGGGCAAACAACCCCCACCGGTAGCGCAGCGTAGCCGGCCGCGCTTCTACCGGGCGGTTGGTCTGGTAACGCCCGAGGTCTGCCGCAAAGGCGGTGGCTGAACGGTACCGCTCGGCCGGATCCTTACGTAGCGCCTTGAGGATCACAGTGTCGAGATCGCCCCGCAGGGCGCGGGCTCGACG
>JAAAOI010000233.1 GCA_009908945.1 Bacteroidota bacterium
TCCGGCTCCACCCGCTCATAGTCGACCATGCTCAGGAAGTGGTGGATGCAGTTGAGGCGCGCTTTGCGCTTGATGTTGGAGGGCACGACGTGCCAGGGGGCCTCATCGGTATCCGTGTGCGCAAACATCTGGTCCTTGGCGCGCGAGTACTCCTGCCAGCGGGCGCGCGACTCCAGGTCGATGGGGCTTAGCTTCCACCGCTTGGTCGGCGTGTTGATGCGGTTCTCAAAGCGCCGTTTCTGCTCTTCTTGGCTGACCGAGAACCAGTACTTTATCAGCAGGATGCCCGAGTCAATAAGTAGTTGCTCGAAGATGGGACAGGCTTTCAAAAAGTACTGATATTCGTCCTCTGAGCAAAACCCCATCACGCGCTCCACGCCGGCCCGGTTGTACCAGCTGCGGTCGAAGATGACGATCTCACCCGCGGCTGGCAGGTGGGTCACGTACCGTTGGAAGTACCACTGCGTCTGCTCTCGCTCTGTGGGTTTGTCGAGCGCTACGACCCGGCAAAAGCGTGGATTGAGTGGTTTTATCAGCCGCTTGATAGCGCCCCCCTTGCCTGCGGCGTCGCGGCCTTCAAATACCAGCGCGATACGCAGCCCCTCCACTTTAACCCACTTCTGCAATCGCCGCAACTCAATCTGCAGTCGCTTGAGCTCTTTCTTGTAGCGTTTTTTGGAGAGCTTCTCATCGGAGTGCATGGGGTAGGTAGGAGATACGAAAAGAGAAGATAAGCCGTTCATCCTGCACCGGCCAGCAGCCGCCTGACGCTCAAATGCGCCGTGCGGAGTGGAAGGGCCGAAGCGTGTGAAAGGCCAGAGCGTGTGGACCTACACGCGCTGCCGGGGTTATTCGGTCCGCGCGGCACGGGGCGCGTCGTCGGCAAGCCAGTAGGCGAACCAACTGCGCAGGCGCTCCATGCGGTCGACCAGCAGCCAGGGCTCGCCGGTGCGGGAGAGGCCGTGCGAAGAGCGCGGGTACCGGACAAACTCCACCGGCACCTCGCGCTTCTTGAGCGCCATGAACCACTGCTCTCCTTCCGGCATGGGCGTTCGGTAGTCTTGCTCGCTGTGGATGATAAGCGTCGGTGCCTCGACGTGCTCCACGTAGCTGATCGGCGAGAGCTCGCGGTAGAGGTCGCGCGCCTCCCAGGGATACCCAAAGAACTCATACTCCATGAGCCCCTGGGCGTCGGAGACGCCGTACATGCTCTCCCAGTTCGCGATGGAACGGCTCGTCACGGCGGCCGCAAAGCGATCCGGAAAGCGCGCGGTCAGCCAGTTGGTCATGTAGCCGCCATAGCTCCCCCCACTCACCCCGATGCGGTCGGGGTCGATGTCGGGGTAGGCTTCGAGGACCGCGTCCACGCCCGTCATGTAGTCTTCCTCGTCCATCAGGCCCCACTGCCCGCGCGTGGCATACATAAAGTCGTGCCCGTAGGCGGACGAGCCGCGTGGGTTGGGGTAGAAGACAAACATGCCTGCGTCGGAGAGCGCATGAAACGTCTGAAACCACGTGTTGCCGTAGGCTGAGTGCGGTCCGCCGTGGATTTTGAGCACCATCGGGTAGGACTGCCCGGCCTCGTACTCGGCCGGTTTGATGACCCACCCTTCGATCTCGGTGCCATCGGCTACCGTCCAGGTAATGGGCTCGGCGGGCTGCACCGTGCGCTCAGCCAGCCACGCGCCGTTGAAGTCCGTGAGTTGGGCCTCCGCGCTGCCATCGGCGCGGGCCACGAACACCTCAGCAGGCGTGACCGCGTCGGTCGCCGTGTACGCCATGACGTCACCCTCGGCGGTGGTAGAGATGGAGCTCAGGCGGCGCGCGCCCTCCGTCACTTGGCGGACCGCCCCGCCTTCGGCCGGCACCTCAAACAGGTGCGCATTGCCGCCCGTGAGCGCGCTCCAGCGTACGTGGGCGCCATCAGCCGTCCAGTACAGGCCACCGGGGCGGAGGTCCCAGTCGGCGGTCAGGTTAACAGGGGCGCCATCTGCCTGGCCACTGGGCGCCAGCGCCACGCGCATCACGTTGGTCGGGGCGCCGCGCTCGGCGGTATGATAGAAGGCCAGGTGCTGCCCGTCCGGCGAAATTTCCGGTGAGGTCTGGGAGCCCTCCATGTCGGCCAGCAGCTGCGTGGGCTCGCCGGTAGGGACGTCAAGGACGTACAGGTTCGTGGTGAGGGCGCGGTTGTATTCATCGTCCTCCTCCGGGTCGCCGGCGAAGTAGATCCGCTCCCCGTCCGGCGTCCACGTCACACTGCGCACATGGAAGGCCAGGTCTGTGAGCAGCTCCGGCTCACCGCCCTCCGAAGACACGAGGTGCAACTGGCGTTTCTCTTGCACCGAGGGGTGGGGCACAAGGCTGGAGCGGCCATCGCGCTTGTAGTTCATGTGGGTGATCACGCGGCCATCAAACCGCGCCGAGTCTGCAGTGGTGGTGAGGGCATCCGGGGCAATCCAGCCCGCGCGCTCGGGGCGCTCCTCGTCGGTTTGTGGCTCACGCACAAACGCAATGGTCTCGCCATCCGGTGACCACACCGGCGAACGGTCCACGCCTTCCAGCTGAAACGCCTCCCCGCCCGGCGCCGTCACGCGGAGAAAGCGAATGGTATTGGGGTCATCGCCCCGGCGCGACCGGATGGCCAGCACAGAGCCATCCGGGGACCACCGTGGGGACGACGACTGCACGCTGGGGTCGGTGAACCGGAACGGCTCGCCCTCGGGCTGCCCGTCGCGTAGCTGCTGCATCCACACCTCGCGATGGCGGCTGTTGTCTTCTTCATCGACGATGGTCTTTGTGAAGGCCAGCAGATCGCCCCGCGGGGAAATCTCGGTGTCGCTCACAAATACGGTCTGGTAGTAATCTTCCGGTTGAACGCCCTCTTGTGCGAGCACCGGAACGCTCAGCAGCCATAGCAGGACGAGGGACAGGACGAGGCGGCGCATGAAAACAGGGGTCCGTGAACGGGGACGAAACACAGTAATATAGCACGTATCTTGCTTTATAGAAACCCGGCACAGAATACATCCGAGATCAACCCTCCCGCCTTACCACGCTGCGAGTTACAGCAATTGCACAGGGCGTGGTTTCTCTTGTCATATGGGTTTATTATCTATTGTGTAGAGCCGCGTTATTTTCCCCTATCCCACACGTTCTCATGTTCGAAGCCGTTTTAGATAACACTGCCTTGGCGTCGTCTATCTACGTCAACATTGCGCTGGCTGGAGCCACGATCCTCCTGATTGGGTACCTCATACGCAACGTGACGGATGTGCGGGCCCGCTTGATCGCCATGGCCACGCTAATGATCTCCGTCGTATCCATCTCCAGTTACATGGGGTTGGCCTCGGGCCTCACCATTGACATGCTGACCATGCCCGAGGGCCATCCGCTGGCGGGCGAAGAGGTTCTCTCGCTCTGGGGGCGCTACCTGACCTGGACCTTCTCCACGCCGTTTATCTTGCTGGCCCTCGGGATGCTCGCGGGCTCCAGCGCCGATAAGATCTTTTCCGCGATCGTCTTCGATGTGTTCATGTGCCTCACGGGGCTTGCCGCCGCACTTACGACGGAGAGCTATGTGATGCGCTGGTTGTGGTTTGCGCTGAGCACCGCCTTCTTCATCGGCGTACTCTACTACCTGTTGGTACAGTGGCCCAACGATGCAAAGCGCCAGGGTACAAGCGGCATCTTCAACAAGCTGAAGATCCTTACCGTGATCATGTGGATCGGCTACCCGGTGATCTGGGCGTTCGGCAACGAAGGCCTGGCCCTGCTGGAAGTCGGCACCACCTCCTGGGGCTATAGCGCCCTGGACATCATAGCCAAGTACCTCTTCACGGTGATCGTGGTGCTGTATGTAGCGAAAGAGCCGAAGGAAGTGACGACGGCGCCTGCGCCAGCGACGGCGTAGCCATTGCGTGCGGCGGCCGGTGTACGCCGGCACTGTCTGGAGCACGCCGGGGAATCCGCTGCGGATTCCCCGGTTTTTTATGCGCCTTCCGGTTTTTTATGCGCCTTTGTGGGACGTGGAGCCTCGCGGATTGGCGGCGGCGGTGAAGAGGGCCTGCCCGTAGCGGCGGATACCCGTGCGGGCTGAGCCGTATACGCGGCGCCTTCTCCCTCTATCACCCACGCCGCCTGGGTCATGCTGTACAGCATACTCCAGCGCCTCTTCTGGCTCATCAACCGGTTGTACTTCGTAGAAGTGCAGGCGTCGGGGCTGCGGCATTTTCCAGCAGCAGGCCCGGTCATCCTGGCGGCCAATCATCCGGGATCCATTCTGGACACAATCCTGATGGGCACCTTCGTACCACGCCCCATTCACTTTCTGGCGCGCAGCGGGCTGTTTCGCGTGAAGCCGGTGGCGTGGCTCTTTCGCCAGTTAGGTGCCGTGCCCATCTACCGCTCCGACGAAACGCCTGACGCCTCCCAACGCAATCGGGCTGTCTTTTCAGGCGTGTACGAACTACTGGAGGAAGGCGGCTGCGTAGGTATTTTCCCTGAAGGCAAGAACGCGCCGCGCACGCGCATCGCGCCCTTGCGGACGGGCACGGCGCGCATGGCGCTCGGCTTTGAAGCACAACACCGCTTTGCCGGCGGTCTGGTTATCGTGCCAGTGGGCATCAACTTCACCAGCCGCGACTTCCTCACGGCCGCCGTGTTGCTCCGCTTTGGCCCGCCCATCGAAATTGCCGGCTATGCGGCACGCTACGCGACGCACCCGCAACAAACCGTAGCATCGCTGACCGCCGATGTGCAACAGGCCCTGCAACGCCAGGCGATGCACATCGACGATATGCGCGCGGCGGAGCTGGCCGAGGACCTGGCGGACGTGCTTGGCGAGGATGTGGAGGCACCCGTACCACCGGTACCTCCCGAAGCCAGCCCCAAGACCTCGCCGGGATGGCTGCGCCGCCTCTGGACGCTCGCGGCGCGCTGGTATCAGCGCAGCACGCCCGAAACACAGGCGGCCTTCAAGCGCCGTATGCTCTCCCGCAAGTACATTTACGATGTGCTGCAGCGCGCCCTTCATGAGGTGCCCCAGCGCATTGACGCGCTCCGCATCCGCGTGGAGCGGTACCGAGACCACCTCCAGCAACGCGACCTCCGCGGAGCGCTGCGCCATAGCGAGGACCACCCCGTCCGCGAGCGCCTCCTCCGCCTCCGCATGACGCTCTACGCCGTGCTGATGGCCCCCATCGTGATGTTCGGGTTCATGCACAATGCCCTGCCGTACTTCCTCACCAAGCTGACGGCCCAACAGTTCGATGAGGAAGCCATCCGGGGCTTTGCGTACTTTGCGCTGGGCATCCTTGCATTCGGGCTGACGTACGCCGGCATCGGCTTTTTCTTGTGGTATTCCGCCGGTGTGTCGCTGCTCGGGAGCCTCTTGTACGTAGCGCTGCTGCCGCCCACCGGACTTGCCGTACTTACCTACCGGCGGACGATGGTACTCTACCGCAATCGGATCCTCGTGCGCACCTTTTTGCTCAACGAAGAGGACGAGGCCGCACTGCTCCGCGAAGAGCGCCAGATGATCGCGGAGCGCTTTGAGCAACTGGCCACAAAGTACAGTCCGTGACCCCTCCCTTCTTCCTGTTCATATGCCCTCTTTCCTCATGCGGTTAGTGCGTTCCCTCATGGCAGCAGGCCTCCTCCTCGCAGGCCTCTTCCTCGCAGCCCCCCGCGCGCTGCCCGCTGCTGCTCAGACCGATGCCGCGGCGCCCGACGCTCCGACGACCATTATCTTGGTGCGGCACGCCGAAAAAGCCGATGATGACGCGGCCGATCCTTCGCTGAGTGCAGCGGGCCGGGCGCGGGCGGAGGCGCTCCAGGAAGCGCTCACACACCAGCCCATCGATGCGGTGTACACCACCCAGCTCCAGCGCACCGCCCTCACCGCAGCGCCCGTCATCGACGCCCACCAGCCCGAGGTGAAGGCGCACATCGTCACCCGCGCTAACGTGCCCTACCACGTGGCGTCGCTCGCCGATACCCTCCGCAGCCAGCATCCGGGCGCGACGGTGCTCGTAGTGGGCCACAGCAATACCATCCCTGCACTGGTGGAGGCGGTCAGCGGGTACCCGGTCGCCCCCCTTGCCGACGACCAGTACGATCGCTTGTACCTCGTGCGCCGCGCTGGCGATACCGCCACCCTCCTTACGGTGCGCTACGGCGCTCCTACCCCGTAGGATGAACCTGCCTCCATCAACGCCTGTATCTCCCTGTAAGAGGGGATCCGTTACTGTAGCACTGGAATTGATTGCCCCCACGGCAACAAATCCCAAACGCTCTGGAGACGAGGGCGGCACGGTGTTTACTGATGACGCCGCGACGGAGGCCATGTGGGATGAGTAGCGGCCCGACCTGCCAGTAGGCAGACCTAAGGGGCAGGGATAGCCGCACCATCCTGATCCCCTCATCCCGACAGGGCAGGCCGGCGAGGAAACGAGACGCGGTGTTCGAGAATGTCACGTAACGCTGGGATGGAGCAATAGACGCGGTGCGCTGAACCCCGACGGGTGGGTGGCGTGTGTATCGCCCGCCTACCTCCTCCGTGCCCCCGGCTGCCATGCCGTACCGCCGCGTCAACGACCTTCGCATGCACTACGACGAGCAGGGCAGCGGGCCGCCCCTGCTCCTGGTGCACGGGCTTGGGTCGAGCCATAAAGACTGGTTTGCGCAAAAGGAGGTCTTCAAGCACACGCACACGGTCATCGCGCCGGACCTGCGCGGACATGGCGCCACGGAAACACCGCCCGGGCCGTACAGCATCCCACAGATGGCCCGTGACCTTGCCGTTCTGCTGAACCAGCTGGGGCTGCAGCCCGCGCACGTGGTGGGGCTGTCGATGGGCGCCATGGTAAGCCTGCAACTGGCGCACGACGTGCCGCAGGCGGTGCGCACGCTCACGGTGGTGAACTGCGACCCTGAATACCGCCTCAACACGCTGCGGCGCTGGATCTCGTACCTCTTCCGGATGCTGCTGGTGCGGCTCTGCGGGCCCGAGGTGCTGGGGCGTATCCTGGCGCCCCGCCTCCTGCCCGACCCCGCCCACGCCGCCCTCCGGCGGACCTTCATTCGTCGCTACCGCCAGAACGACACCCACGCGCTGGTGGCCTCCATCCGGGCCATCGCCGGCTGGAGCATCGACGAGCAACTGGACGCGATCCGGCAGCCCGCGCTGATCGTGGCCTCGCAGCACGATTACACGGACGTGGACCGCAAGGCCATGTTTGCTCAGCAGATGCCCGACGCGCGTCTCGCTGTGCTGCCCGGCGTACATCACGCGGTGCCGGTGGAGCGACCCGCGCTCTTTAACCATCAGCTCCAGGCTTTTCTGGCCGAGGTCACCTTCCGTGATGCAGGCCGTGCGCTCATGATGCGTAGCAGACCGGCCTCTTCCTGACGGGAAACCATCGGCGCGCGGTGCCATTGCAGGAGCGCTTCGTCCGGGGTTGCCGCAGTGCTTCGGGCGCCCTTTTTCTGTCCGCTTGCTCAATATTTTCGGTTGTGGGTTTATCTGCCGTCACCCCTCTTCGTGCCCGACCAAACCGCGTGAACCAGGCGGCTGCGATACTGCTGCTGGCCGTGCTGTGCTACATGAGCGTGCTGCTGGCGATGGGCGCGGCGCTGGAGGCGCGGATCGTGTTGCTGCGCTACTGGATGCTGCTCGCCGCGGCTGTCTTTGGCGTGATCCCGCCGCACGTGCTGTTGCCCGATCCCCACGTGGCCCAGCTGCAGCGCTTGAACCGATCGCCCCGTGGCCTGCTGCGGCACCAGCTGCAGCGCTGGCTCCCCATCGTGGGCGCGGCGCTGGTGCCGGGCGTCTTGCTGGCGCTGGTGGATCCTGCCGCCCCCCTCGCCGACCTCCCGCGTAAGCTGACCCATCTGGCGGCGGGTGTGCTGGTGGTGGGCGGCACCGGGGTGTATGCGTTTGAGCGCTACGCGACGCTCGGGCCGCGCTCGCAGGCCTGGCAGGAAGGACGCGCCGGCAGCGGCTACCGGCGCATGAAAGCGCACGCCTCAGCCTCGGGGCTCCTGGCAGTACCAGATGGCCTGGTCCCGGCCGTCATGGCCACCCCGCGCATCTTTGGCGTGGGCATCGTCGCAATCATCGCGGCGGCCTATCTGGGCGCGTGGCAGGAGGCTGCCGTGCTCATCCCAGGGGTGCTGCTCCTCGGGCGTGCGGCACAGCGCCTGACCCGACGCCTGCCCACTTACGACCGCCCATTTTACGCC
>JAAAOI010000127.1 GCA_009908945.1 Bacteroidota bacterium
GCCTGGTGCCGAGCTATCTTCTGGAGCTTCGCCAAGGTATGCGGAAGCAAGCTGCCCCGCATACGTGCCGGCCAGTGCGGCTTCCAGGGCCTCCATCATGTCGTTGCGATCAACGTCGATGTGATCTGCCACACTGCGGGCGACGGAGCGGAGATAGACCTGGTTGAAGGTATCGTGGCTGAAGAGCGCATCGGCCTCGAACTGCTGCAGCAGGTGCTTCGGAATCTTTGTGGCCTGATGGATATCCTGCAGTGCAACCCCTTGCGTCTCTCGGATACGGCGGAGATCGCGGGCAAAAGCTTGGCCCTGTGCTTCGGGTGGGGCATTCATGGGCGGTACGTGCAGCAGCTGAGGGTGGGGACTGATGGGGTTGCTACCTGTAAGACTGAGCCCGGCGCAGGATCCGCAGAGCCGCGCAGCTGTTGCGTTGACGGGTTGTGCCTGTCAGGTAAGCCCTGCTTGTTTACTCATTGCTCTCGCTCGTATATAGGTTCCATGCGTTCATTTAGCCTTGCTGTTGTTGGACTTCTCACCGGACTTCTGCTTCTGACTGCCTGTACGGATGCGGCGCAGCGTGAAGGCAACTTCCTTCAATTTGAGGGGGATGTAGTGAACGTATCGCTGCTAATCTTTTGTACAGCCAGTGAAATCCAGTCGGAAAGCTTTGATGCACTGCCCCAGTCCTTCGATCTGCCATGCACCCCAGAGGCCGTGCAGGTAACCGGGCGTGGAACGGACCTGGGGATGCGGTTGGTCTTGAGCGGAGAAGCCGTTGCAGAGGACCGCGAGACGATTGAGCCACCCGACGAGGGTGCTACCGCTTTCCTCACGGTATTTCTTTCAGCGCCAGGCGTCTCAACGCAGGAGGCACAGCAGATGCAGAGCCTACTGGAGGATGGGTAGCACCCGTGGGCGGGCGCAGCCTCCGCAATGCAAAAAACCCACCGCCGATGACTGAGCAGGTCATCAGCGGTGGGTCGATGTGGTCGGGACGGCGGGATTTGAACCCGCGACCCCTCGCCCCCCAGGCGAGTGCGCTACCGGACTGCGCCACGTCCCGATCCGATCCGGCTATGTCGGCTGGTCTACACGGTCAGCTGAGGTGCCGGGTGCGTCGATGGAGCCCCGTTCACGATCCGCGTCCTCGATCTGTTCCACCAAGTCCATTAAGAACGCACGGAGGCGCCGTAATGCCGTGACGGTGTCGTGGGATACGCCGGGTGCGTCCGCACTGGGCTCCTGGGCCAGCACCTGCCGGGCACCCTCCAGCGTGTACTTTTCTACCTTCAGCAGATGATGAATGCGCTCCAGCATTTCGATATCTTCCGCCCGGTACACCCGGCGACCGGCACTATCCTTTGCCGGTGACAGCTCCTCAAACTCAGATTCCCAGTACCGGAGCACGTGCGGCTCCAATCCCAGTTGGTCGCTCACCGCGCCAATGCTGGGTAGCGCATCCTGACGGTCCGTGGGGGCCGTGTCTTGGGCCATACCTACGATGGGAAATGCGTGAGGAGGTAGATCGGCGTATCCAATAGCAGAACCGTCCGCCGGACACGATTGTTCGGGTACCCCTTTATGCCGCTACGGTAGCATCACTTCCTTTGCGCCCGCCCATCTTCACTTCCTGTACTGTTGTCTGTGTCCCTTCACCAGCGCCTCGCGCCCTACCGCCACGACATAGCCCTCCTGACGGTTGTGCTCATCTGGGGAATCAACTTTGTGGTCCTCAAGGCTGCGCTGGCAGAGGTACATCCGCACGTGTTGAATATTTTCCGGTTTGCTGTTTCCATCGCCGTATTGGGTTGGCTGTTCGCCCGTCGCGTAGCTTACGACATGGGAGCTTTTGTCCGACCGATTCGCGACCGCTTCTATACCATCCTGAGTCTTGGGCTGCTTGGCTATCTGTTCTACCAGCTGTTCTTTATCCTCGGCGTTGCAAACACGACGGCGGGCAGTGCCGCTTTGATTATGGCAGGAGCACCGCTGTGGACGGCCCTGTTCGGGCACGTTTTTGGGTTCGACCGCATGGTGCCTGCGGGTTGGCTGGGGCTTCTCCTTACGCTGGCCGGCACGGCCGTCATTGTCTTCGGCGGCACCGACGAGGTCGCGTTTGGGAGCGACGTGTTTCTGGGGAACGCGCTGATGGTGGCGGCGGCGCTGCTGTGGGGGGCGTACACCGCATTCAACAAGCCTGCGACACGACGCGCCGATCCTATCGGGCTCACCTTCTGGGGCGTGGTGGTGGCGTTTCCTTTTTTGGTCGCCATCGGCATGCCGTATGCCACGGCGGATCAGGGACTGGCGATGACCGGATGGGTCTGGGCTGCCGTCATATTTTCGGGCGGGCTGTCCACGGGATGGGCTTTCGCTGTATGGAACACAGCGGTGCATAAGGTCGGCCCATCACAAACGGCGGTGTATGGCAATCTTGTGCCCGTCGTGGCGTTGGTGAGTGGGCTGCTGGTGCTGGGCGAGCCCATCTGGCCGCTGCAGCTGATCGGCGGAGCGCTCATCGTTGGGGGGTTAGTCCTGACGCGGTGGGCACGCCACGCCCGGCACGCGCCCGCCCGGGTCTCAAGCCCCGAGCCCCTCTCCTCATCGAAAGCCTCCCCCGGCCAGACGTAACCTCCGTGAGCCGACCTGTATGCCGACGCGGCCGCTACTCGGGCACCGGGCGGGCCTCCGTTAATTCATCCTGCAGGTGCCGGGTGAATGGCGCTGTGACGGCCTCAGCGTTGCGCACGTGCGTTTCAACGGCCTCCCAGGTGGCCGGCAGTGCGGAAGCGACCGGGTCATAGAACAGAGAAGCCTTCCGCGCTTCCTTACCTGGAAGGCCAAAGAAATTGAGGGCCACGAAGACCAGGCTCAGCAGCAGCGCGACCTTCCCCGCTCCGATGAGCCCGCCCAGCACCCGGTTGACCGCTGAGAGCTGCAGAAACCCGATCACACCTTCAATAAAGCGTACGACACCCAGCAAGATCAGCTGGACCGCCGCAAAGAGCAGAACAAATGCGAGCAGCGGACTAACGCCTTCGGAAAGCCCGAGGCTCGTGGTGAGCATCTCGCCTCCGGGCTGCATGAAGCGTACTCCTACCAGAAACGCCGCGACTACCCCGACCAGGCTGGCTATTTGCCGAACCACCCCCGTGGTGAACCCCCGTACGAGCCCGAAGGCCAGCACCACGAGGATCACCAGATCCAGGGTATGAAGATCAAACGGCGTCATGGAGGCGGAGGTACAAAGCTCGGGCATGCAGACGGGGTACCCGTATAGCCGCCGGGTAGGTCCAGAAGGTATCGGGTTAGGACAGCAGCTCTTTAACAATGCTGCTAATGCGCGCGCCGTCCGCCTTCCCGCGGAGTTGTTGCATTGCCTGCCCCATCACGCGCCCCATGTCCTGCATGGAGGAAGCGCCCGTGGCGTCCACAAGGTCTTGTAATCGCGTACGGAGGGCCTCGTCGCTAAGTTGCTCGGGGAGGTAGCGCCGGATAACTTCCAACTCGGCGCGCTCCTTTGCGGCCAGGTCTTCCCGTCCAGCCTCTTCGTACTGCGCAATGGCATCCGTCCGCTGCTTGGCGGCCTTTTGCAGCACCTTCAGTTCGTCGGCCTCAGAGAGCGCGCCCCCGGATTGGCGTTGTTCGATGGCGGCTTGCTGCAGATCCGCACGGAGGGAGCGAATGGTGCGAAGCCGGTCTTTCTCACCAGCGCGGAGCGCCTCCTTCATGTGTTCCTGCAAAACGTCAGCGATCATAGGGCCAAAGGGTGGTGTGGATTAGGTGTCAGCGAGGGTAGCTTTCAGGCGGGAAATAAGACGCACCGGCGTGGGGTCGATGGCATCCTCCATGGCGAGGTAGAAGCTGACCCAGTCGCCGAGGTGGACGGTTGAGAGCAGGCGAGTCAGGCGGGCTTCTCCTTCACTCGCTACATCGATCCAGGCGCCGGCTCGATCAAGGAGCAGCTCTTTGGTAACCCGGGCGCGCCGTTGCACCGCTGGATGGTCACCTACGTCGCGCAGCATAAGGATAGCCAGCTGCGTGTGCACTGCGGCGTCCTCCTCCCATCCCATGATTTCGTTGTGATTGAGCTCCGGGAGCACGTTGCCAAACGCCAGGCGCTTCGCATTTTCCTGGATTTGCCCGCGCCAGCGCACGTTAACGGTCTCCAGCAGGCCATTGCCACTGTAGACCAGCGGGGTATGGGCGCCGATGCGCCGGGCGATGGTGTGGGCCAGCGCCGTGTTGGGATCAGCCTCCCGCATGCTGATGCCCTCCAGGGTACGGGTGGCCTCCGCCCACGCTTCGTTCTGCGGAGGCAGCAGTTCAAGGCGCTCCGCCAACGTCACCAGAGCCGCGAGCGAATAGCCCAGTGCTGCGCGGGGCTGCATCCCGCCCGGCATCTCCACCACCGGGAAGCCGTGCGCGTCCGCCAGTGCGGTGACGGTTCCTCCCGACGACAAGGCGATGATCTGGGCATTGCGGGACAGGGCCTCATGAAGCGCCGCCAAGGTCTCCTCCGTGTTGCCCGAATAGCTGGACACGAGCACGAGCGCGCGATCATCGACGTGGGCTGGCAAGGTGTACCCGCGATTCACCGCGATGGGCACTTGAGCGGTGGGCGCCGCCAGGCTGCGCAAGAGGTCGCCCCCCATAGCGGAGCCCCCCATTCCGGCGACCACCACCTGGGACGGTGCGTGCTCAGGGACCGGTACCTCCTGTGCGGACTCTCGGCCCACGGCAAACTGTTGCGTGAAGGTACGGATCGCACCGTACATATCCTCCGGGTCATGTCTTGAAAAGTCGGGAGCTGGCATAGAGTAGATGGAGCAGAGGAAAAAAATGAAAGCGAACGGCGCGCTGCCCCTGCTGGGCCGGGCAGCGCGTCTCAGGATATCGTCTCAGGACACCATCTCAGGATGAGGCCACTTGTGGGCCGTGGGCGCCCAATGTTTCGCCATCAAGACCCAGCGGTAAATGGCCCACGTGCGTATGAAACCAGTCCGTTAAGAGCCGCTGGACGTCTTCGGCATCATGCAGATCAAGCGCTTTCCGGACCAGGCTGCGGGCTTCAGCATGGGCGATACGGCGGATGAGCCGCTTGACTCCCGGGATGTAGATAGGCGAGGCACTGAGCTGATCTACGCCCAGTCCAAGCAAAATAGGGGTGGCCATGGGATTGCCGGCCACCTCGCCGCACACGCTGACGGGTATCCCAGCTGCGCGTGCCGCATCGGTAGTCCGCTTAATCAACGTTAACACCGCCGGATGTAACTCCGAGTAACGGTCGGCCACCAGGTCGTTGCCCCGGTCTACCGCAAGCGTGTACTGCGTCAGGTCGTTCGATCCGATAGAGAAAAAGTCGCAGACCTCGGCAAAGACATCAGCCTGCAAAGCTACTGAGGGCACCTCCACCATGATTCCTACCGGCAGGTTTGCCTCGAACGGCACGTGGCGAGAGGCAAGCTCCTCCCGCGCCCTATCGAGCAGCTTGTGTACGTGCTGCACTTCCCTTCGTGTAGTAACCATGGGAAGGAGCAGCCGCACAGGGCCGTGCTGGGCGCACCGTAGCAAGGCGCGCAGTTGCGGCAGGAGCAGGTCCGGTTTGTCCAGCAGGACCCGAATGCCGCGCCATCCGAGGAAGGGGTTGTTTTCCCGCCGGGCCAGCGGCAGCATCTTATCGCCCCCCAGGTCCATCACACGGATGGTGGTGGGCCGTGGTGCAGCAGCTTCCACAATCTGCCGATAGAGCTTGTACTGCACCTCTTCGGGCTGGGTGATCGAGCCCTGAAGCAGCAGCAGCACCTCCGTGCGCACAAGCCCGATGCCGTCGGCTCCGTGGTCATCGAGCAGGTCGGTTTCCTGGGCAATCTCAATGTTGGCATGCAAGTCGATGGTGACCCCGTCCGTCGTTTCAGCGGGCAGGGGCGCCAGTTCGCGTTGCTGCGTGCGAATCTCCTGAAACCGGCGATTGCGCTTCTGAAAGATGCGCAGTGTGTCGTCGGACGGGCGCAACACGACGCGCCCCCGAATGCCGTCCAGTACGATCATGTCGCCCGTCTCAACGCGCTCGGACAGATCATGAAGGCTTACCACGGCCGGAAGGCCAAGGGCACGGGCCATGATGGCCACGTGAGACGTCGGCCCGCTGTAGTCAAGGCCACACCCCAGGATGCCCCGCCGGCTGAACAGCATCATTTCAGCAGCAGTCAAGGCCTGCGAGATGATGATGGTATCGGGGGGAACATCGGCCAGCAGTTCGCCGCGTCGCAGGTAGGTGATCAGTCGCTGTTGCACCTCGAGAAGGTCATCCGAGCGCTGGCGCAGATACGGGCTGTCGCTGCCCTCCAACCGCTGACGGTAGCGCGTCATCACCTGATCGATGGCGTAGGATGCACTGCTATGCTGTTCTTCGATGTGATGAACGACGGCTTTGTAGAGCGCATCATCCCGCAGCATGAGCTGCTGGGCCTCAAAAATGGCGCTGCTTTCCTCCCCCAGCTTTTCACGCGTCACGGAGATAATAGAGGAAAGCGCCCGTTCGGCTTGGCTAACCGCCTTTTCGAAGCGCTCTGTCTCATGAGCTGCCGTTGCCGGATCGATACGCTCCGCCTCCACCCGTCCGCTTTCGCGCTTCAGAAGGTAGACCGGGCCGATGGCTATCCCAGGGGAGGCGGCCACGCCATCGATGATCACATCGCCCGATGCATCCGTCGTATCCTCAGGAGGCGATAGCAACGATTCGCCGGAAGCTTCAGCGCGCGATGGATGTGGAGAAGGGTGATGCATGGAGAACGTGATCGGGTGCTATGGTATGGACAGCTGACCGGCTGATTCCCTGCGCCCTCATCGTCAGCTGTGAGGCGGGCGGCCGTCGATAGGAGGGCAGCGCAGGGGCGGCTTACTCCTCACCGAAGCCGTCGTCAAAAAGGGCCACGAGGGCGTCTGCCGCCTCTTCTTCGTCAGGACCCTCAAATAGCAGCGTTAGGGTGGCGCCCTGTTCGGCGGCTAACGTCATCACGCCGATGATGCTCTTGCCGTTGATTTCGTAGCCGTCCTTCTTGATGTAAAAGTCAGCCGCGAACTGCGAACCCCGGCGCACAATCATTGAGGCGGGCCGGGTGTGCAGTCCGGCGCGGTTGGTGACGGTAACCTGGCGTTCAACCATCAGAGGGAGACGGAAATGGACATGCCGCGAAAAGGCTATTTTAGTGATGCCGGGTCTGCATGTCGCGTACAAGCCAGCGGAGGGTCTCTCGGGCGCTGCCCGGCGGCAGGTTGGCCAGGCGGGTTAGTGCTGCATTGGTATGGTGCTCGACTGCCGTGCGTGCGTCCTTCAGCACGCCGAGGCGCTGCATGCGCTCGCGCGCTTCACTGACCTGGGCTGCTGGCAGCCCTTGCCGGTCTACGATGGCAGCAAACCATGCATGGTCGGCGCCTGTAGCCGATTCCAGGGCGTGCAGCAGTAGGTACGTCTTTTTCCCTTCCATAAGGTCGCCTCCGATCTGCTTCCCCCACCGCGCATCGTCAGCTACCAGATCCAGCAGGTCGTCCTGGATCTGAAAAGCGCGGCCAAGCTCCCGCCCCAGCGTACACAACGCATCAAGCATTGGTGAAGGGGCGCCCCCGATCAGCCCCCCGATCTCGAAGCAGCTCTCCAGCAAAGCGCCGGTTTTGCGGTCGATCATGTCGAGATAGGCGGCTACGGAAACGTCCGCCTGTGCAGCAAAGGCTGTATCTAACGTCTGCCCCTCGCAAAGACGGGCGACCGTACGGTAAAAGCGGCGATGGGCCTCTGGGAGCAGCGAAGCGTCGAGCTGAGACAAGAGGGCGTAGGCCTTGCCCATCAGTACGTCGCCCGTCAGTATCGCCGTGTCTTGATCCCAGCGGATGTGGACTGTGGGCCGTCCCCGGCGCGTTTCGGCACGGTCCATAATGTCGTCATGGACCAGCGTGAAGTTATGAAACAACTCCACGGCCAGCGCGGCTGGCAGCGCCTCATCTTTCCTTGCGCCAAACGCCTCCGCGGTAAGCAAAAGGAGCACGGGCCGTAACCGCTTGCCCTTCCCTCCAAGCACATGCCGGACCGGGTCGTACAATCCCGCTGGCTTCTGAGGAAACTCGAGGTCCTGTAAGGACGCTTCAACCTGGGTGTGGACCTGCTTTACATACGCCGCAGGCGTGATAGTCTCGGTGGAGGACATGAGGTACAGTCGATCACAG
>JAAAOI010000263.1 GCA_009908945.1 Bacteroidota bacterium
AAAAAGAAGCCCTCCCTGCTGGTAGAGCAGCGGAGAGGGCTGTCAGACGAGATTAACCGGGCTGCACCCGTCGCGTCAACGACGCCTGCACTAAAGCCTACGGTACCATCCCGACGATCACACAACACGCCCTTCGCCCTGCGCAAACAAGACTTCAGGCTGTTATGCCATCAAGTATACGACACGTGTCTTCCGGAGACTGTTTCCCCGCGCGGCTGGTCTCCGTGTGTCTGGCTGTTCTCCTGGCAAGCCTCGTCTGGGTCACAGCGTCACAGGCGCAGGACTTTGATCCCTACGGCTTTCTAAAACTGGAATATCTGTATGACACCCGGCAGATCAATCAAACGCGGGAGGGTGAGTTTATGCTCTTCCCACTGCGCGACGAGGCTGGGAATGACCAGGGCAGCCTCAAAGGGTTTGGCATTTTTTCGCGTATCGGCGTGCGGCTTACCGACCTGCCGGACGCCCTGGGCGCTACCACCTCGGGAGTCATTGAGGCGGATTTTTTCGGGCATGCCAACACCACCATCAGCAACCTGCGCCTGCGCCGGGCCTTCGTAACCTTGGACTGGGGTAACCGGGAATTGCTGGTGGGGCAGGAGTGGTCGCCCTTGTTTACAGTGGCCGTCTTTCCGCAAGGCATTGCGACCACGTTTGGTGCGCCCTTCCAGCCGTTCGCGCGGCAGCCGCAGATCCGCTTCACGTGGAAGCCAGAAAGCCTCCGCCTGATCGGTGTTACCGGCTGGCAGCGCGACGCCTTTGCCGATATTGGCGGAACGAAAGCACAGTTCGACTCCGGGTTGCCTATTCTGCATCTGCATGCGCAGTATCTCTTTGGCAATAACCTGATCGGGGTGGGCGCCCAGCAAAAATGGGCGCGGCCCAACCTGGAAGCTGACCGGTTCGGATCCGGTGCGGTGCAGGGCTATCTGCGCCTCATAGGGCCGGGGGTGCAGTTTCGGGCGAAGGCCACCTACGGCAGCAACCTGGCGGACCACCTGATGCTGAGCGGGTACGCGTTTGAGGGCAGCAGCCGTGCGAGCGCAACCACGTTTGAGCCGCTGTACCTTGTGGCTACCTGGGCCGAACTGATCACCACGTCGCGACCCGTGTCGGTAGGGCTGCTCGGCGCCTACACGGAAAACCTGGGCACCAGCGACGCCGTGGCCCGCCCAGCGGATTTTCGGTTCAACGCCCGCACGCCCGACATAGCGTATCAGTGGCGGGTAGCGCCTCGCCTGGAGTACCACACCGGCCCCTTGCGTCTCGGGTTTGAACTGGAAGTGACCTCCGCGATGTATGCGAACGCCTTCGACGATTCGCTTGCCCCCGTCACGACGGATAGCGACGAGGCGGTTACCAACGTACGGGGCAACCTTGTCTTCCTGGTCAATTTTTAGCGGTGCGTATGCACCATGCTCTGAATGCCTCCCTGTCTCATCCTACCTAACGATCTCATGGCTATGCCTAAAATGTCGCGCGAGGAGTACTGGCAGAAGCAACTCCGGCGCACCCTCATCCTGCTCTCCGTCTGGTTCGTCGTCGGATTGCTTAGTGGGGTTCTGCTCATCGAGCCTCTAAATACATTTGTGTTTGGAGGTATTCCCTTCGGCTTCTGGATGGCGCAGCAGGGAAGCATCTTCGTATTTGTCAGCCTCATCCTGATCTATGCCGTGGCCAGTGACCGGCTGGATGCCGAGGCCGGACTGGCAGAAGTGGACGACGAGTCCACCTCAGGGCCCGGCGCGGGCCACTAATTAGCCCCCACGCAGGTATCACTTTTATCGCATCAGGATAGACACGGCTACTGTACATGGGTATTATCGGCTGGACCTTTTTCTGGGTAGGAATCACATTTGCGCTGTACATTGGGATCGCGATCTGGAGCCGCGTGAGCACCACAGCCGGCTTCTATGTGGCCGGGCAGGGCGTCCCCACCGTGGCCAACGGGATGGCGGTAGCGGCGGACTGGATGAGTGCGGCCAGTTTCATCTCCATGGCTGGGCTGGTGGCGTTTCTGGGCTCTGACGGCTCGGTGTACCTCATGGGATGGACCGGGGGGTACGTGCTGCTGGCGCTCCTCCTGGCGCCCTTTCTACGGAAGTTTGGAAAGTTTACCGTGCCCGACTTCGTAGGCACGCGGTACTACTCCAATGTGGCCCGTGTGGTGGCGGCTATCGTAACGCTGTTTGTGTCCTTCACCTACGTAGCCGGCCAGATGCGCGGTGTAGGCGTGGTCTTCGGGCGGTATCTGGAGCCCGTGCTGCAACCCATCTCGCAGGTGGTCGGCCTGGAGGTTATTACGCTTGGCGTCATTGCCGGCATGTTTGTGGTAGCCACCTATGCGGTGCTGGGCGGCATGAAAGGGATCACGTACACGCAGGTAGCGCAGTACTGTGTGCTCATCTTTGCGTACATGCTCCCGGCCGTAGCTATTGCGTTCTTGCTGGCCGGCAACCCCATCCCGCATATCGCTATCGGCGATGTGCTCCCGCGACTGGACGGGCTCAGCGAGGAGTTTCTGGGCACGAATTACAGCGACCCGTTTCAAAACTTCAGTATGCTCAATGTCTTCTGTATTACCGTGGCCCTGATGGTGGGAACGGCCGGCCTGCCCCACGTGATCGTGCGCTTCTACACGGTGAAGAAAGTCCGGGATGCCCGCTGGTCAGCGTTTTGGGCCTTGCTTTTCATCGCCATTCTGTACACCATCGCGCCGGCCGTCGGGATGTTTGCCAAGTACTACATCCTGAGCTCCTTCAGCGATCTGGGGGCCATGGGCATGCTGGCCGAGGAAGAGTGGGTACGCAACTGGGCGCAGGCAGGGCTTATTCAGACGGAGGCGTGGACCGATGGCATGTCGGCGGAGGCGATGCTCCAGACTATCGATCGGGACATTATCGTGCTGGCTACCCCCGAGATTGCCGGGCTATCGGCGATCCTGGTGGGCATCGTAGCCGCTGGAGGGATGGCAGCGGCGCTCTCTACGGCCTCGGGCCTCCTGTTGGTGATCAGCTCCTCGGTGGCGCACGATATTTACGCCGAGATCATTAACCCCAACGCCCCGGACGAGCGCCGCCTCTTGGCGGGCCGGGTGACCATCGTCGTTGCCGTGGTTCTGGCGGGCCTGCTGGGGATCTACCCGCTGGGCTTTGTAGCTGAGGTGGTGGCCTTCGCCTTTGGGCTGGCTGCGGCAGCCTTCTTCCCGGTGATTGTGCTGGGCATCTTCTGGAAGCGCTGCACCAAGGAAGGTGCCATTGCGGGGATGATTGTGGGGCTCACGTTTACCTTCTCCCTTATCATCCTGATGCGGGCCCACGTGGTGCTGCCGTTCATCTTTGAGACGCCCATCCTGGAGAGCTTCCTCGGCGTAAACGCGCAAGGGATTGGCACGGTGGGGATGATCCTCTCCTTCGCGACGATCTTTATCGTATCGAAGATGACCGACCCGCCGCCGCAGGAGGTGCAGGACCTCGTGGAGCAGATCCGGTACCCGCGGGTCATTACGGCAGAGGAGCTGGCAGAAGGCTCACAGGTGAGCCCTGGCCAGGCGGAGGCTGGGGGCGCTTGAGCATAGCCGCACGATAGCCACGCGGCAGCAGCGGAATTTCGGCGTCGCTGCTGCCTTTGTATCGAACCCTCGCCCCACGGCGAGACTCCGTTGCCGGCGTTGTGTCGTTCACGTTTCTTTCCTGCGCCCGTAAGTCATGTCCACTGCACAAAACCAAGGCTGCGTGCGGCCCCTGATGATTTCCGGCGGTGCGATGCTGGGGCTGCTGGTCGTTGTGGTGGTACTAAACTGGGGGACGTTCGCCCTCATGTTTTCCAACATGAGCGCCTTGGGCGAGGGAGCTCGCACGGCGGAGCAGATGGTCACCCCAGATGCGCTACTCGAATACATGGCCGAACATCCCGAGAAAACCTCGCTCGTGGTGATGGACGTAGGAGCCGCCGAGCCGCACATTCAGCATCAGGGGCACGCCGAGCGTCCGACGGTGAACGTGTCGCGCCTCTTGCTCCTCCGGTCGTACGCGGAAGCGGTCGCTCAGGGGCGGCTGGCCCCGGACCGTCGCGTGGCGCTGGCAGAGGTGCAGCGCTATCATCTGAAGGCGCGGGGGCAGGGGGGGCACCCGGCAGCGATCGAACGGCTCCGAGAAGAGGGGGCCATCACGGAAGACTCCCTGACCATAGCGGCGCTCGTGCGTAGCATGACCCGGTACAACGATGAGGCTGCCGCCGACTGGTTGCTGGCGAGACTCGGCTACCCGGCCGTCGATGCCACTCGGGAGGCGCTCGGCTGGCCGACGCGCGCCACCCCGTTGCCGAGCAGCGGGCGGACGCTCAGCTGGCGGCATCCGCAGATGAACGCCACCCCGGCTGAACGCCTGACCGCCCTTACCGCTCAACCCCGCGCCACGTATGCAAATGACGTGCTGGACCTGACCGGCGCGTTCACAGCTTCGGGCCCCTTTCGCGACGAGGTGCTGACCCTTGTGCAAGAGCGGGGCACGGAAATCAGTCTGCGCGACCAGCGCGCCCTTGCGCAGGCCACCTATCCCACGGCCCGCGCGACGGAGTACGCGGCACTCCTCACAGCGCTTCTTCAGGATAGCCTTGGGTCTCCAGAGGTGTCGGCCCGCATGCGGAGCGCCCTTGAGCGTACCGTCGGGGCGGATACGCTTGGGGGCCCCCTGCCGGTAAAGGCGATTGGGTCGGTCAGTGGCGCCTTTCCCGGCCTCATTAGCTTTGCTGCCTACGCTCGCCGCCCCGCCCCGCTGCCAGACCGCGTCGTGGTGTCGTTCATTCAGGATTTGCCCATTGCCGTCTTCTACCACATGATGCAAACCGGCATGGACCGGGCGCTCTTTGTACGGCTGCTGAGTGACGATGCCTACGTGGAAGACACAGCGCGCTTCTTGGCCGACAGAGAAACCGGCGACTAACGGGCATACCGTAGGATGGGTGTTGCATCCGCTGGCCTGCTGCCGTATGTTAGGTTAGCCTCCTACTTCTTTGTTCGTAGCTCCGTCCCATGGCGTGGTATGATGGATGGATTCGTCGCCCCGTAGCGGTGCTCTCCTGGGCACTGGCGCTGTTGCTTGCGGGCACCTGGGCGGCCATGGATGTGCCCCTTGAATGGGTCCCGCAGGTCGAACTCCCCGAAGTGCGCATTTCAGCCGCGTGGGGAGGCGCCTCTCCCCGCGCCGTTGAGCGCTATGTGGCGGCGCCCATCGAGCGTGCGGTGCAGCGCGTGCCCGGCGTGGCTGGCATCCAGAGCTACTCGCAGGAAGGCCGCACCACCATCACGGTGCAGGTAGCAGAGGAGGTTGATCTCGGGCCCTTTGTGGCACAGGTCAACGAGCAACTGAGCGTCATTCGGCCGACGCTACCGGAGCGCGTGACGCCGCGCCTCACGAAACGTATCCCTGAGGCGCTACGATCGGAGCAAGGGTTCATGACCTTGCAACTCATCGGTCCGCTGCCCCCAGAGACGCTGCGCGAACTGGCGGCCGACCGTATAGCCCCAACGCTCAACAGCTTGCCTGGCGTAGCCGACGTGGACGTCCGGGGTGGGGCGGAGGAAGAGCTGCTGGTGAGCCTGCTGCCCGAACGCTTAGCGTCGTATCGCGTGGAGCCGTCCATGGTGCAGCAACGGCTCGCTGAAGCTACGCGTGACGCGGTGTATGGCCGGCTCGCGCAGCGCGGGAGTGCTACGCTACTCCTGTCCCCTGGCGAAGACCGCCTGGAGGCTTTGCGCAACCTCGTACTGGTGCATCGCCCGGAGGCGCACCGGCCGGTGCGGCTGCAGGATGTGGCGGCGGTGGCGCTCGGACCCGCGCCCCCCCGAAGCCTCACGCGTATCGACGGGCAGTCGGTCGTCACGCTGCGTATCGAACGGGCCTCCGGAAGCCACATGCTCTCCGTGGCGCAGGCTGTAGAGGGCCGCCTCGTAGACCTCCGTGCCGAACTGCCCGCGGACACCCGCCTCGAGGTCTCCGACGACCGGAGCGAGGACGTGCGCGCGGAGCTGCGCGACCTGCAGTGGCGGGGCGGGCTGGGGCTGGTGCTGGTCCTGTTCGTTCTGCTGTTCATGCTGAAGAGCGTACGGGCATCAGCCATCGTGTGCTTCAGTGTGGCCGTGGCGCTGGCCGTGGCGCTCGGGCTCATGGGGCCGCTCAACCTGACGCTCAACCTGCTGACACTGGGCGGGTTGGTGCTGGTCTTTGGGCTGCTGATTGATAACGCGGTGGTCGTGGTCGAGCAGCTTATCCTCCAGCGCAAACGACTCCGCGCGCGCGGGCTGACGGGATATACCCTGGAGGCGAAGGCGGCACGCGAGGCCCTGGGGGCGGTCTGGCTGCCGCTGCTTGGGGGCACCCTCAGTACCATGGCCGTGATGCTGCCCCTCATCTACCTGAGCGGCGACCTGCAAGCTCTCTTTTTGCCCTTCGCTGTGCTGGTGGGCCTCACGCTGGCTGCCTCGCTCATCAGCGCGGCGTTGCTCATTCCTGTGATGAGCCGGTACCTACCGCCGCCTGCGCACGTGCTCCTCAGCTGGCGCGGCCTGCGGCGCTATGCGGCGGCGCCGTACCGCCTGAGCGCCCGGTTTCCGAAAACGACGCTGCTCGTGCTGGCCCTCACCCTGGGGCTGCCCCTGTGGCTGGTACCCAGTGCCCTGGACCCACCGGCCGAGGGCTGGTCTACCCCGGTAGAGCGGCTGGCAGGCCTGTACACGGACGTGCTGGGCAGTGACGTCGTCCGCGACAGCCGCGAATGGCTCGACCCGGCGCTCGGGGGCGTCATCCGGCCCTTTTTCCAGGACGTCGACTTCGGGCAGCGATGGTCGTTCGAGACGCGCCCCGAGGTCTCGGTTCGCATGCAGTTTCCTCCGGGCAACCCGGTAGCCCGAGCCGATTCCCTGATGCAGATTTTCGAACAGAGCGCCCTCGCTTCGCCGGCCGTGTCGCGGACGCTCACGAACGTCTCTGAGCGGGTAGCCAGCATGCGGGTGCAATTCTTTGAGGAAGCGTTGGAAACCGCAGAGCCCTACCTGGTGCGCGAACGCCTCATCCAGCGCGCCGCCGGACAGATTGCTGGCATTCGCGTGTACATCGGGGGGTTATTGCCGCAAGGATACTCCTCGGGCATAGGCGGGATGGTCTCGGGCATGCGCGTGGAGGCCGTTGGGCCCAACTACGAAGACCTTGAAGCGCTCACAGAAACGTTTGCCGAACGCTTGCGGGACGGCAGTGCACGGGTTGCTGAGGTGAACACCAACGCGGGCCGGGGCTGGCGCAGCGAAACGCGCGAGGTGCTGCACTTTCGCTGGGACCCAGACGCGGCAGCGCGCACCGGGGTTGGGGCGGACCGGCTGGCGGCCATCCTGCGGCCGGTGTTCTCGACCCAACGCCCGAGCCTCTTTGCGCCCATTGAAGATCACCCCCGGCTACCGGTGCGCATCGCCGTTCGGGACGCCGATCAGTTGGATGTGGCGCGCCTACTCGAGCAGCCCCAGGTCGTGAGCGACTCGGCACAGGTAAAGCTGGCCGCGCTCACCGACTTCGCCATCATTGAAACGCCCAGCGCCATCGAGCGCGAGGATCAGCAGTACAAACGGTACGTGTCCGTTGACTACCGCGGGCCAGCGCGCATGGGGCGTGACTATGTTGAAGGCGTGCTGGAAGGCATGCCCCTGCCGCCCGGCTATCAACTCGACATGGGGCGGGCCGCCTTTTTCACGCAGGAGGTGCAAGAGGCCTTCACGTGGGTGCTGCTGGCTACCGTCTTTCTGGTGTTCCTCATCACAGCTGCTGTGTTTGAGTCGTGGCGGCTGCCGCTGGTGGTGCTCCTGAGCTTACCCCTGGCGGGCATCGGAGTGGCGCTGGGCTTCTTATGGATGGACGTGCCGTTTGCGGAGGGCGCGTTTATCGGTATGGTGCTGCTGATCGGGATTGCTGTTAATGATAGCATCCTGCTCACGGACCGGTACCGGCAGCTCCGCGCCTTGCGCCCGGCAGCGGCGGTACATCGGTTGGCCCGGCTGGCGGTGCGCGAGCGACTCCGCCCTATGTGGACGACGACCCTTTCCACTACCGTAGCCATGTTGCCTCTGCTGGTATTTCCCGACGGCAGTGAGTTCTGGATGGGACTGGGCGTCACGGTGACGGGAGGGCTCCTTTCGGCTACCCTCCTCATTCCGTTTGCCAC
>JAAAOI010000025.1 GCA_009908945.1 Bacteroidota bacterium
GGGGCGTCTGATAACTAAGGAGGACACATACAGTACCCCGCCACCCTATGTTTCTGCACTATGGTGCACGGGTGTAGGCGGGCAAATGGAGGAGATGAGGGGGAGACGGTGGTTCAGTCAAACCAGCGCGAAGGCCATCAGGGAGGCCAGGCTGAAGAGAATCAACAGGACCGAGAAACAGCCCTTCTTGGTCGCTTTCCCTTTTCCAGAGGGGGCAGTCGACCGTCGTTCCATACGCTCGCGCTTGGGGGCTGCCCTGCGGCGCGAGGGCGCCTCCGCTGCCGCTTTGCGTAAGCTCTTGACGCTTTTCTGCAGCCGCACCACCTTTGCACTCGGGCCACGCTCTTTCTCGATCGCTAACGCGTTCTCAATGGCCGCTACCGCGTCAGGCAACCGGTCTTCTGCCCGGTAGATGGCCGCCATGCGCTCGTACGTAAAACTCAGGGTGCAGCCTTCGCGGGCGTTCTGTTCATACAGTTGGAGCGCCTTGTGCCGTTCTCCTTCGGCTTCGAGGGCTTCAGCTTGCTCATTCCGGGCGAACCACTGGCTGTGCTGCGACGGCATAGACACGGCGGGTGCGGGTTGCGGTATACGGTGGCCTCAGTATACTACCCAGCGTTGCTGCGTGCAAGACAGGGAGCCGGCGCCGGCGGGTTATGGCGTGATGGTCGCGAACACGTAGTCCCCTTCAGCCCCACCGAAGGCGATTACATCGTAGGTTTCATGCTCTTGCGGGTTAGGGCTTTCCATGCCTGGTGAGCCGATCGGCATGCCCGGTACGGCCAGCCCTCGGATGTCGGGACGTTCTTCCAGGAGGCGCTTCACCTGTGTGGCGGGCACGTGGCCTTCCACGCGGTAGCCGTCAATGACGGCTGTATGGCAAGAGCCAAGGTTGTACGGAATCCCCTCCTGCCGTTTGACCTGTGCCATGTTGGAGGTGTGTGTCGTTTCAACCGTGAACCCCTCCGCCTCAAGGTGGTCGGCCCATTTGCCACAGCAGTTGCACGTGGGGCTGCTATACAGAGTGACAGACGCACCGGCTCCGCTACTGGAGTATACCATGAACCCCGCGATGGCAAGAAATACGACCGACAGCCCTAAGATAACACGTTGCATAGCACAGCAAAGAATAGTGAAAGAGTACGCCATGCTATGCAGGGGGGGACCATAAGATTCCGTGCAAGGGCGAGGCCTTCAGGGCTCGACCGAAGGCTTCACGGATTTATGGAATCAAACCCCGAACCTGGACCTGATCGAATAATGTAAGGGCTGCTTCAATGCCTTTACACCTTACCGCCTGCTCATGGCTACCACACGCCAGCAACGCACTGCCGACCCCTCATACGATGTCTTTCACGGCACGCGTCAGCCGCTCGATTTTATCTTTAAACCCAATCACGTTGCCGTGATTGGCGCGACCGATCGGAAAGGTAGTGTAGGCCGGACGCTCATGCGTAACCTGCTGGCCACGCCGTTTGGCGGGACGGTCTATCCCGTGAACCCAAAGCGAAGCAGCGTTCTGGGCGTGCGGGCCTACCCGTCCATTGCGGGCGTCCCCGACACGGTCGACCTGGCGATCATCGTCACGCCGGCCCCGACGGTGCCGTCGCTCATCCAAGAGTGTGGGGAGGCTGGAGTTCGCGGAGTGATCATCATCTCAGCAGGGTTCAAGGAGATTGGAGAGGAGGGACGCGCGCTGGAGCGCGAGATTGAAAAGGCGCTCGACACCTACGACATGCGGGTTATTGGGCCGAATTGTTTGGGGATCATGCGGCCGGGCGCTGGGCTCAATGCGACCTTTGCCGGTTCGATGGCACAGCCGGGCAGTGTGGCGCTGCTGAGCCAGAGTGGTGCGATGCTCACATCGATCCTGGACTGGAGCCGCGAGGAAAACGTGGGGTTCAGTACGTTTGCGTCGGTGGGCTCCATGCTGGATGTCGACTGGGGCGATCTCATCGGGTACCTGGGCGATGACCCGCGGACAAAAAGCATCCTCGTCTACATGGAGTCGATCGGCGATGCCCGCTCCTTCATCAGCGCGGCGCGGGAGGTAGCGCTGCAAAAGCCGATTATTGTCATCAAGGCTGGGCGTACCGCCGAGGCGGCGCAGGCTGCGACCTCGCACACAGGAGCACTCGCCGGGAGTGATGAGGTGCTCAGCGCGGCGTTTCGCCGTACCGGGGTGCTGCGCGTAGACACCATAGCGGACCTGTTTCACGTCGCGGAGGTGCTCGCCAAGCAGCCCCGCCCGAGCGGTCCAAACCTGACCATCCTGACGAATGCCGGCGGCCCCGGCGTGTTGGCCACCGACGCGCTGATCCAGGGCGGCGGGAAGCTCACCGCGCTATCGGAGGAGACGCTGCGTGCGTTTGATGAGGTGCTGCCTCCTACCTGGAGCAAGGCCAATCCGGTAGACCTCATCGGTGACGCCACGGCACAGCGCTATGCAGACGCTCTGCACGTAGCCGGCGATGATGAAGAAAGCGACGGCATGCTGGTGGTGCTTTCGCCTCAAGACATGACCGATGCCACGCGTACAGCCGAGGAGCTACGGCCATACGCTGAGCGGCACGCTAAACCTGTGCTGGCCAGTTGGATGGGCGGGGCCGAGGTGGCCGCGGGCACGCGGATTCTGAATGACGCGGGCATTCCGACGTTCGAGTACCCGGATAAGGCCGCCAAGATCTTCAACTACATGTGGCGCTACAACTACAACCTGCAGGCCCTCTACGAGACCCCGCGGGATGCCGGCAATGGGCAACAACGCCGCGATGACGTTAACGCGCTGCTGTCCAAAGCCCGGAACGAAAGCCGTACCCTGCTGACCGAAGCCGAATCGAAGGAGGTGTTGGCACTGCACGGAATCCCGACGGTGCCCACCACCGTGGCTACAACGCCAGAGGCGGCCGTCGAGGCTGCCCATGATATCGGCTATCCGGTAGTGGTGAAGCTGCACTCCCACACGGTGACGCACAAGACCGACGTCGGGGGCGTGAAGCTGAACCTGCCATCAGCCGAGGCGGTGCGGGCAGCCTTCGAGGATATCGCCACCCGTATGGAGGAGGCAGGAAAGCGCGACGGCTTCGACGGGGTCACTGTGCAACCGATGATCTCGATTGACGGGTACGAACTGATTGTGGGCAGTAGCCTCGATGCGCAGTTCGGCCCCGTGCTCCTGTTCGGCTCCGGCGGTAGTCTGGTGGAGGTCTACCGCGATCGGGCGCTGGGGCTGCCGCCCCTCAACACAACCCTGGCGCGCCGTATGATAGAGCAGACCCGCATCCACGAGGCCCTCAAGGGCGTGCGCGGACGGGCCCCGGTCGACATGGATGCGCTCACGCAAGTGATGGTGCGGTTTAGCCAGTTGGTTGTCGCGCATCCCATGATCAAAGAGATGGACATCAACCCGCTGGTGGCAAGTGGGGACGAGATCATCGCGCTGGATGCCCGGGTGGTGCTGCACGACCCGGACGTGGACAGCTTCCCGCGCCCGGCCATACGGCCGTACCCGCAAAAGTATGTGGACACGTGGCAGCTGGCCGAGGGTCGTTTGGTGCGCATCCGGCCCATCCGTCCGGAGGATGAGCCCAAGCTGGTGGAGTTTCACGAGCACCTGTCCGAGCGGAGCGTCTACCTGCGCTACGCCAGCCTCATGAAATACAGTCAACGGGTGGCCCACGAGCGGCTCTCGCGGCTGTGCTTCATCGACTACGATCGAGAGATGGCGCTGGTGGCGGTTGCGCTCGATCCGGAGACGGACAAGGAAGGACCGCTCTTGGGGGCTGGCCGCATCACGAAGCTCCGGGGGACCGATGACGGCGAGTTTGCCATGCTGATTCGCGACGATCATCAGGGGCAGGGATTGGGCACGGAGCTTCTGCGTCGCTTCATCCACATCGGCCGCGAAGAAGGCCTGGAGCGGATTGTGGCCGACATCCTGAAGGAGAACCGCCCCATGCAAGGGGTGTGCACCTCGCTTGGGTTCGAGATCGTGTACAGCGACGACCTGGCTGACCAGATGGTCAAGGCTGTAAAACAGCTATGACGGCACCCGGCACCCACCGTGCGAGAGATTCCAAGACCGTAACCGAGCCAGGCTTGTGTTCGGCATCTGCGCCGTCGTACCCTATGCAGTACGGCAGGGCCACTCTCTCTGCCGGTGTATCCGCTTGCGGTGTGCCCCCAGGTTCGGGGTAGCCCCAAAGCCTCGTCTTTCCGATTCGCACCTACCTCATGGAACGCCCGCCGAAGGATGCCGCTGCGCTTCGCGCTGAAGTCGTACGGCTCCGCGACGAGCTGCAGGAGGCTGAGGCCCGGCTCCGGGCCGCGACGGCAGGGCAAAAGGGCTGGCAGCGTGTGCTCCAAGGGCCGCGATACCACACCTTCTGCCTCGAACCCACTAACGACGCATGGCGGCTGTTAGGCGTAGCTTCGTCCAACGCCCTACCACCGTTTCTGCGGACAAACCGGGCCGCCAACGCGATGCACCAGGCCGCAGAGTCCCGGCAGGTGGTGACGTTTACGTCCACCTCACGCGCTGACAGCGCCCCGGACCACCGACGGGCGGCCCAGGGCGATACAACGCTGCGCGTGCGCCTGGAACCGGTAGTCCAGTCGGGTGCGGTCCGATGGCTGGTAGGGGTAGCCCACCCAGCGCTCTCGCCCGGAGGCGACGGGCACGCCCCGGCAGTGTCTTCTGGACCAGCAGGTAGATCGACGGAGGTGATGGATCTGCTGCCGGACGCCGTCACCATTGTCACGGCGACCCACAAGATTGTGTATGCCAACGCCGCGTGCACGCATCTCCTTGGCGCCGATCGGCCCGCGGCTGTTGTGGGGCAGTCAGTGTGGGAGTTCATTCACCCAGACGACCTCCCAACCGTGCTGGCCCACCTCAATGCCGACGACCGGCGCCGATCGGTTCAGTACCGCATCCAGCGGCTGGATGGCGAAGAAAGAGTGGTGGAAACGGTGATGGTGCCCATCCTGCACGATGGCCAGCCGGCTATGCTGAGCACCGCGCGCGACATGTCCCACCAACATCACATGCGCCGGGCCCTGACGAACACTCAGGATCTCTTTCACCACATCTTTGAGGCTGTGCCCGCGGCGCTGGTGTTGGCTCGCACCGACGATGGTATTTGTGTAGATGCCAACGCCGCCTTCGCCGAGCTTACGGGTTGCCCCACCGATCAGGTCACCGGCAGGCAGCTGGAACGCTGCGACTTCTGGCGTGACCCCGACGCCGTCCGACGCCTTCTGCACCAACCGGCCAACGGTGGCCCAATGGCGCCGACGTACCTTCATCTGCGCCGGCCCGGCGGTGAACCGCGCGTAGCCATCGGCACGTTCGAGGCGGTCACGTTGCGCGGAAAACCGCATGCGCTTGGCGTGTTGCTCGATATCACCGATGGCGAACGCACGCGGCGCCAACTCTTGCAAATAAGCAAAGCGGTGGAAAGCACGAGTGATGCTGTAGCCCTGCTCGAGCCTACAGGGCGCGTCACGTATCAGAATGCCGCGTTCTCCGAACTCGTGGGCTGCGACGCTGCTACGCTCAATGAAACGCATGGGGGCCCTGCGGCGCTCATCGGGGAGCAGAAGGCTGAAGCTGCCGTGCGCGCCGCGATGAACGGTGGCCACTCATGGCGCGGCGACCTCGAACTGCACGGGGCGGACGATGCGCCTGTGCCGGTAGCCCTGCGCGTGGATAGCGTGCGGGACGACACCGGCACTATCGTTGGCATCGTATGGATTCTTTCCGATGTCTCGGAGCGCCGCGCCGTGGAACAGCAGCTCATCGCGGCGAAGGAGCGAGCGGAGGAGGCTTCACGCATAAAGTCCGCGATTCTAACGAATATCACACACGAGGTTCGTACGCCGCTTACCGTGATCCTCGGCTTTACGTCGATTATGCGCAAAGGGATCAGCGCGAAGTATGAGCGCTTCGTGGATCTCATCGAACGGAGCGGCCAGCGCCTGCTGCTCACGCTCGACTCCATGCTCGACCTTGCGCAATTAGAGGCCGGGACGCTGGCACTCTCCCCCGAGCCGGTGAATCTGGTGGAGGTCGCTCACGGCGTCATTGACACGCTTCAGCCGCTGGCAGATCAGAAAGGCATCGACCTTCGGCTGCGCACCGTGCAAAAGGCCATGCCTGCGTATCAAGACCACCGCTTGCTGGTACGCGTTGTGCACAACCTGCTCGACAACGCGCTCAAGTTCACCACCGATGGATACATAGAGGTCGCGCTTCGCCGCTCAGACGATGGCACTGCTGTCCACCTGACCGTTGAAGACACCGGGGTAGGCATTGACGCGTCCTTCGTCACTCATATCTTCGACGAGTTCGCGCAGGAGAGCAGTGGCTTGGAACGTTCGTACCAGGGAAGCGGCCTTGGCCTCACTGTGTCGCGCCGGCTGATTGAACGGGTCGGCGGTCGCATTCAAGTAGACAGCACGAAGGGGGAAGGCACCACTTTTCACGTCACGCTTCCTGTGGATATCCGACCGCAGGACTGAGGCAGCGGCTGGGGCGGCGTGCATCGCCTACAAAGCAGGCCACCGCTGCAGGGGCAGGGCCAACAGGTCCCGCGGCAGCCTATGGTCCTACGGCCCAGCCACCCGCTCCAAGGCTTCAGCCGTGACGATCGCAATCGCAGCGCGGACGGGCAACGAGAGGCGCTGCCAGGCTCCGGTATCGCCGCAAGGCCCCATAAAAAAGCGGGACCACCCGAAGAGGTGGCCCCGCTGGTGCTGTGCATGTCGGCACGTGGGCCGGGCGCACAGGATGTGCTACATAGGCTGGTTTAGAAGCCCATGCCGCCACCCATGCCGCCCATGCCGCCGCCCATGCCACCCATGCCGCCGCCCATACCGCCGGCGGGCATGCCGTCGCCATCGTCATCATCTTCCGACTGACGATCAGCGATCACGGATTCCGTGGTCAGGAGCAGGGCCGCAACCGACACAGCGTTTTCCAGTGCGGTGCGCGTAACCTTGGTCGGGTCAATGACCCCGGTCTCAAACAGGTCACTGTATTCTTCGGTCTGCACGTTGAAGCCGAAGTTGCCTTCGCTTTCGCGCACCCGCTGCACAATGATGGAGCCTTCGAGACCGGCATTCTGCGCCAGCTGACGCAGCGGCTCTTCAAGCGCGCGGCGAATGATGCTTACCCCGATGCGCTGGTCTTCGTTGATGGTATCTACATCCTCCAGTGCCGAGAGCGCACGGATGTACGCTACGCCGCCGCCTACGAGGATACCTTCCTCTGCGGCTGCGCGGGTCGCTTGCAGGGCATCTTCCACGCGAGCCTTCTTCTCCTTCATCTCCGGCTCTGTGGCCGCACCAATCTTCAGCACCGCAACACCACCAGCCAGCTTCGCAAGCCGCTCTTGCAGCTTCTCACGGTCATAGTCGCTGGTGGAGGATTCCGTCTGCTGACGAATCTGCTGGGCGCGAGCCTTGATCTGCTCATTGTCGCCAGCGCCGTCTACAACCGTCGTGTCATCCTTGTTGATAACCACACGAGCGGCGCGGCCGAGCTGGTCGAGCGTAGCATTTTCGAGGCGGTACCCTTTCTCTTCGCTGATGACCGTGCCGCCCGTCAGGACTGCAATGTCTTCCAGCATGGCCTTGCGGCGATCGCCAAAGCCCGGCGCCTTCACAGCAGCCACTTTGAGCGTGCCCCGCAGCTTGTTGACGACGATGGTGGCGAGGGCTTCGCCTTCCACATCTTCACCAATCACGAGGAGGGGGTTGCCTGTCTGCGCGACCTTCTCCAGTACCGGCAGGAGGTCCTTCATCGTGGAGATCTTCTTGTCGTGGATGAGGATGTACGGATCCTCAAGCACGGCCTCCATGTTGTCAGCGTCCGTCACAAAGTAGGGGGAGAGGTACCCACGGTCGAACTGCATTCCTTCGACCACCTCAAGGAACGTTTCCGTGCCCTTGGCCTCTTCCACCGTAATGACACCATCTTTGCCGACGCGTTCAAACGCATCCGCAATCAGTTCGCCAATGGCGTGGTCGTTGTTCGCAGAAATGGAGGCGACCTGCGTAATGCGGTCCTTATCTTCCGTATCCACGCTCAGGCTACGCAGGTGGGCCACTACCTTCTGTACCGCAGCGTCAGCGCCGCGCTTCAGGTCCATGGGGTTCGCGCCTGCCGTCACGCTTTTCAGGCCTGCATTCAAGAT
>JAAAOI010000054.1 GCA_009908945.1 Bacteroidota bacterium
GGCTCATGCCCGCCGGTGACACGTACGCGGGCCACGTCGCTCAGCTGCTCCAGTCGGCGGCTGACGACCTCCTGCCCGAGCCGCTTGAGCGCGACCAGGTCTTGCGGAGCCTCAAGCGTAGGCCTCGGCGCGAGCGCATCTTGTGGTGGTCCCCGCTCGGAGACGGGCGTCAGCTCCTGCGGCCCGGTCTGGCGGAGCGCCACCATCATGATGGGGCGGTCGCTGGGGTCGAGGCGGAGCACCACGGGACGCTCTACGTCATCCGGGAGGGCGTCGCCGAGGCGGTCGATCTGCTCGCGCACGTCCAGCAGCGCCAGGTCGAGGTTCACGTTCCACCCGAAGTCGAGCTGCACCAGGCTGCCGCCCAGCTGGCTGCGCGAGGTGGCGCGGCGGAGCCCCTGCGTGCCCGATACGGCTTCCTCCACCCGCTGCGTGACGGTCCGCTCCACCCGCTCCGGCGGCACATCCGCGTAGGCGGTCCACACCGCCAGCGACGGAAACCGCAGGTCGGGCAGCAGCGCCACGGGCAGGCGCACGTACGCCACCGAGGCCAGCACCACGACAAAGATGCAGCCCGCCACCACCGTCACCGGACGGCGCAGGCACCAGGCGATGAGGGGTTTCATTTAGCGGCTTTCGTTACTTGATTGAGTGGTGGTGGGATGGGCATGTTGCTGATTTTCTATACGAGTCGAGGAGTCGAAGAGTCGAAGAGTCGAGGAGTCGAGGATGGAGCGGGCGTGGCTTTGCAGGCATTGCGGGAATTAAGGCGTGCTATGGTAGCTGATTAGCTCTTCCGCGACACACCATTGATCGGGTCGGTCCATCATGCGGACGAGGCCGGCGATGATTTTGCGGTAACGTGTTTCCAGGTCGCGGTGTCGATTCTTCTTCAGGTAGCCGGAGGCCCGAGCGAAATCCAGCCAGACGAGCGTTTCTGCTGCCTCAGCACTTGAATCACTCAGTTTGCTCACGAAATGCTTGGGATACCTTCGTTTGAACCAGGCTTCAGCCACATTGGAACACACCGCCCGCGAGGAACGGCGAATCTGATCGGTGAGCGCGTACCGCTCCGGCTTAGGCCAGCCAGAACTAATTTTAAAGATCTCCATCGCCAGATCGAACGCGTCGCGATAAACCCTCAGCTGTTTAAAGTCCCTAATCGGCTCCCCCATCAGCGTCTTGGTTTCGTTTCAATAGCTGCCAAATTCCCAAATATGCTCGCCCCCTCGTCTCCTACATTCTTCGTTTCCTACATTCTTCGTTTCCTACATTCTTCGTTTCCTCGTTTCTTCGTTTCCTCGTTTCTTCGTTTCCTCGTTTCTTCGTCTCCTCGTTTCTTCGTCTCCTCGTTTCTTCGTCTCCTCGTTTCTTCGTCTCCTCGTTTCTTCGTCTCCTGACCTACGGCGCCACCTCCTGCACCGCCGCCACCTCCACGGGCGCATCGTGCGCGAGGGCGAAGTGGCCGGCGACGGCGACGCGGTCTCCGGGGCGGAGGCCGTCGGTGATTTCGACGTGGTCGCCGGAGCGGGCGCCGACCTCCACATAGACCCACTCCGCCCGGCCGTCGGCGACGCGGAAGACGAGGTCGCGCCCCTGCCGGACCAGCACGGCGTCGGCGGGGACCACGAGGCGGTCGGGCAGCCGCTCCGTTTCCAGCTCTACGTAAGCGAACAGCCCGCCCACGAGCCGACCGTCCGGGTTCGGGATGGCCGCGGTAACACGGCCCGTCCCGGTCGCCGGGTCTACGCGCGGATTGATGGCATGGATGGTGCCCTCCACGGTGCGGTCCTCCAGCGCGGGCAGCCGGGCGCGCACCGTGCCCCCCTGCGTCATGCGCACCAGATCGCTTTCTAACACGTCGACACGCACCTTCATACGGCTGTCATCCAGCAGCTTGGCCACTTCCTCGCCTGCGCCCACCCGCTGCCCCACTTCGGCTTCGAGGTCGGCCACGCGTCCGCCATACGGGGCGGTGATGCGCGTGCGCTCCAGGGCCAGTTCGGCCCGTTCGAGGCGCTGTTCGGCGGCGGCCAGACCCGACACGGCCGCCTGCACGGCGGAGCGGTCGCGCCCGGTAAGCACCTGCGCGGCTTCGTATTGCCGGCGCGCCGTCTGTAGGGCCGCATCCGACATCTCGCCGCGGGCGTGGGCCGCTTGCGCCTCTTCGTAGGCCGCCCGGCGCTCCGCCACAAACGACGTATCCGGGAGCGCAAGCGCGGCATCTTCCTGGCGCAGCGCTACGCCATATTCGGCACGGGCCTGCAGCAGGTCCGAGCGCGCTTCCTCCAGCTCGATGCGCACGTCCCGGTCATCCAAGCGGTAGAGCACCGCACCGGCCGCCACGCGCTGCCCTTCCTCCACCGGCCGCTCCACGATCCGTCCACCCGCTTCCGCGCTGATGGCGCTCTGCCGCCACGGTGCCAGGGCGCCGGTCGCCTCCGCCCGCAGCGGGAAATCAACAGGGGTGACCTCCACCACCTCAATCTGCGCCTCGCTCACCGTCGCCTCCACCTCGGGGCGGTCCTCCTCTTCCACCGTCCCCATGAGCACCGGCCAGAAACCGTAAAGCAACAAACCGCCCACGGCCAGCAGAAGCACGATACCGGCGCCGTGCCAGGCCTGAAACCGGCGAGGCGTGGGGGAAGAAGCATCGGTGGGTGCTGCATCAGGACCGCCGTTGGCGGAAAGGGCATCAACCGGTGAAGACGAAGGCGATTTGGGCATAACGTGCCGGGCTACAGCGAACAGGCGGGACAGATGTGCACATGAAGAAACAGTTGACTGCTGGCACCCTGCAACAGTAAGGGATCGGCTATACAATTACAACTATTGTGGTAACAGCTTTTACCCTGAGGCAACGTGGTGTGTACATCACCGGCCGTGTGGTCTTCCCATGACACGCCCTTGGCACGGTGGGTGGCCCCGCACGTACCTGCAACATTTAGGTTACGCATGCCCTGCCGATACTCCCCACTGTGCGAGGGCACGCCTGTGTGCTCAACGCGATTGTACCCGACCGTTCATGAGAGCGCATTGGAGCCTATCCCGTGATGAGACAGCATCTGTTATTCGGCGGCGCTTTTGGGCTGTGGGCCATCGCCGTGGTTGTGGGCTTTACGCTGCTTACATCCTACGAGTTTGGGGCAGGCGCCTCGGCTGAGGCCCCGCAGACCTGGCCGGCGGATGCGTCCATCGCGCCGGCGGCCGCGCAGGGCAACTTGCTTGTCTTCGCTCATCCGCGCTGCCCCTGCACGCGGGCGACAATACGGGAACTGGAGCGGTTACTGCACCAGGCCGCGGGTACGGTGGCGACCACCGTGTTTTTCGTGCAGCCAGAAGGCTACGATGCCGCCTGGGTGCACGAGGCTGCGCTGTGGCGCCTGGCCGAACGCATCCCCGGGGTCACGCCCCGAATCGACGTCCAGGCCACCGAGGCGCGGCGCTTTGGCGCGATCACGTCCGGGCAGGTGCTCTTCTACGACGCCGGCCATGTACTGCAGTTTTCGGGCGGCATCACGGCCTCGCGCGGGCATGAAGGCGACAACATCGGGCGCCGCGCGGTGATCGACCTGATTGATGGCCGCCCGCCCGAGCACACCACTCCTCCTGTTTTTGGCTGCGCGCTCTATCAACAGCACGGCGCACGCTCGTAACCCCTCTCTTCTCACGCATTCATTCTCAGACACACCGCCATGTCTATGACCCCCGGTACCCCCAAGGCATTCGATGAGCGGCAAACGGTCCTTTTTAACGAGTTACGCAAGAGCACCTTCCGCAGCACCGATCGGCTGTTTGCCATCTTGATGGTGCTGCAGTGGATAGGCGCGATCGTCGTGGCGTTTGTCGTAACACCTCAGACGTGGGTCGGCGGGGAGGCCGAGACGCATCTGCACGTGTACGCGGCCGTGGGCTTGGGCGGACTCATCACGCTGGGGCCAGCGGCCTTGGCGTATGTGCGCCCCACGCAATGGTACACGCGCCATACCATTGCAGCCGCGCAGTTGCTGGTGTCTGCGCTGCTGATTCACCTTACCGGAGGGCGCATTGAAACGCACTTCCACATCTTTGTCTCGCTGGCCATTTTGTCGATGTACCAGGACTGGCCCGTGCTGATTACCGGGGCTGCGGTGGCGGCGGCTGACCACTTCCTTCGCGGCTTTTTCTGGCCAGAGTCTATCTTCGGCGTCATCACCGGCAGCGAGTTTCGCATCTTTGAGCACGCGGGCTGGGTCGTGGTGGAGGTCGCCTTCCTGACCGTCGGGTGCGTGCAGGCCGCGAAGCAACAATTGGAGGTTGCCACAACCCAGGCCACGACCGAGCAGCAGCAGGCTGAGTTGGAAGATATGATGGCCGCGCTGGACGAGGAGAAAAAGCACGCCAAGAAGCAAGCCCAAGAGGCACAGGCGATGGCCGCACGCGTGGAGGAGCAACAGCAGGACCTGGAGCAGAGCGTGGACTACATGCTGGACCAGATGCGGCAGTTCGCCGATGGCGACCTGACCATCGCCCTTCCCGAAGACCGCTCGGATGCGATCGGGCAGCTCTACCGCGGCTTTAACCGAGCGGTGGACAACATCCACCAGTTGCTGGTGCGCGTGATGGAGGCCGTGCAACAGACCCGCACCACCGCCGACCAGCTGCGGCTGGCGTCCGAGCAACTGGCGACCGGCACAGAGGAACAAGCCGCGCAGGCCGATGAGGTAGCCGCTGCCATGGCCGAGATGGCCCGCACCATCGAGGACAACGCCGAGTCGGCCACCCGCACGGCGGAAATCACGCAGGCCAACGGCCAAACCGCCGAACAGAGCGGGGCGATGGTGCAGCAGACCGTGGACAAGATGAACGACATCGGGCACGTGGTGGCGTCGTCCGCCAAAACCATCAACCGCCTGGGCGCCTCAAGCGATAAAATCGGGCAGATTGTGCAGACCATCGACGAGATCGCGGACCAGACCAACCTCCTCGCCTTCAACGCTGCCATTGAAGCGGCCCGAGCGGGCGAGCACGGCAAGGGGTTTGCCGTGGTGGCCGACGAGGTGCGCCTCCTGGCCGAACGCACGGCGGAAGCGACGCGAGAAATCACCACGATGATCGACGCCATCCAACAGGAAACGCAAGACGCTGTAGAAGCGATTGGCGCTGGCCAGAACGAGGTGGACGCCGGCATCGAACTGGCCGAGCACGTCGGGGAAGCCGTGCAGGGGCTCGTGCAGGGCGTGGCCACGGTCACCGCCCAGGTGGACGCTATTGCATCGGCAACGGAAGAACAGTCGACCACCGGCGAGCAGATCTCGCGTAGCGTCGTGGGGATCTCTCAGGTGGCCGGCGAAGCAGCGGCGGATGTATCGGAGGTGGCGCAGGCCGCTACCGAGCTCAACGAGCTCACGGCTGTGCTGCACGAGCACGTGAACGGGTTTACGCTGCGCACCACGCGCCACGCACAGCCGACCCGCACGCCGGCCGAGGCGCACGTACCGGCCTAAGCCTGGCTACAGCCCACCACGGGGCGAGCAGCGGTAAATCTGCCGGCGCGACTCAAAGCGGACCTCCGCGCCTTCCACCCGCTCAAAGGCGACCACGCGGAAGGGGGTGGTCTCCCCCTGTAGGGTGATGCAATCGGTTTCCGGTACGCCCCATACGTAGCGCACCACCACTTCATCGCCCACCCGCTCCACCCGGCGGACATCGACGCTGTAGCCCCCGGAGTCGGCCTGCCGCGCCAGCACCACCACCATATCCTCGTCAAAGTCGACCGACCGGAACGGCTGCGGTGGGCGCATCTCGTCGCGAATGGCCGCCCACGCCTCCGCCGTCCGCACCACCACCTCCGTGGTATCGGCATCGAATGTAGCGGATACCCCTGTACCCAGCGAATCGAAGAAGATAGGCTCTGGCGTCGGGCCCGCGCCCCCGCACCCGGCCATCAGCCCCACGAGGCTACAGCACAACAAGAACATGAGGACCCGACGGAGACGCACCATGAGAATACACACAATGTAGAGGGCGATACGGAGCGTAGCTACCTTTCTACAGAAGGCAGGGTTTCGTTCGTGAATCCCACACCAGCAGCAGCGTTGCATCTGAAAACATGATTTACTATATAGGCCGTACGAAGTCCGTTAAACTTTTTTCCTTTGCTCCATGACTCGCTTGCTGCTCTGCCTCCTGGTAGCGCTGACGTTGGTCGCCTGTGGGACCGACGCGGGCGACACCGGCTTCACCCTGGACGAACGCGACGGCGCGACGTACGCCATCAACTCCGCGACGACGGTCTGGACTCCCGACGACGCCCCGCTCCAGTTTGAGCTGGAGCAGACGTTTGGCGTGGCGGACGCGCCCGAAGAAGCTATGCTCGCGGGCACCTCCAGCGTGGTGGTCGATGATGAGGGCGTCGTGTACCTGCTGGACCGGGGCAACCACCGCCTCGTGGCGTTCAACCCCGACGGCACCGTGCGGTGGTCGCAGGGCCGCGAGGGCGAAGGGCCGGGGGAGTTTCAGAACGCTTTTGGACTCGCGCCCGGTCCGGAAGGCGACCTGCTGGTGGTCAACCAGTCGGGGCAGCGGTGGGAGCGCTGGAGTTTTGACGGCGAACTGCTGGAGAGTTACGACGCCAGCCGCATCGAAGGCGGCGGCTTCTTCATGAACCCCATCGGGTTCCACAACCGACAACTCGTAGCATCCAGCAGCGCCAGGAACGGCGAGCCACAACGGTTCATGCGGGTAGATCTTGACGCGCTCGCTGTCGCGGACACGTTGTTCGCACGCCCGATAGGCTTTGAGCTGCCCGAGTTCTTTGGGTATGGCGGCAGCACCCGCCTGGCGGGCGACCGCCTCTGGGTGGCCGATGCTACGTCGTACATCCTTGAGGAATACACCCTCAACGGGCAGTTGGTGCGCCAGATCGAGCGCACCGACGAAGATAGGCTCGTTCCGCCCGGCGTCTACGCGGGCGAGCAGAGCGCGCGGATGTCTTCCTTCAGCCGCCTTTCCACCCCCCTCCGCCTGGACGACCACCTGCTGGTACACAGCTATTGGCCGACGAACCTTACCGACCCCGACGCGCACGTCCGCCGTCAGGCGCGCGACCAGGACGTGCCCGAGGTGACCTACGACGCCGCCCTCGACCTCTTCACCGCCGAGGGTCAGCTCCGCGGACGCATCCACTACGAGGGGATGCAGACGGCGGCGATTGGTCGGCCGATGACCGTGGGTCCCGACGGCAAGCTCTACACCACCACTACCGACCCCTTCCCCCAGGTGCGGCGGTATGCGATCCACATAGAGTAGGCATCGGTGTGGACCTTCGTCCCCGAGCCGCAGCAGTGGAACATGTGAGCCCCTGCGCCTTTCCTTTGGCTTGCACGCAGGTGAGCACGAGCCGCGTGCGCCCATTTTACGTACCCAGACTCCCGTAGCACCTTATGGCTATCAAAACCATCGACGTTGACAAGCTCGCCGACCAGACGGGCAACCTGTACGAGGCGCTGGCCATCCTGGCCAAGCGCTCCCGCCAGATTGCCTCGCAAGAGAAGGCCGAGCTGGATGATAAGCTGGCCTACTTTGAAGGCTTTGAGCCGGAACTGGAAGACCCCCGGTTTGCCGAGGAGCAGCGCCGCATCACGGTGAAGTATGAGCTTGATCCTGAGCCTACAGAGAAAGCCATCAACGAAATGCTGGAAGACCAGGTCTACTTCCGCGACCCCTCGGAAAACGGTGACCAGTAGGCACGCGGCCGGCTTACGATCATCTACCTGAACGACGGACGCCTCCCCCGCCCTGTGCGGAGGAGGCGTTTTTTGTGGCCGCAGCTTTTGCTGGCGCCGTCAGGAGCTACCCAGGCCGCCCTGGGCTGGCTCCGTCCTATGCCGTAGCTGCTTCTTTCTGCTGCTCCTGGTAGTCGGCCCAGTCGTCGAGGAAGCGCTCCAGGCCGCTATCCGTGAGCGGGTGGTGCAGCAGCTTCTTGATCACATCCAGCGGCATCGTCGCCACATCCACGCCCATGCGTGCGCACTCGACCACGTGCATCGGGTGACGAATGGAGGCGGCCAGCACTTCCGTCTCATAGCCGTAGTTGTCGTAGATCTCCACCACCTGCCGCACGAGAGCCAGGCCGTCGGAGGAGATGTCGTCCAGCCGGCCCATGAACGGGCTGATGTACGTAGCCCCGGCCTTCGCCGCGATGAGGGCCTG
>JAAAOI010000265.1 GCA_009908945.1 Bacteroidota bacterium
GTCTTCCAGCAGGCCCGTCGCGTGCGCCGGGGGCAGCATCGACGGGCTCGGCTGCACGGCGGAAACAGCACCTTGCCCCAGCAGCGGACGTGCTGCGATCGGTCAGAGTTGCCGTCGGGGGCATCCGCGCAACGTGTACCCGAGCCGCTTGCGTAGCGCGGTTAAGGTGGGCCTTGCATGATGCCGGTGGCGTGTGGTAAAGGTAGCAGTAGCAGGCAGTGTCTGTAACAGAGCCGTTGATCGCCTGGATGAGCGGCCTACTCAACAGGCGACGATGCAAACCGCAAGCTTGCGTATCGGCAAGGCGGCGGGAGATGGTGTCACGCCCGTTGCAGCAATTGCGGGCAGCCGTGCACCGCTGATTGCACGCATCAGCCGCTTTCGTGTCACAACGTACGGTAGCATGGGGCCGTGATATGCAGGCCGGCAGAAATGACAGTTCTTACGTACCCGAAGCCCCGCCCGCCTGCCTGAACCGTTCGTCGTGGCCTGCGACGTTACGCAAACTTTAAGGAACGGGCACGCCCTGCAACACGGTGCTGCGGAGAATTACGCGCCGCCGCGCATACGAACGTTCGTAGTGTTGTTCTCATTTCGTTGCATATTCTATGCTTCATCCCCCGGCCCGCCGCCTGCTTCGTCTACTGCTTCCCGTCGTTTTCCTTGGGCTCATGATGGGCTGTGGCTCCGGCGGTGAGGCCGATACCGGCGGGACCGCTGCCGCTCAAACGGTGCCGGACGGAGAGGTGATTATCGACGACGTTGCCTCGGAAGAAGCGACGTTCCGTGTGGTACGGGTGGTCGACCGCCTCGAACACCCGTGGGCGGTTGATTGGCTGCCGGATGGGCGCATGCTTATCACCGAGCGAGGGGGCACGCTATACCTTGTAAACGGACCGCAGCGAACCGCGCTCTCGAATGTGCCGGAGGTCTGGGCCGAGAATCAAGGAGGCCTGCTCGATGTGCGGGTGGCGCCGGACTATGAGGCGACCGGTTGGATCTATCTCACGTATGCGGTGCGCCAAGGGGAGACCGGCGGCACAGTGCTCAGCCGGGCTCGGCTCGACGGCGCAGCGCTGACTGACATGGAGGAGTTGTACCGGCAGACGCCCTTTCTGGAGCCCAACTACCACTTTGGGTCCAGGATCGCGTTTTTAGGGGATGGCACGCTGCTCGTGGCGCTGGGGGAACGGGGGCAGCGCCGTGAAGAGGTGATCGACCTTCCGACGCCAACCACCTCGGTCGGCGCAACGGTCCGGCTCAACAGGGATGGGTCGGTGCCGGCGGACAATCCCTTCGTCGGGAGCGACGAGGGCCTCGCCGAAGTCTATAGCTACGGCCACCGCAACCAGCAAGGCATGGCGATTGCCCCCGACGGTGGCGCCATTTGGCAGCACGAGCACGGGCCGCACGGAGGCGATGAACTAAACCTCATTGAGCCCGGGAATAACTACGGCTGGTCCGTCGTCTCGTACGGCGACACCTACTCCACGCCCCATGAGCCCATTGGGGACACGACCGCGCCCGGCGTCACCGACCCGGTCACATACTGGGATCCGTCGCCCGCCCTCTCCGGCCTGGCGTTCTACACCGGCGACCGCTTCCCTGCCTGGCACGGTCACCTCTTCATGGGGGCCCTGGCTCATCAAAAGATCCTGCGTATCGAGCTCAGCGAAGCCAACGAGGTCGTCCATGAGGAGGAGCTGCTGCGCAACGAAATCGGCCGGATCCGTGATGTCGCAACTGGCCCCGACGGGTACCTCTACGTCCTCACCGACGGCCCAGACGCAGGGCTGTACCGCCTGGAGCCGGTTGATGAGGCGACCCAGAGCTGACCCTGCGTGATCTTCTTCCTACGCTAAAGGTATATTCTCCGCGCTTATCGAGGCTTCCGCCCCGGTTGTCCGCCTCATTCTCATGTTGCCCCTACTCCATACTTCCGCCTATGCCACGCGCTATCCGATCTTCGCTTATTGCATGTTTTATGATGGCCGGGCTCCTTGTGGGCCCCGCCTCGGTGTACGGTCAATCGGCCGCTACCCTATTACGTACCCTTGCCGACGCCCAAGCGGACCGCGTCGAGGGCGTGGACAACATCACCGTGGTGAGCACCGTCGGCGGCTCCATGGCCATGTTCGACCAAATGACGACCTATTACACGCGCACAGAAGACGGCTCGTCGTTCACGGCACGCACCCGCATGGAAGGTGGGATGGCCGACATGATGCAAGGCGACGTGCCCTCGCCCATGCAGAACGATCCCTTTCTGATCAACACGATGCTGGCCGATTACTTCGCCGACAGCGCGGTGTACGAAGGATCGGAAGCCATAGACGGCCAGTCCGTGGAGGTGGTGTACATCGAAGACATGACCCCGCTGGCCCGGGCGCTCGCAGAGGAGCAGGGCGAGACCTTCGATGAAAGCACCGAAGTGACAGACGTGCGCATCCATATCGACACCGATAGCCAAGTCATCCGGCGCATCGAGTCGAAAATGACCAGCGACTTTGGCCAGGGCATGCCCGGCGGGCAGTCGGAGATTCGAACGGCAGATATGACCTTCAACCTGTCCGACTATCAGGATGTGGACGGTGTGCGGTACCCGTTTACCATGCGGATGGAGCTGGCCGGGGTGATGTCGGAAGACGAGATTACCCAGATGCGGCAGCAAATGGAACAGATGCAGACCCAGCTGGAGCAGATGCCGCCGGCGCAGCGGGAGCAGATCGAAGAACTGATCGGCGGCATGGAAGGGATGCTGTCCGGCACCATCAGCTTCGAGAGCACGGCCACGGAGGTCCGCGTTAACGAAGGCCCGCCTCAGGGCATGTAAGGCGCCGATCCTAAGTCCCAAGAACCAGGCCCCTCTGTACGCTACGGGTGGCGTGCTGCAGGGGGGCAGCTGCTGCAGCGTTTGATTGCGTTCCGATACCACAAGTATTCACCAGATTACGATCTGCTTATGCGCATTGGCACTCCAAGAACGATACGTAGCGCCGTGCTCGCCACGGCTATTCTTATGGTGGCACTGATTGGCCTACAGGGATGTGCGAGCACTGGAGAGTCCATCTCTACGACTTACGAGGCGTCCAGCGATCAGTCGACGTACGAGACCCGCCCTGTGCGCATTACGCGCCGGGGAGGCGGGTTGGGGACGTCGGGGCAGCAGGTGTTGTACGTAAAAGCGCAAGCTGACTGCGAGGGAGCCGGATGCACCCCTGCGGACGTGCGCCTCTTGGTGGCCAGCGGTACGCGCAACGTCATGTGGCTGGAGTACGACGACGTCTCCATCGTGAGCGATGAATGGAGCCGCACCTGGCGCGACGTCTCCAAGCGAGAGGATCCCGAGCTGGTGGGGGTGGGCGAGTTCATCCGCCTCACCCTACCGTTGGAGGATTATCGCGAGATGCTCAAGACGCGCAGCCTCACCATTCAGATCGGTGCGATGGAGGTGGGCCTGTCCTTCAACCAGCTGGCCCGGTTTCGGGAGTTGATGGCAGCCATGAGCGGCGACTTCGACACGCCGGAGGAGGTGTTGTAGCGGAGGGCTTGTAGCGGAGGGCGGGCCGCGCCGGTTGCGCTGGGCCCCTTCTCTGTCAAGCCAGGTAACGCTGCAGGTAGGCAACGACGGCGGGCACATCCGGCAGGCGAAACCGCGCCGCCGTCTCGCCTCCCCCCACCTTCACAGTGATTGCCTCGGCCGGGAGCGCCTGGAAGGCATCCTCGTCAGTGACGTCGTCGCCCAGGTAGAGGGGCGTGCGGCTCGGGTGCTGAGCGGCGACCGCTTGCACGGCGGTGCCCTTGTGCAGGTGGGCGGGCCGCAGCTCCACCACGTCTTTGCCTGAGATCACGTTGAGGGTGTCGGGCGTTGCCTCGGCCCATGCGGCAATGGCCTGCGCGGCGGCTTCAGGGTCCGCGGCGCCACGGTAATGGACGGCAAACGTGTGCTCCTTGTCCTCCACCCAGACGCCCTCGATGGAGGGCACCGCTGCACGCATCGCGTTGAGCTTTTCGCGGTCGTCGGGCGTCAGCCGATCCTGCACCGTGCCGTGCAGTTCGCCTTCCTGCGCGCCATGTAGCCCAATGGCCGGAAGGCTGAGCTCCGGCAGGAAGGCGTCGAGATCGCGCAGATGCCGGCCCGTGACGATGTAGACGGGATGGGTGGCCGACAGATGCTGCAGCATCTCCGGCACCGCCGGATGCGGATAGGCGGCGTCGGGGTCGTCCACGATGGGCGCGAGCGTGCCATCGTAGTCCAGGAAGAAGAGCGGCTGATCGGTGAGGGGGAGCGGTTTGGGCATGCGCAAGAGCCGTGGCGAGGCGAAAGGGGTAGCGGAGCAGCGGGGCAGCAATCAGACCAGCGGATCACGTCGCAGCCACCGCATCCATGGCCTGCAGAAAGCGGTTGGCCCAGCGGTGCACGTCCAAGCGTTGGGTGGCCTCCTTCAGGCGGTCCAGGCGCCGCTGCCGCTCCGCGCGCGGCATTTCGATGGCGGCACGGATGGCATCGGCCAAGGCGTTATGGTCGTACGGGTTTACCTTCACGGCTTCCTCCAGCACATAAGAGGCGCCGGTAAGCTCGGAGAGGACGAGCACCCCGTCCGTGTTGCTCGTCACATACTCTTGCGCGACGAGATTCATTCCATCCCGGAGGGGTGTGATGAAGCATACGTTGGCGGCATTGTAGAAGGCACACAGTTCGCGCTGCGTGTACTTCCGGTAGCGATAATGGACAGGTACCCACGTATCCGTGCCGTACTGCCCATTGATGCGACCCACCGCCTCGTCCACCTCCCGCTTCATCTGCTGATACGTTTCGAGTTTCGTACGGCTCGGCGTGGCAATCTGGTAGAAGCTGACGCGCTCATGGGCCTCCGGGTGGTCTTCCAGAAACGTTTCGAAGGCCAAGAGGCGTTTCAAAATGCCCTTGGTATAATCCATCCGGTCGATGCCCAGCACGAGGTGCTCGGTGCCTGTTTCCTCGCGGAGGTTTTGCACTGCTTGCTGGGTCTCCTCCTCATCGGTCATGTGCTGAAAGCGGGCCGTATCGATGCCCAGGGGATGTGTCTCCACGCGCACCTCACGCCCCTCCCAGTGGATGATGTTGCCCTCCACCTCTGCGCCCAGCAGCACGTGGGCGCTCTCGATAAAGTTTTTGACGTACTCCTCGACGTGAAACCCAATGAGGTCGCAGCCCAGCATCCCGCGCAGCAGGTCGCGCGCCCGTGGTACGATCCGGAAGACCTCCATGGCCGGCCACGGAATATGCCAGAAGTGGCCGATGGTCGCCTCGGGCCAGTCCGTGCGGATGAAGGCAGGGGCGAGCATCAGGTGGTAGTCCTGGACCCACACCTGATCGCCCGCCTGCGCCTCCTCCACCACCGCGTCCGCAAACCGCCGGTTGACGTCCCGGTAGTCGGCATAGAAGGCATCGTTGAGTTCCATGTGCTCAATCATGTAGTGGGAGAGCGGCCAGAGCACGCGGTTGCTCATCCCGTAGTAGTAGTTGTCCAGCGTTTCCTGGGTGAGAGACACGCGCCGAACGTGGAAGTTGGGGTCGTCGGCAGGGTAGGGTTGGCGCTCCGGGAGGCTGGGCTCCTCGCCCATCGACACCCACACGCCGCCCTGTTCCTCGAGGACGGGGAGCAGGGCCGTGGCCAAGCCACCAATGGACGGCGACCAGCCGGTATCGGTCTTGCGAATGGGGGCGCGGTTGGCTACAACGAGGAGGCGCACAGGCAAAGGGAGCAGTAGGTAGAGAGCGAAGGGGTGCTGGCACCGGTAGGAGGCCAGCCTCTGTAGGTATGCAGGATGGGTAGAGCAGATCCCAGCGGCGTTACGGCGCGGGCGGGCACTGGGGGTCTACCGCGTCATTACAGCGAATCTCAAGGTCGGCCTCAATCTGGGCCAGGCTGGCAAAAAGGCCCGTCCCGCCCTCCACGTGGTCGATCACGTTGGGGATCTCGCCAGGAGAGAACCCCGGCCCGCCCTGCTGCGCATCCTGGGAGCGGATAAAGTCGAAGTAGTTATCGTCTACCGCGCTCACAAAGATGCGGTTGAGGCCGTAAAAGGCGATGCCCAGCCAGGGGAGGTCGATGGTGGTGAGCCCATCGTCAGCCACGTCGAAGTTGGCCTCGTTGAGGAGGCCGGAGTTGGCGATGCGTAGATCGTCCAGGGTGCCGTCGTTCTCAAAAATGTTGCGGTAGAAGGGGGTCAGGTTGGCCTCATCGACGTCCAGGGCCTCGGTGCTGAAGAGGTACACCGCTTGGCGCTCCGGGTAGGTGCTTTGGGTAAGGGTAAGCTGGGCGCGCCGATCGCGAAACGTGATGGTGTCGGCGCTCACGCTGCGCAGCTCGAACGCCCCGGGCACCAGGGTGCGGGCGGAGAGCGTCTCGCCGGTTTCCGGGACGGACACGCGCAGGCGGTACGCAGTAAGGGGCAGCACGGTGGGCGGCGTCTCCGGCGCGGGGCGGTACACCCCGGGGCGGGCCTCCACGTAGGACACTTCCTCCGCCACGGCGTCGCTGGCGTCCAGGCGGGCCACCCGCACCTCGGCCCCGCGCACGGCCTGCTCCTCAAACACGAAGCGGGTGTCGATGTCTACAGAGCGGCTCAGGCGCACCTCGGCCAGGGGCTGGCCTTCGATCTGATAGGACTCCACCACAATTTCGGATGCGAACGGCTCGGGCTCCAGCAGGTCGCAGCCCCCCCAGAGGAGGGCGGTGGGCAACAGCAGCAACACGAGGAATCGGTGCATAGGAAGTCGGCGCATGGCAGCAGATGATGCAAAAAGGAAGCCCGGCCCCATCGGGAGCTACCGCATGATTAAAACTGCAGCGTGAAGGCGATGTTGGGCAGCGGAATCGGGATTTGCGGGATGTCGTTCTGGGTGACGGAGCCGTCGTCCTCAAAATCAAAAAAGAAAAACCAGGTGTTGCTCCGGCTGTAGGCGTTGATGACCTGAAACTGTAGCTCGTAATCGGCAACGCCGAAGAAGCGGCCCCGCCGGGTTACCCCTACGTCGAGGCGGTGGTAGGCGGGCAGGCGGTCGGCGTTGAAGCGTGACTGCACCACGTTGGTGCCCGCGCCGCGCACCGGGTCGTTGCCCAGGCGGTACTGCCCTACCGCGGGCGTGTAGGCTTGTCCGGTAGCGTAGGAGAAGACGCCCGTCAGCCGCCAGCTGGGTGTGAAGTCGTAGTTGGCGACCACGTTCAGGTCGTGCGTGCGGTCGTAGCGCGGGGCAAAGCGGCGGCCGTTGTTAATCTCGTCGAAGCGGCGGCGCGTCTGGCCTATCGTGTAGGCCGCAAAGCCCGTCACCGCGCCCTCGGTACGTTCCAGGAGGAACTCGGTGCCCAGCGCGTACCCATCGCCAAACACGAACGCTTCGGCGTAGTCGAGCCCGGCGCGGTCGGGGAGCAGCGGGTTGAGTTGGAAGAGGTCATCCATGGAGCGGTAGTAGCCTTCCACGTCGAAGCGGAGGTTGGCGGTGAGCTGCGTCTTGGCGCCCAGCACCACCTGGTTGCCGCTGGATGGCGGGACGCCGGTGCCGGTAGTGAGCCACTGGTCGAAGGCCGAGATGGCCTCGTTCGTCTCCAGCGTCAGGAACTGATGGTAGCGCCCGGCGCCGGCCTGCAGGCGCACGGCGTTCGTCAGGCGGTACTCGGCCGAGGCGCGCGGCCCGAGGCGAAAGTAGTCGCCCTCGGCGAAGTAGTTGGCCCGCAGCCCTACCGTCAGTTCCAGGCGGTCGGTGGGGCGCCAGCGGTCCTGCACGTACCCTTCTGCATAGGCCGTGTTGGTGGACTCCCCGAAGGTTTCGTCGCCCTGAAACGCATTGGCAATCGAAAACGAGAGCAGGCCCGTCCAGAAGCCTGCCTCCAGCCGGTGGGCATTGCTGGCTTCGAACTCAAGATCTCCTTTCGCCGACACATCCACGACCGTGTTGTCCTGTTCGATCTCCGTTCCAGAGAGGATAGCGACCGGTTCGCTAAAATAGCGGGAGCCCGTGAAGGTGAAATTCGAGAAGAGGCGGTTCGAGAAGAGGTGGGTCCAGTTGAGGCTGAGCGTCTGGTTGCCATAGGCAATGTCGAAGAGGGCATCGTCCAAGAAGGGCAGCACGAGGTCGTCTTGCCCGGCATACACCGAGAGCGAGAAGCGATTGCGCTGGTT
>JAAAOI010000121.1 GCA_009908945.1 Bacteroidota bacterium
ATACAACGCCCACACGCCCACGCGGAAAAATGCAACCCACCCGGAGCCTCTCGGTTAAGCGGTCCTTGTTTGCGCTTCTGCTGCCACTGCCCGCCCCACCCTCATGTCCGATGCTTCATCCTGGACCGTTCACAAGTTTGGCGGCTCCAGCCTGAAGGATGCCGCTCATGTCCGTCACGTCGCCAACCTGATCGTCGATCGCGGATCATCGACCGCCGTGGTGGTGTCGGCCATGGGCGGGACCACCGATGCGCTGCTCACGCTGGTGGAGGCGACAACCCCGTTGCCGGAACGGCTGGCCGCGCTCAACGCCCTGGCTGAGCGTCAGCAGGCCGCCCACGAGGCGCTGCTCTCCGGTGAAGCCGCCCAGGGCGTGGCCGCTGCGCTATCGGCCGACGTCGAGACCCTGCGCACGGTGCTGCGCGCCACCGAGGTGCTCGGGGCGGTGTCGGAAACCGCGGAAGCGCTGATCGCGGGGGTTGGCGAGCTGTGGAGCGCCCGGCTGCTCACCGCCACCCTTGCAGCCGACGGCGTAAACGCTGCCTTCCTGAACGCGCGCGATGTGCTCGTCGTGCGCCATGAGGCGATGGGGCCCGTGGTGGACTGGGCGACGACTCGCGTGCGGTTGGATGCCTGGCGCGCAGAGAACGCTGCGGATGTGTACGTTGTCACTGGCTTTGTCGCGCGCACGCCCAACGGCGCCCCGACCACCCTCGGCCGTAACGGCAGCGACTTCTCGGCGGCCATCTTCGCAGCCCTGCTGAAGGCCCGGGAGCTGCATATCTGGACGGACGTCGACGGCGTCATGACGGCAGATCCGCGCCAGGTGCCGGATGCGCAGCGCCTCAGCGCCCTCTCCTACCCCGAGGCCATGGAGCTGGCCTACTTCGGCGCCCGCGTCATCCATCCGCAGACGCTCGCGCCTGCGTTCGACCGCACCATCCCGCTCTACATCCGCAACACCTTCAACCCGGACGACCCCGGCACGCGCATCCACGCGGCGGGCGATGCCGAGCGCCCCGTGAAAGGGTTTGCGGCCATCGACCACCTGGCGCTCATCAACCTCGAAGGCTCAGGGATGATGGGCGTGCCGGGGATCGCGCGGCGGCTCTTCAGCGCCCTCGAAGAAGCCGGCGTCTCGGTGATGGTGATCTCGCAGGGCAGCTCCGAGCACTCGATCTGCTTTGCGGTGCCGGACACGCAGGCAAAAGCGGCGCGCAAGGCCACCGAAACGGCCTTTTACGCCGAGCTCCATCAGGGCAAGGTGCAGCCGGTGCAGGTCACCCGCGACTGCAGTGTGCTGGCGGTGGTGGGCGATAACATGGCCGGCACCCCAGGCATTGCGGCTACCTTCTTCGGCGCGCTCGGGCAGGCCGGGGTGAACGTGCGGGCGATGGCCCAGGGCTCGTCGGAGCGCAACATCACGGCGGTGGTCGACGGCACGGACGCCACGCGCGCCCTCCGCGCGGCCCACGCCGGCTTCTACCTCTCCAATCACACGCTCTCGGTCGGCATCATCGGGCCGGGCAATGTAGGTAGCGCCCTGCTCGACCAGCTCGCCACCGAAGCCGCGCGGCTGCGCACGCGGCACCGCATCGATATCCGCGTGCGCGGCATCGCCGACAGCCAGCACATGCTCCTCACCGAGCAGCAGCTCAACCTGGCCACCTGGGCCGAAGCGTTGGGCGAGGCGTCCACACCCACCGACCTTGAGGCGTTCGCCGACCACATGCAGACGGACTACCACCCGCACGCGGTGGTCATCGACTGCACCTCCAGCAGCGCTGTCGCGGGTCGCTACGAGGATTGGCTAAAGCGGGGCATCCACATCGTCACGCCCAACAAGAAGGCCAACACCGCCCCCCTCCCCTCCTACCGCGCGCTGCACACGACGCGGCGCGGTGGGTCGGCGCGCTACCTCTATGAGACAACGGTAGGCGCTGGCCTTCCGGTCATCCAGACCCTCCGCAACCTCGTCGAAACCGGCGACCGCGTGCATGCCATCGAGGGCATCCTCTCAGGCACCCTTTCCTATCTCTTCAACGCGTTTGACGGCGAGCGCGCTTTTTCGGAGATCCTGCTCGAGGCCAAGGGCAACGGCTTTACCGAGCCGGATCCGCGCGATGACCTCTCGGGCATGGACGTGGCCCGCAAGGTGGTGATTCTCGGCCGGGAGATGGGCGTGGACGTAAGCCTGGAGGATGTAGAGGTGGAAAGCCTCGTGCCGGATGCGCTTGCGGAGGGCTCGGTAGATGAGTTCATGGCGGGGCTGCCAGCCCACGACAAGGCCATGACGCGGATCTTGCAGGATGCCCGATCGGCCGGACAGGTGCTGCGGTTTGTCGGGCAGATTGACCACACCGGTGCCGCCTCCGTCAAGCTCGGCCGCTACGACGACGCCCACCCGTTCGCCCGCATCCACCGCACCGACAATATCGTGCAGTTTCGGACGGCCCGCTACCGCGAAAACCCCCTCATCGTGCAGGGCCCCGGCGCGGGACCGGCCGTGACGGCCGCCGGCATCTTCGCCGATCTCCTGCGGATTGTGCAGTCCTGAATCCCTCTGTCCACGCTTCCTTCTCCCAACTGATGAACGACGGCCTTCCCTCCGAAGCAACCGCGCGCTCTTCCGGCTCCATTGGCAATGTGGGCGTCGGCTACGACGTGCTGGGCGCTGCATTTGACGCAGTGTTCGACCAGGTACGCGTGGAGCGCATCGTCTCGCCCACGGTGGAGGTCGGCACGATAACGGGCACGGTCACCGAATTGCCGCGCCAGCCGAAGGCTAACACGGCCACCAAGGGTCTGCTCGACCTGGTCGCTGACCGCCACCTGACGCATGGCTTTCGCGTGCACATCCACAAGGGGATTCCGCTAAGCTCGGGCGTGGGCGGCTCTGCTGCGTCGGCGGTGGCGGCGATGAAGGCGGCGCAGGTCCTCGTCGACCCACCCCTCGCGGACGAAGAGGTGCTGCACTACGCGCTGCAGGGCGAGGCCGTGGCCAGTGGCGCGCTGCATGGCGACAATGTGGTGCCCATGCTCCACGGCGGACTTGTCCTTACGCGCAGCCTGGACCCGCTCGATATCGTCCCGATTGCCGTGCCCGACGGCCTCTACACGGTGCTGGCCCACCCCAACATGCAGATCTCCACCCGCTCGGCGCGCGCGGTGCTGCCCCAGGCGTTTCCGGTGGAGGCTATCGTGCAGCAATCGGGGAATCTGGCGGCGCTGATCGCGGCTTGCTTTCAGAACGACTACGCTCTCATCGGGCGTGCGCTGGACGACGTGCTGATTGAGCCGTACCGGTCGCGGCTTATTCCGGGCTTCGACGATGTGATGGCCGCGGCCCGGGAGGCGGGCGCGCTGGGGGGCTCCATCTCAGGCGCGGGTCCGAGCGTCTTTGCCTGGTGCGAAAGCGAGGCGATCGCCCAGCGCGTGGGAGCCGCCATGGCGGAGGCATTTGCCATCGTAGAGCTGGATGCGGACATCTGGACGGCGCCGGTGGCCAGTTCAGGGGCGCGGCGGATGGACGACGACGAAAAGTCGTGAGCTCTTACTCGCCCTTTGGTGATGATGGTATCCCCTGAAGACCACGCTCCGTCAGACGTACACTGCACGCCGTTCCCTCATCGTCGCAGACCCAGCTTATCTCAGCCCAGTCGCATCCGGACGAGCAAGTCACTTCAAATGCACCTTTATCGTACGTGACTACAATGTCCAGTGCACCGGTCGTTACAGGCTCCGCTTGATCTGTCTGAGGTGCTAAGAACAAAGCACCAAAAATGAGGAGGAGGGTGCCAAGGCTGTATGAGATGTGAGTTTGTATATTGGCAAAGCGCATACTTTTCTTCGTTTTTTAAGGTGTGGCGGTCTGTAGCGTTTTACGTCTCTATTTCGTAGATGACAATGCGCGCCTCGTCCGTTTCAGGAATTATACGATAGGCGAAGGCGCGAGCATCCTGAACAGCGAAGATGAGGTCATCAGGATTGGCAAGGTGGACGGGGTAAATGGCCTCCTCGGAAGTGTCGATGACATGCCATAGAGAGCCAAACGCGTCGCCAGCAGCGTCTGGGTGGAACAGCCCCTGAATCCAAATGCGTTCGGGGCTTTCAATGGTAAACAACTCATACGTTCGATGTGCGTCGTGCCAGCCCTCTTCCTGAATCATCGTAGCTGCGTTAGGGGCATCCTCAACACGCCGAAGCGCCTCCTGGCGATCTTCTGCTGTCACTGACCGGGAAGGTACAGGACTTTCAATGAGCGTCTTGGCACTTCCGTCTTCACGCAAACACTGGATTTGTAGGTGCCCCGTCCACCCATAGCAAGGATATCCTGCTGGACCCGGGCGGAGTACAGGATAACGTGCAAACGGCTTGCCCACAGCCTGCATATGTCCTTCTCCGCTTGAGGCTCGAATGACCTCCATGTTACGCAGATGAGCTAATGAGTCACTAATAATCTCCCCGTTGTGGTTTATTTCAGCAATCCACACACCTTCCTCCATCCCCTCTTGATTGACTCCTCGGGTGTAGGCAGCAAAGAGCGCCCCGCTTCGAGCAGCAAACAGTTCAGTGGGTGATCGCAGCGCAGACGATTTTACTTCAGCACTATATTCAAAGGTCGGATCTGGCAGCGGGGCAAACGCAGACAGGCGGCGCAACGTGCGGTCGTACACAAATAGGGAATCTTGTGCCCCAAGCGCGAGGATGTCTGCGGAACGAAACTCGCCAGGACCCTCACCGAATCCTCCTATGGTGTGCAAGAGTTCACCGTCTGGAGAAAAGACGCGGATGTCCCGGTAGCCCGCATCGGCAACGTAAATATTACCGTCTGATCCCAACTGCGGAGCGACTGGCATGGCCAGGTCCGTCCCCTCTTCATCTCCGATCTCCACGACTTCAACAAGATGCAGCGTGTCTTGCAGAGCAAAACGGTCGAACAGATGATCTGTCTCTGCATCGCTGGCACATCCTGCTGTCAGTGCAAATGCTATGAGCCCGGCGATAATAGATAGTAGTGACTTCATACTTCTATTTGAATTTGCACCGGTTTGGATGTTTAGAAAATAGATATTTGATCAATATACTATATGTTCAGCGGAGCTGTATATTGATCACATCTCGGAGGAGACCCTGGCGATACTTGTGTCAGGAGCGAAAATCTGAGCGCTGCAAATGAAAAAAATAAGCGATACGAAGTGCTAATTTTTGTAATTCGAAGGTCATAAGGATCTGAAGGTAAGTTTGTGGATAGCTTTCGAACATATGATAGTGCTTAGGGGGGGGTGCAACTTACAGATGTGAAGTTTATGTAACCAGATAATTTGCGTAAAAACGAGCACGTAGATATTTGCACGCGTACTGCAAAATGAAATCGCCAGGGCGTTTCCCGTACGGAAGGGCCGTAAGCTTCCTGGACGGCGCGATCAATGCCACAGGCTAAGAGGCGCTTTATGCTTCACCGTAACTTCTCAGCCGTTTTTTCGTCTGCGGCTAATGTGGTGCACGCATCCTCCTCATTAGCTTCCCCCCTGCCATGACCCACCTCCGCCTGGCCTCCGTCGCACTGCTCGTTACCCTGCTCTGCTGGGCGCACGCAACACCCGAGGTGCTTGCTCAGGCTCGTGAGACCCGCGACGTAGAGGCGTTCACCTCCGTCGGCTTTGCCATTTCGGGGACCCTCTACATTTCCGAGGGCGAAACCCGTGCGGTCGAAATTGAGACCGCCGAGGAAGCCCTTGAATTTATTGAAACGGTCGTGGAGGACGGGCGCCTGCGCATCCGCGGTACACAGGAAACCAGTTGGTTTAGCTGGTTGTGGGGGGGAAACGAGCGTGAGGGGACAGCCGACGTCTACGTGACGCTGCCTTCCCTGGACGGTGTATCTGTTGCGGGATCGGGGGACGTGGTCGTGCAGGATACGTTCACCAGCGACCGCCTCTCCGTGGCGATTGCCGGGTCGGGCGACATCGACATGCCGCTTCAGGCTTCCACCGTGTCCGTAAGCATTGCCGGCTCGGGATCGATCAACCTCCGGGGTACCGCCGAACGTCTCGCAGCAAACATTGCCGGCTCAGGGGACGTGCGGGCCGAGGACTTGCAGGTGGAACGCGCGGAGGTCCAGATTGCCGGCTCGGGCGACTGCTACGTGCACGCGCGCGATCGGCTAAGCGCCAGCATTATGGGTTCGGGGGATGTAATATATGCCGGCACTCCGGAAATCGAGCGCAGCGTGCTGGGCAGTGGGGAGGTCCGTGCCATGGACCAAGCAGCCATAAACTGAGCAGTGGGGAATCGCGCTTTGCGGACTGTATGGGGGATGGAGCGCGACGCGCCGCGAGGCGTAGCTTGAACGCTTACAAAGCCGGACTTTCCCGTCCGGCAACGGTCCGCAGTTCCTCTCGCCCCATCGCCCCACACCTGCATGCACTTCATTAGCACCCGCGATGCCACCCACCGCGCCACCCTCTCCGAAACCCTCACCCGCGGACTCGCGCCGGATGGCGGGTTGTACGTGCCAGCAGATTTTCCGTCAGTAGATCCCCGGGACGCGCCGGAGGGCTCGCTTCCGGCAATCGCGGCGCACATGCTGCGGCCCTTCTTCGCCGGCGACCCGCTGGCCGACCGCCTGGACGCGCTGTGCGAGGATACCTTCAACTTTCCTGTTCCACTCCGAGATATCGGGCAGCAAACGGCCGTACTGGAGCTCTTCCACGGTCCCACGGCCGCATTCAAGGACGTGGGCGCCCGGTTTCTCGCCAGCGCCCTCTCCTATCTGAACGAGGGCGCCGATCAGCCGCTGACCATTTTAGTGGCAACCTCGGGCGACACCGGTGCCGCCGTGGCTGCTGCCTTTCACGGCAAGCCCAATGTGGAGGTGGTGGTCTGTTACCCGAAAGGCCGCGTCTCGGACCGGCAGGAGCGGCAGCTCACCGGGTGGGATCAGAACGTGCGGACCGTGGCGGTGGCCGGCGATTTCGACGACTGCCAGCGGCTCGTGAAGTCGTCCTTCCAGGATGACGTGCTGTCGCGCGAGAAGCGCCTTTCCTCGGCCAACAGCATCAACATCGGGCGGTTGCTGCCGCAGCTCACCTACTATGCGGCGGCCAGCCGGTGGTATGCCGCGCGCCACGGCGCGGTGCCCGGTTTCATCGTGCCCTCCGGCAACCTCGGCAACGCGGTGGCTGCGCTCTATGCACGGGCCATGGGCAGCCCCATGCGACCCGTGGTGATGGCCACCAATGCCAACCGCTCCGTGACCGATTTCCTTGACGATGGCACCTGGAACCCAACGCCCACGCAGGAGACGCTGGCGACGGCCATGGACGTAGGCGACCCCAGCAACATGGAACGGCTCCGCCACCACTGGCCCACCATCGAGGCGGTGCGCGCGGAAGTGGAGGCCCACCTCGTCACGGACGACGCCATCGAACACGAAATCCGCCGCGGTCCCTCCGCCTGGGATACGGTATGGGACCCGCACACCGCCACCGCAGCAGCGGTCCGGGCGCGGGTCGACGGGGCCCATTGGGTCCTTGTGGCCACGGCCCACCCCGCCAAGTTCGACACCGTAGTGGAGCCGCTCATCGGGGACACGGTGCCGGTGCCAGACGCGCTGGAGGCCGTCATGGCCCGGAGCACACCGGCACCTGTCATCAAGCCGACGATGGCGGCCTTTCGGCGTTTTGTGCTGTAGAGCGCTCCTCTGACACGCCGGTGGCTGGGCCACCATCAGCTACACAAAAACACCCCGACCGCCAGATGGCAGCCGGGGCATTTTGTATGGGTGTTGTCGTTCGCATTGTGCGCTGAGCGCCTTTTTCGGCGTCAGGCGACGCCGGTTAGGACGTTTCGACAGACTCGGTAGCACCGTCGCCCGAAGAGGCGCGCTCGGCGGCCGTGAGGATGTCTTCTTCCTCGTCCTCCCCGCCAAGAGCGGCCTGCAGTTCGGCCAGCTCCGTCTTGGAACCCACCACCACGTCGCGGAAGCGGCGCTGCCCCGTCCCCGCCGGGATGAGGTGCCCCACAATGACGTTCTCCTTGAGGCCGTAGAGCTCGTCTTCCTTCGCAGCAATCGACGCCTCGGTGAGCACCTTGGTCGTCTCCT
>JAAAOI010000189.1 GCA_009908945.1 Bacteroidota bacterium
GATGTCCTCCTCGCTCGCCGTGGAGGTCAGCGAGAACATCATCATACGGCCGTACACGATGTTCGAGACGTACACCGGCAGGTTGTCCGGCCCGATGCGGCCCTGGTCCACTTGCTGCTGCAGCCTGGCTTGCGTGAAGCCCTCCGAGAAAAAGTCCCCGGGCGCCTGCGGCGGCTCCACCACCACGGTGTACATCTTCTGATAGAACTGCGCCGTGACCGTCGTTTCCGACACGTTGCGGTCGATGGAGCCGCTGGCCGAGCCTTCGTAGCCGAGGTAGCGCCCCGAGAGGCCCATCTGCAGCGCCGATTGCTGCTCGCTGTGGTAGGTCTGCATCTCGAAGGCGATGGTGCTGGGCGTCGCGAGGCCACTCTGCGTCGCGCCGCCGATCATCGAGCCGATGGCCTGGTCGACCTCCGCCTGCGTGGGCTGGTCGACTGTGCGGAAGTTGTCGTCGTTGGCCAGGCTCGGAATGGACACGTTGATGGGTGCACGCTCGGCGATGGGCAGCCCCAGCAGGCTGCCGAGGCCGTCGCGGTGGCTCTTGCCCTGGATGAGCGAGCCGGCCCACAGGATCTCCCGATCCGGGCTGTACATGGCGATCTGCTCGGGGTTCTGCGTGAGCGTGTAGGGCTGCACCTGGCAGGAGTAGACGACGTTTTCTTCGGTGTAAACATTGCCGTCTTCATCGACCTTTTCGACGTCCCGGGTGACGGGCTCTTCCTCCGTGGCATCCCCTGTGGGGGTAGGCGCTTGGTTCGCCTCGGACGGCGCAAATGTACTCCAGGAGGGCAAATCCTGTAGATACGAAGATACGTCTCCGCTCACCGTGTCCGGCTCATCAGGCTCAACGCCGACGGGTTCGCTGTCGCAGGCAGCACAGAGCAGGGCTATCATGGAGACAAGAAATAGAGCGCGAAGATAGGTCATGGTCGGGCGGCATTAAATGAGCGTACAAGAGCGGTGAGTGCACAATCCCAAGGTGGGTGGCGCTCATCTATAGACGCACCAAACGGGTACGCAACCTATAACCGTTCATTGAATATTAACAATGCAATGCGCGGAAGTGGGATGTAGCGCATCTGTTACGCAGAAACAACGCTCCCGGCCGCCGTCCATGCGTGCGGTGTTGCTTCCCCTGCGGCTGCAGTGTATAATTTGAAGGCTTTGCACCTACCACCACCACAGAGCTGTGCGTCCCTATGTCGCAACCGTTCACGGCGCTACTTGATGACCTGACCGGGGGCAACCGCACGGTCATTGATGCGGTGCTGCCTCAGGTGTACGACGAGCTGCGGGCCCTGGCCCGCCGCAAGCTGCGGGGCGAGCGCCCGGACCACACGTTGAACACGACGGCGCTGGTGCACGAGGCGTACGAGAAGCTCGTACAGCAGGACCGGATGACGTGGCAGAACCGCGCCCACTTCATGGGTGTGGCGGCGCTGTCGATGCGGCGCATCCTGATCAACCACGCCCACAAGCGCAACGCGCAGAAGCGCGGCGGCGGCGCCCCGGTGGCTACGTTCGAGGACGGGATGGCGCCCCGCGCGGTGCATGCGGCGGAGCTCATCGACCTGGACGACGCCCTGCAGCGGCTTGAACAGCTGAGCGAGCGGCAGGCCAAGGTGGTCACCTATCGCTTCTTCGGCGGCCTCACCCAAAAAGAAATCGCCGAAGCGCTGGGGGTGTCGGTGCCGACGGTGCGGCGCGACTGGCGCCTGGCCCGTGCCTGGCTGAGCCGCGAGCTCACGCAGGATTCGGCCAGCGATGAGCCGTCAACAGACGCGCCCGCATGATCGGTTGCAGGGCGTTTTGCTGCGTATATACATAGCGGCCGGGTGAAAGCCTTTGCAGGCCGCCCGTTTACTCTTTCCGGTGCTCCCCAGTAACGGCCATGGATGCAACCCGCTGGACGCAGATTCAAACCCTCTTCAACGCGGTCTTGGAGCAGGACCCAGACGTGCGCGACGCCTTCCTGCATACGGCCTGCGCAGACGACCCCGATCTGCTCGCTGAGGTCCGCTCGCTGCTGGCCGCCGACGCCGACGCGCATCCACTGCTCGACAGTCTGGCGCTTGAGGCAATGGTTCTTCCGGCCGACTTGCTGCCTGACGGTATTCTGCCTGCCGAGGGAGAACAGGTGGGGCCGTACCGCATCGTGCGACCGCTGGGCCGTGGCGGCATGGGGGCCGTCTTCCTCGCCGAACGCGCCGATGGGCAGTTTGAGCAGCAGGTGGCCCTGAAGCTGATCCGCGGCAGCGCCGCGTCTGGACAGATCGTCCGACGCTTTCAGAGCGAGCGGCAAATTCTGGCCCGCCTGCAGCACCCCCACATTGCCCGCCTGCTCGACGGCGGCCTCACGGAGGACGGCCAGCCGTATTTTGCGATGGAATACGTCGATGGCGTGCCGCTCAACGAGTATTGCGAGGCGCACGATAGCCCCATCGAGGACCGGATTCGGCTCATCTGCGCCGCGTGCGCCGCGGTGCAGTCGGCCCACCGGCAGCTCGTGGTACACCGCGACCTGAAACCCGCCAACATCCTCGTGACGGCGGGGGGACAAGTGAAGCTGCTCGATTTCGGCATCGCCAAGATGCTCACCGGTGCGGAGGGCGGGATGGGCGATCCGATGGGCGCTCCGGCCCTCACCCAGACGGGCCACGCGGTGATGACGCCCGCCTACGCGGCGCCCGAGCAGCTGAGCCGCGAGCCCGTGACAACGGCGACGGACGTCTACGCTCTCGGGGTAGTGCTCTACGAGCTGCTGGCGGGCGAGCGGCCGTACGACCTTTCCGGGTGCTCGCCCGCCGAGATCGAGCGGATCGTGAGCGAGCAGGCGCCGCGCCCGCCGTCTGCTGTGGCGCCCGCCGATCGGCAGCGCCGGCTCCAGGGCGACCTCGACACGATTGTGCAGAAGGCGCTCCGCAAAGAGCCCGAGCGGCGCTATACTTCCGCCGAGGCCCTGGCCGACGATCTGCAGCGCCACCTGGAGGGCCGTCCGGTAGAGGCCCGGCCCGATACCGCCGGCTACCGCACGCGCAAGTTCGTGCAGCGCCACCGCGCGGGCGTAACGGCTACAGCGGCTGTCGTCGTGCTCATCGCCGCGCTGGTCGCGTTCTACACTACGCAACTTGCACAGGAGCGCGACCGGGCCCGGCTGGAGGCCGCTACGGCCACGCAGGTCTCTGATTTTTTGCAAGACCTGTTTACGGTGTCTGACCCGAGCGCATCCGGCGGGGAGGACGTATCGGCCCGCACGCTGCTGGACGAGGGCGCCGAGCGCATCGCAAGCGAACTTACCGGCCAACCCGCTGTGCAGGCACGCATGATGCAGGTGATGGGCGAGGTCTACCAGAGCCTCGGGGCTTTCGACGCGGCCGCCCCGCTGCTGGAACGCTCACTCACGCTTCGCCGCGAGCTGTCGGGCGCTCCGCCGCTCGATGTGGCGGCCAGCCTGAATAGTCTGGCTGTGCTGCGCCAGGAAACGGGAGCGTATGCTACGGCTGATTCGCTCTTTCGCGCCGCTCTTGCGATTCAAGAGGAACAGCGGGGCCCCGACGATCCGATCGTTGCGGCTACGCTCCACAACTGGGGCACGCTGCTCCACTTCCAGGGGCACTACGACCGGGCCGATGCGCTCTTCCAGCGGGCGCTGACCATCCGTACGGCGCAGTTTGGCGAAGCGGATCTGCAAACGGCCAGCACGCTCAACGAGATCGCCACGCTGCGTTTCGACCAGGACGACCTGGACGGCGCCGAGGCGCTCTATCGGCAGACGCTGGAGGTGCGGCGGGCTCATCACGGGGGCGACCATCCCGATGTGGCGGCGAGCCTCAACAACCTGGCGATGGTCCTCCGCCACAAGAGCCAGTTCGACGCGGCGGAGACGCTGTACCGCGAGGCCCTCGCCATGCGCGAGCGCCTCTACGACGGCCCGCACCCCGACGTGGCCCACACGCTCAACCACCTGGCGCGGCTGTATTATAACCGGGGAGACTACGCCGCAGCCGAGCCTATCGCGCGGCGGGCGCTCGCCATGCGGATTGAGGTCTTTGGTGAGGCGCATGTGGAGACGACGGCGAGCATGGGCAGCCTGGCGGGCATCTTGGGTCGCCTCGAGCGGTATGATGAGCAGGCAGCTATCTACCGGCGCGCGCTGGATATCAACCGGGCGAAGCTGGGCCCTGAGCATCCGTACGTGGCGGCCTTCAGCTATAGTCTGGCCTCGGCGCTGCACGACGCCGGCACGCTGACTGATGCCGAGCGCTACTACCGGGAGAGCCTCACCCTGCATCGCCAGCTGTTTCCTGAGGGGAACGCCAACACGGCGTATCCGCTCATCCGGCTTGGCGCGTTGCTGGCGGAAACGGGGCGTGCCGCTGAGGCAGAGCCCCTGCTGCGCGAAGCCGTCGCCCTCCGCACCGATAGGCTGGGGGCTGATCACTGGCAGGTGGCCGTCGCCCGCAGCACGCTGGGCCTGTGCCTGACCGAGGCCGGCCGTTACGCCGAGGCCGAGCCGCTGCTCGTCGAAAGCCACGCCACGCTCCGCGCGGTGCACGGCCCCGACGACGCCCGCGTGCAAACCGCACAGGAACGCCTCGACCGCCTCTACGCAGCGCGCGGGCAGCAGGCGGCGAGCGGTCCCATGCCGTAGCCTCTCCGCCCTTCCCTTTCCGTCATGGAGAGCACAGCGAGTGAACCGAGCGACGACGAACCACCGCCTTCGTCTTCGGCTCGCGGGGCGAGCCTGCGCTCCGGCTGACGGATTTGAAGTACGACGGGTACTTCGTTTCCTCGCCTCGTCGGCTCCTCGATGCATAAGCCTTACCCCTGCCTTCGTCTTCGATCGGCTGCCGCCGATCTGCGCTCAGGCTGACGGGTTTTGGAGGAGGAGGGTTTGATTCCTCGCCTCCTCGTCTCCGAATCAAAAGAACACCCACACCCCCATACTCCTACACTAAAAACTCGCGAGGTGATGAGAGTACTATCACTTCTCAACCCGCGCCCTTCCCTTTCCGTCCTGGTGAGCGCAGCGAGTGAACCGAGCGAAGACGAACCACCGCCTTCGTCTTCGGATCGCAGGGCGATCCTGCGCTCAGGCTGACGGGCGTTAAGGATGGGGCCCCGATGCCTCGCCTGCTCGGCTCCCCGATGCCAACCCCCACGCAACGCCGCCTTCGTCTTCGGCTCACGGGGCGAGCCTGCGCTCAGGCTGACGGGTTTTGGAGGAGGAGGGTTTGATTCCTCGCCTCCTCGTCTCCGAATCAAAAGAACACCCACACCCCCATACTCCTACACTAAAAACTCGTGAGGTGATGAGAGTACTATCACTTCTCAACCCGCGCCCTTCCCTTTCCGTCCTGGTGAGCGCAGCGAGTGAACCGAGCGAAGACGAACCACCGCCTTCGTCTTCGGATCGCAGGGCGATCCTGCGCTCAGGCTGACGGGTGTGGAGGAGGGGAGGATTCCTCGACTCCTCGATTCCTCGACTCCTCGATTCCTCGACTCCTCGACTCCTCGATTCCGAACCAGAGAACGCCCACACCCCCAAACGCCCATACGCAAAACGCCCATACCCGAAAACTAATTCGGTCGGTACTCCTTCGGCAGCTGGTCCGCGATGCGTTTATAGGCGAAGTAGCCAGAGCGCGTCACGCCATAGGGGTCCACGATATCGCCCTTGTAGTCGATGGTGGCGGGGCCGCGTTCGAGCCAGATCTGGGAGGTCTGGAAGCGGGAGCCCGTGCGGATGCGGCGGTCGTTGCTGTATTGCCGAATCCAGTCGTAGTAGGCTTCCGATTCCTCCGCGCCCATGTAGGCGATCTCTACCACGCCCCGGAAGTCCAGCGTCCACTCCTCGGCGGCTTCGGCCGGCTCCATGATTTCACTGATGTCCTCTATCGGATAGCGCTGCCCGGTCATCTGCGGCGGGGGGCCAAACGGGTTGTCGCCCATCGCGGCGGGCTGGGCGCCTGGCCGCAGGAACAGCCGAAACTGCTGCCCTTCCACGCGCCCACTGATGAGCGCCAGCATCAGGTGATGGAACGACCCCAGAAACGCCTCGCGCCGGTTCTCGCGCCAGCGGGCTTCGTCTTCGGGGGTGCCGTCCATCGCTTCAAAGAGCGGCTCGCCGTCCCACCGCGTACGGGTGCGGGTGGCTTCGAAATCCTCCAGGAAATACGTCAGCCGGTAGCCCAGCGCCTCGTTCTCCAGTTCCAGCGGCTCATCGGCAAACGCGCGGAAATTGGTGAGGCTCTGGGTGAAGTCCAGCACCTCCGGGTTGAGCAGCTCCGTCTGCTCGGCGTTGGGGGTCTCCCCAATAAACAGCCGCTTGAAGCGCGCCAGCCGCTCCAGCCATTCCTCGTCGCGCTCGGCCGTGACGATCGTTTCGTCCAACGCCACCGTGGCCTCCTGGAGCTCAAAGTTCAGGAGTTCGATACCGGCCTCGCGCAGGTTGAGGTTGCGGGCCTGGGCGTCGTAGCCCACGCGGGAGACGAACAGACGCTGGGCGCCCAGCGGGATGTTCTCCAGGCGGTACCGGCCGCTGGCGTCCGTGGCGGTGCCGCGCTGCGAGCCGGCGATGAACACATTCACGCTTTCCAGGGGCTCCTCTGTTTCAGCGTCGGTGACGGTACCGACGATCGTGACGGTGCCGGGCCGTGTCTGCTGTGCAGTTGCGTCTGAGGGAACGCCCCACAGGAGAAGCGCGGGGAGGAGAAGCCAGAGGTGACGGTAGAGCATAGGGTCGATGCGATAAGGCAAGATAACAAAGGCGCGGGGCCTTCCATGGGTGGGGCGGCCTGGGGGGAAGCGTTACATGCCGCAAGCGCTATGCCGCCGAAGCGCCCGCCTGGTTACACGGCAAAGTAGCGGGCGTGATGCCGCGCACAGCCCGGGTTAAAAGCCGCGCCACAGTGCGGGCACGTGTGCCCACAGGCCAGATACGTGCGGATGGAGAGCGTCGCGCGGCAGGCGCCACACAGGATGGCGTGCTCCTCAAACCGGTCGGTAGGCCAGCGCTCTGCGGGGTGATCGGCCAGCGCCGCATGACATGCGTGGCAAGGATAGTAGACACTGCAGCAGGGAAATCGGATCGCGATGACATCGCGCGGGCCGTGGTAGTGGGCACACCGGGTGGCTTCGTCGACATCGACGCCGCAGAGGGGGACGGCAAAGCCGCCGTTAAGCAAACGTGCCATAGCACAGTGTTTCAACCGGAAGGACGCAAACATACGCAGCGTCGGTGGTGGGGTTTAACAGCTGTTGCTGTGACAGACAGAGCCGGCTGGTGCCGCGATCGGGTGGACGCCAGGGATGCCGCCCCGGTAGGAGGCCCGTTCCAGCAAATCACCTCCCTGAACTCAGGCCGCGGCCGGGAGGCGGAGCCCGACGGGTTTGCGTTCAGCAGGGGAAAATAGCGTTTGTGCAGCCGGTCCGGTAGATTCGGTGGGTACCGTCCGCCACACACGCCACGCAGCCCCCTGCCCCCATGCCTGTTGCTCCCGCTCGCCGATTTCCCGCGCTGTGCGCTGCAGCCCTCGTGATCCTTCTGTTCCTTCCCTCGCTCTCTCAGGCCCAGGAGAACAGCAACGACCAATTCCTGGATCTGGAGATGTACTGGGAAATGCAATCCGCCAGTAACCCGCAGCTCTCGCCCGACGGCTCCGAGATCGTGTACACGCGCGGATGGATCGATCCCAAAAGCGATGACCGCAAATCCGAACTGTGGATTATGGATGCCGACGGCGAGCGCAAGCGTTTTCTGGCTGAGGGCTCCAGCGCAACCTGGTCGCCTGACGGCACACGCATCGCATATCTGGCGGAAGGGGCGCCCGGTGGCAGCCAGATTTACATCCGCTGGATGGATGACGAGGGCGCGACGAGCCAGATCACCCGGATGACGCAGTCGCCCTCGAACATTCGCTGGTCGCCGGATGGCGAGTCCATCGCTTTTAACCGCGCGGTCAAGACCCCCGTCAAGCTCACCATCAGCATGCCGTCGGCGCCGGATGGGGCGGAATGGACGCCGCCGCCCAAGGTCGTTGAGCGGCCCGTCTACCGCCGCGACCGCCAGGGCTATGTGGATGACACCTACCAGCAC
>JAAAOI010000029.1 GCA_009908945.1 Bacteroidota bacterium
CCCGCAACGCGCCGCCACAAGACTGACAGACAGCGCCGGACGCGGTAGGCCGCCCATACAAAGGCCCCACCGGCCCGGTCGGCCGATGGGGCGAGAGACCGAAGCAGATGCTTAGGCCGGAGAGTGCGGCATCGTAGGGCTCCTACGCAGGTTCGGCCGCCTGCCCATTCGCAGGCGCGTGATGCTCCGGCTTCCAGGATTCGGCGTAGCCGGGATCGTCAATGTCCAGGGCAGTCTCCGTCAGATGGAGCGGCCGGAAGGTGTCGACCATCACCGCGTATTCGTCGGTGCCCTCCTTGCCAATGGAGGCCTCCGTGGTACCCGGATGGGGGCCGTGCGGGATACCGCCCGGGTGCAGCGTAAAGGATCCCCGGTCGATGCCCTTCCGGCTCATGAAGTCGCCCTCGGCATAGAACAGCACCTCATCCGAGTCAATATTGGAGTGGTTGTACGGCGCGGGGATGGCCTCCGGGTGATAGTCGAAGAGCCGCGGCACGAAGGAGCACACCACGAAGTTGTGCGCCTCAAACATCTGATGCACGGGCGGCGGCTGATGGATCCGGCCCGTGATGGGCTCGAAGTCCTTGATCGAAATCGCGTACGGATACATGTAGCCGTCCCAGCCCACCACGTCAAACGGATGATACCGCATGATGTAGGGATGGAGGTAGCCGTGCTTCTTGATACGGATCTCGAAGGGCCCTTCCGTGTCGTGTGTTTTCAACTCGGCGGGCGGGCGCACGTCGCGCTCGCAGAAGGGGCTATGCTCCAGGAGCTGCCCAGACGAGTTGCGGTATTTCTTGGGAAACCGAACCTCGGAGGCAGACTCGATAATCAGCAGCCGCGGCGGGGTGTCGCCTTCAAAGTGCCAGCGATGCGTGACCGTGCGGGGCACGTGCACGTAATCGCCCTGCCCGAACGGCACGTCGCCAAAGACGCTTTCGAGGACGCCCGCACCGTCGTGCACGTACACGAGCTCGTCGTGCGAGGCATTGCGATAGAAGCAAGAGAGGGGTTCGGTGGGCTGGGTGAGGGCGAGCTCCACATCGCTGTTGCCCATGATGTAGCGGCGCCCGGTGAGGAAGTCGCCGCCGGGTTCCACCTGGCCGCCTTTCAGGTGGCGGTGGCGTAGAAAATCCTTCTCCGCGTACGTGATGCCGTACGGAATAGGCTCCTCCACCCGCTCCACCAGCGTGGGCGGATGAATGTGGTAGGCAATGGAGGAGATGCCGCTAAAGCCCTCGGCGCCAATCACCTCCTCCGTGTACAACGCGCCGTCAGGACGGCGAAACTGGGTGTGGCGCTTGCGCGGCAGCTGGCCGCGGTGTTGATAGTGAGGCATAGTATCGGGAGTGGTTGGTCGCAGAATATGAGGTCCCGGGGGCGCCCGGGCCGTAGGAGGAACCTACAGGTTGCCGCGCCGCGCCTGCTCGCGCTCAATCGCCTCAAAGAGCGCCTTAAAGTTGCCGGCCCCAAACGACCGTGCGCCCTTCCGCTGAATGATTTCGTAGAACACCGTCGGACGATCCTGCACCGGCTTGGTAAAGATCTGTAGCAGGTATCCATCAGGGTCGCGGTCTACCAGGATGCCGAGCTTTGCCAGTTCGTCTACCGGCTCATCAATTTTCCCAACGCGCTCCTGCAGCACATCGTAGTAAGTGGTCGGCACCGTCAGGAAGTCGACCCCCCGGGTGTGCAAGCGGCGGACCGTCCCCAGAATATCGTCCGTGGCCAGCGCCACGTGTTGCACGCCGGCGCCGTTGTAAAACTCGATGTACTCCTCAATCTGACTCTTCTTCTTGCCCTCGGCAGGCTCGTTGATCGGGAATTTGATGCGCTCGTTCCCATTGGACATCACCTTGGACATCAGCGCTGAGTACTCGGTGGAGATGTCCTGGTCATCAAACGAGATCAGATTCTTAAAGCCCATCACGTCGGCGTAGTAGTTAACGTACCGCTCCATGTCGCCGAGTTCGACGTTGCCCACGCAGTGATCCACGTACTTCAGCCCCACGGGGTCGGGCTGCCAGCGCTGCTCCTCCACGGCGTCGAAGCCAGGCAAGAAGAGCCCGTCGTAGTTTTGGCGCTCTACAAACGTGTGAATGGTATCGCCATAGGTGCCGATGGCCGAGACGATGACCTCACCGTCGGCGTCGGCGAGCGTTTCGGGCTCGCGGATGGGCATGGCGCCCCGGCGGACGGTCTCTTCAAACGAATAGGTGGCATCATCCACCCACAGCGCGATGTCGCGCACGCCGTCTCCGTGCTTGTGTACATGCTTGGCAATCAGGGTATCGGAGCGCAGCGCCGTCGTCAGCACAAAGCGGATCTTATCCTGCTGCAGCAGATAGCTGGCAGCCTCACGGTGTCCCGTCTCGGGGCCCCGATAACCGATCAGTTGAAAGCCAAAAGCCGACTGGTAGTAATGGGCCGATTGCTTGGCGTTACCGACGAAAAACTCAACGTAGTCGGTGCCATTCAGCGGGAGGAAGTCCTCGGCCGTTGCGGCACCAGGATGAGCTAAAGTTTCAGCGTTGGACATAGGTTCGCAATCGTTGGTCTTTAGGAAAGTGGCGACTCGGGTGCATGAAAGCGCTTCCGGTGCGGAGCAGCACGTAGGGGTGCGTCGGGCTGCATATGGCATCTATAAGACGACTGCGCAATTTTGGCGTTCCGTCCTGCCCCCGGGCAGCAGTGAGCGGCCTCTTCAGGGATCCCCGGAGCGCCTTGTGCCTTTGATGAGGCACCACGCTGCGACGGCGCTGGCGGTAGGCAAGAGGTTCATTCAGGCAGTCACGGTTGCGCATGCGGTGTCTATCTATCATTCGTGGACAGGTGGTGGTGCTGCTGGTGCTACTCCTGGCAAGCTGTGGCGGTAGCCAGCCACCGGTCTTGCAGGGCGTGTCCGTAACGCAAGTCAGTTGGGATACGCTGGACGTAATCGCGCCGTCGCCCGAAGGCGGGCCCGCACCTAACGTCGTGGTGTTCGACGCCGCGCACGACACGTTGTACGTGGGCCCGCCTGCCCGCGTCGGGATACCAGACGCTGCTCTTGGCGATGCGGAACCGATCCTCGTTGAGGTATGCGCCGCGATAGCGCAACGCTTGGTGTGTGAGCAGGAGGGGCTGCGGGCCTCGCCCAAGCGGGTGGTCGCTCTCAAAAATGACTGGGACCTGCCGAACGTCCACAACCCGGCCCGCGGACGGTATGCGCTGCGCCTGGCCGTGGAGCGGCAGCGGTTCGATGATACCACCTTCGAACGCATTGACGCCAGTGCTGCCGTTCAGGCGCACGTGGTGGCGACGGTCGATGAACACCCTGGCACCGGCGTGCAGCTCCCCTTGACGGGCGCAACCGGGGTGGTGAACCTGACGGACCGGCCGGGCTACCGCGACTTTGCGTTCCATCTGCGGGCGGCCCGCGTAGACGGCCGCCCAGCGGCGGTGACGTATGCCGTTTACGCTCGCCTGCAGAACGACCCTCCGGTGCGCGTCGCCTCGCATACCCATCACGTGATACCGCCCACGCGGGCCGAGCAGGCCTTGCACGTCGAGTGGTTTGCGGAGCAAGCGGGCACGCAGCTGCTGAAGGTTCTTGACGCGCGTGGGCGCTATCAGGGAGATGTATTTGTGGACGGCTGGCGCTACCAGCCGGGGCTGGGGCAGTACACGGTGACGATGGAACTGCGTGTGTACTGGCCGGGGCGCCGTTGGCGCGGAGAACTGCTACGAGGCACGCTGCAGGTACAACAGGATGGCCGGCAGCCCCGCTTTGCGTTTACCCGGGGCAACCGCCGGGCCCTTCACCGGTGGCAGCGGCAGGAGGTTGCCTCGGTGCTGTCACTGGAGCGATTCTATCCGTTGGAGGTGCTCCCGCGCATTCCAGGGGGCGTCCAGACTGCCAGTGCGGAACCAGACAACGAGCGGGAGGCCCCGGGGGCCCACCCGCCCCTCGTGCCCGATCGAGCGGCCATGGAGCGCGGCCGTGGGGGCTGGTAGGGCGCAGGGGCTGTTGAGTTACAACTGGCCGGGGCCTATACTGTAAGGGCGCCGCCCCTGCGGTGCATCGTTACCCCGCCCTCACCGTCTTGCTCGGAATCTATGCGTACCGTTCTCCTATGCCTCCTCAGCTTGCTGCTGGCGGCGGCCCCGCTACAGGGCCAAGACCAACCCATTGCGTTTGAAGGCGCCACCCTTCATCCTGTCGCCGGTCCTCCCATCGCTAATGGCGTCCTCGTCGTGGCCGACGGGACCATCGTGGCGATAGGTGCCGCCGGGGAGGTTGACATCCCCGCTGCTGCCGAGCGCCGCGACGTGTCTGGCAAGGTCATTATTCCCGGCCTCGTGGATACCCATTCCCACATCGGCCGGCAGCAAGGGGGGGACCGCTCCTCGCCCCTCCATCCAGAGGTGCGTACGCTGGATGCCATCGACGTGCGCGATAATTCCATGATGCGAGCCCGTGCCGGTGGCATCACATCGGTTCACATCATGTCGGGCTCGGGCCATCTGCTCTCCGGGCAGACCACGTACCTCAAGCTGCGCCATGGCGATGTAATCACCGATCTACTCTTCTGTGACGACCCGACCACGGACATCTGCGGAGGCATCAAGATGGCCAACGGCACCAACCCCATCCGGCAGCCCCCTTTCCCTGGGACCCGGGCGAAGTCCGCAGCCTTGCAACGCGCGTTGTTTGTCGAAGCGGAAGCCTACCGTGAAGAGATGGCAAACGGGACGGCCTCGCGCGACTTGGCCAACGAAGCGATGGTGGAAGTGCTGAATGGAGACCGCATCGTGCACTTTCATACGCACACCCATGAAGACATCCTCACCGTCTTGCGGATGCGGGAAGAGTTTGGGTTCAACGTGGTGCTGCACCACGTGAGCGAAGCGTGGAAGGTAGCCGACGAGATTGCCGCGGCGGGCGTCCCGTCGTCCATCATCCTGCTGGATAGCCCCGGCGGGAAGCTGGAGGCCACCAACATTCGCTGGGAGAACGGGCGGGCGCTGGCTGAGCGTGGCGCCGATGTCGCCTTCCACACCGACGACCTCGTCACCGACTCGCGTCTTTTTCTGCGTATGGCGGCGTTTGGCGTCCGTGCGGGCATGGATGAAGACGCGGCCCTGGAGGCGCTCACGCTGGCGGGCGCCCGCATGTTAGGGCTCGACGACCAGGTGGGCTCGCTGGAGCCGGGCAAGGATGCGGACTTTGTGGTGCTCTCCGGGCCGCCGTTCAGCGTGTATTCCCTCATCGAAGAAACCTGGATCGAGGGGCAGCCGGTGTTCGACCGGTCGGACCCGGATGATGCCAAGTTTGCCACTGGAGGGATGGGCACCTACGAGCACGCCTCTGGCCACGTACACGGCCAGGATTGATGATCCGTATACCTTTCCGTCCCCCGTCCGCCGGTTTTCCATCCAGCCTCCGCCCCCATGTCTGTTGAACGCCCCCTACCTATGCCTACGCTTCGCACCCTATCTTTTGCGGCCCTCTGTGCCGTGCTCTTGCTTCTTCTCCCGCTCCGCGCAACGGCCCAGACGGCTATTGAAGGGGAGACGGTCTACACCATGGCCGGCGACCCCATCACGAACGGCGTCGTGCTCCTTTCCGACGGCGTGATTGAGGCCGTGGGGCCGGCGACAGATATCACCATTCCTGAGGGGTATACGGTTCATCAGGCAGCCGTCGTTACGCCCGGCCTCATCGACACGCGGTCGGTGGTGGGGCTGGCCGGTATCTACAACATCGACGATGACCAGGACCAGTTGGAGACCTCGAGTCCGTTGCAGCCGGAGCTGCGCGCGGTGGATGCCTACAATGCTCAGGAAGAATTGGTGGAGTGGCTGCGGAATCTGGGGGTCACAACGATCCACACCGGTCATGCGCCCGGAGCGCTCATCAGTGGCCAGACGATGATCGCCAAGACGCACGGCCGCACTGTCAACGAAGCGGTGATCGACTCTCTGGCGATGCTCTCCATGACGCTCGGCCCGCAGGTGAGCAGCACCTTCGATACCCCCGGCACGCGCTCCAAAGGCGTGTCCATGCTCCGCACCCACCTGCTGGAAGCGCAGGCCTACCATGAAGGGATGCAGGCCGAGGACCCGGCCGACCGCCCCCGCCGCAACCTGCAGATGGAAACCACGGCGAGGGTGCTCGCCGGCGAGATTCCAGCGCTTATGGCAGTCCACGAAGTGCCGGAAATCATGACAGCGCTGCGCCTGGCGGACGAGTTTGGCTTTGACCTCGTCCTCGACGGCGTGGCGGAGTCGCATCAGCTACTGGAGGAGATCCAGGCCTCCGGCTTCCCCGTCCTCACCCACGCCCCGATGATCCGCCCCTCCGGGCCTACCGGGAGTGCAGCCTTCGATACCCCCGCCAAGCTCCACGAGGCCGGCATTCCGTTTGCCTTTCAGAGCGGTTTTGAAAGCTACGTGCCCAAGACGCGCGTGGTGCTTTTTGAGGCCGCCGTTGCCGTGGCCAACGGGCTGCCCTTTGAGGCTGGGCTGGCGGCGCTGACGATTGATGCGGCCGAACTCCTGGGCCTGGCCGACCGCCTTGGCTCCCTGGAAGAGGGTAAAGATGCGGACGTTGTGCTCTACAACGGCGATCCGTTTGAGTACACCACGCAGGTGTGCGGCGTCTTCATCAACGGCGACCACGTGCGCGACACCTGCCTGTAAGCCTTCCTCACCCACTGTTCATTCGTCCCCATGGCTTTTCACGCGCTCGTTGTTGACGATAGCGATGGCGCCCGCTCCGCCTCCGTGCAGGAGTGCACCACCGACCAGCTCCCCGACGGAGCCGTAGAGGTAGCGGTGCGCTACTCCAGCCTCAACTACAAGGACGGGCTGGCCGTCACCGGGGAGGGGCAAATCATCCGGGCGCCGCTTCCGTTTGTGCCGGGGATCGACCTGGTCGGCGAGGTCACGGCCTCGGAGGTGGAGGCCTACAGCCCGGGCGATATGGTGATTCAGACGGGCTATGGGTTGGGGGAGAACTACTGGGGGGGCTATGCCCAGCAGCAGCGCCTGCAGGCTAAGCACCTCGTACCGCTCCCCAGTGGCCTCACGCCGCAAGAAGCCATGATCATTGGCACCGCCGGCTTTACGGCAATGCTTTCGGTGATGGCCCTGGAGCATGCCGGCGTCACGCCCGGCCAGGGTGAGGTGGTGGTCACCGGGGCGTCCGGAGGGGTGGGCAGCACTGCCATCGCCTTGCTGGCCTCACTGGGGTATACGGCAGTAGCCTCCACGGGCAGTGAAAATGCCCGGCCCTACCTCATGGCGCTGGGGGCCGATCGCCTCATCCCGCGCGATGACCTGGGCCGGGGTCCCAACCGGCCGCTCGACTCCGCGCGCTGGGTGGGGGCCGTAGACTCGGTGGGGGCGGAGACGCTGGCTGCTATCCTTAGCCAGACGGACCGGCGGGGCGCGGTGGCGGCCTGCGGATTGGCCGGGGGGCCCGACCTCAACACTACCGTCTTTCCGTTTATCCTGCGGGGCGTTACCCTGGCAGGTATTGACTCCAACACGTCGCCACAGGATGAGCGCCGCACCGCCTGGCAGCGCCTATCGACCGACCTGCCCCATGAGGCGCTGGAGCGCATGCTGTATGAGGTGGTATCCCTGGCGGATGTGCCCGAGGCCAGCCGCACGATCCTGGACGGTGGGGTCCGCGGTCGGGTCGTGGTCGACGTGCAGGCCGGATGACGGGCACCAGAGGGCCCACAGAAACGGCTGCCAGCGCCGGTCGTTGGAAGGCCGTCCCTACCTTCACCGCCGATCCCTTTCTGCTCCGTTATGACGCGCTCGTTTTGGCAGCACCGTGGCCGGCCGCCGGCGCTCACGTGCGACGTGGCCATTGTCGGGGCGGGCCTTGCTGGGGCCTCGGCGGCGTTCTGGTTGCGCAGCGAACGCCCGGACTGGACCGTAGCCTTGCTTGATGCCGTGGAGCCGGGCTATGGCGCCAGCGGCCGCAATGCTGGCTTTTTGCTGCAAGGGATCGCGACAGATTATGTGACGGACATCGCGCGGTATGGCCGCGCTACGGCCCAGCGGCTCT
>JAAAOI010000172.1 GCA_009908945.1 Bacteroidota bacterium
GCGCCAGGCTTAAGCGATGCTCTGCGATGGTAGGGACCCGCTCACATTCGAAAGAACCATGCCAGGATCACACCCAGCGTGAAGCGCACCGCCGGGCCCTGTCAGCTACGCAGGAGCCGCCCGGGGCCAGCACCAGTGCCTTCACCGGACGGGCGGCATGGAGAGGGGGCGTTGAGGCGGAGGCTACCGTACCTACCGCACCTACCGCTCCCAGTTGGGCGCAAAGGCCGGGTCGACGAGGCGCTGGCCAGCCGCCAGCGTGTGGATGGCGCGCATCTCCTCATCCGACAGGCTGAAGTCGAAGATGTCGATGTTTTCCTTTCGGTGCTGCGCCGAGGACGCCTTCGGGATAGCGGCCACCTGCTCCTGCTGCACGAGCCAGCGGAGCGTCACCTGCGCGGGCGTCTTACCGTGGCGCTCCCCGATCGCCTGCAGCCGGCCGCTGGCCAGGACCTCGCCCCGTGCCAGCGGCGTGTACGCCGTCAGCAGCAGATCGTGCGACCGCGCCTGGGCCAACAGCGCATCCTGGCTCAAAAACGGATGATACTCCACCTGATGGCAGAAGAGGGTGGTGTGGTCGATGGCGCGCTGCAGCAGGGTGGGCGTGAAGTTGCTGACGCCAATGTGGCGCGTCTTGCCTTCGTCCTTGAGCGCATCCAGCGCGTCCAGGGTGGCTTCCAGCGGGGCGGCGTCTTCGTTGGGCCAGTGAATGAGGAGGAGGTCCACATAGTCCAGCTGCAGGTCGCGCAGGCTCTGCGTAGTGGTGCGGCGGGCCGTGTCCGGCTCCAGATGGTCGACCCACACCTTGGTGGTCACAAACAGGTCGTCCCGCGGCACGTCGCTGGTGGCGAGGGCTGCGCCCACCTCCGCTTCGTTCCGATAGGCCTGTGCGGTATCGATGTGGCGGTACCCGAGGGTGAGGGCGTCGGCTACGGCCTCGCGGCAGGCGGTGCCGCGGAGCTGGTAGGTGCCAAAGCCAAGCGCGGGAACGGAGGTCTGCTGAATCGTGCGGTCAATCATGGGGCGAGGGGCTATGGAGGGGATAAACGACGGGGCATCGCGTCGCCGACGTGTTGCAGCTTGCGCCCAGGCGGCCAGCATCCTTACGCCGCCGGCAGCCCTTACGCCGCCTGCAGCCGGTTGAGGTGGGCGCCGAAGGCCTCGGCGCCTTCGGCCACTTCGGCGCGGGGGAGGTCGCCGGCCGCCAGCGCGGCGTCGGGCTGAGCACGGAGATGGGCATAGAAGGCTTCCCCGGCAGCCGCAAGAGCTGGCGCGTCGGAGGGGGGCGCGGCCTTGGCCCAGCGGAAGAGCCAGGTTTCGGCCTCGGCAAACTGCCCGGCCCGTGTGTACTGCTCCACGAGCAGGCGCCGGGTAGCGGTGGAGAGGGCCTCGGCGGTGAGGTGCCGGGCGCGGCGGTCGATGCGGTCGGTGCTGCGGAGGGGGCGCCGCGCATGTGCGGCCCGGTCCAGCTCCAGCCGCAGGGCCAGCCGCAGCGGATGGAGGGCATCGCCGCGGTCCTGCACGCGGCGCAGTTCGCCCAGGTGGAGCAGCAGGTCGCTCAGCGTGCGGGCCCGGTCGGCATGCGCGTCGGTATCGAAGCGGAAGCGCTCGGCCAGGTGGCCGTACGTGTACGTGTGGAGGGCATCGGCGCGGAGGTCGAAGTGCAGGTGCAGGGCCTCTTGGGCTACCGCCAGCGCCTCGTCTGGTTGGCCGTTGCGCCGGTGCATCAGCAGCTGCGCGATCGCCTGCGCGGCTTGTTGCACCTGGCGCATCAGCACGTCTTGGTGCATCATAGCGAGGCCGGGTCAGCGAGCGGTGGTCGATAGGCCGTAGCCGGCAGGCAGGGGCCGGCAGATGGGGGCGTTACCGCCGGATGAGAGCGTTACGCGTCGTCGGGCTGGTCGGCGGTTTCCGGGTCAGCCGATGCCTCAGCCGCGTCAGCCGTCCCGTTTGTGGTTTCGGGAGACGTCTCTGCGGACGCGGCCGCGTCGTCAGGCTTGGGGTCCGGCTTGGGGTCGTTCTCTGGAGGCCCGCCAGCCGCCTCGTCCAGCTCTGCGACAAGGGTCGCTGCGGCTGCCTTCACCTGGTCGAAGCCCAGCTTTACCGCCTTGGCGTGCGCCGCCATCAGGGCGCTGCGATGCACCTTCGCAAAGTCGCCCGCCAGGTGCTCGTACCGGCGCTTGCTGAACTGGCTGGCCTGGGTGTCGAGTGCCAGGTGCCACTTGGCAAACCCGTTCCAGCCGTGTTCTTCGATGTAGGAGATCTCCTCCTCGTTGGCGGGCCGGTCGTCGGGCCAATGGCCCTCGCTGACGAACGCGCCGTCTGCGATTTTTTCCGAGAGAAATGCGATCGCTGATTCGTTCACTTGAACAGCCATGGGTGTGCGTAGTCTGTGAATGGTTCGAGCGAACGACGGGGTGTTCCTGCCGCCGGTTGTGTGTGTGGGGGTTCATCTGTACACTACACGTAATAGCATCTCATCCACCACGCCCATGGTACGCAGGCTGCTGGCAACGTGTCCCCCGATACAGCGCTAAGGGCAGGACGTTGCCCCGGGTATAGCTTTGTTTATTCCATATCTTTACACCATGCGTATACTTTGGCTCTGCCTGTTGATGGCCTTGTTTGTGGGCGAGGCTGCAGCGCAGGGGTTTAACGCGTTCAACGGGCGCAATCACCCCGAGCTGCAGTGGCAGGTAGCCGAGACGGAAAACTTCCGCATCATGTACCCAGCCCGGCTGCAAGGCATTGAGGCAGAGGCGGCGGCCATTGCGGAGGCCAGTTACGCGGCGCTGGCGGCTAATCTGAACGTTTCGTTTGACGACCCGATCCGGATCTACCTCTCGGATGAAGACGAGATCGTGAACGGCTTTGCGGTGCCACTGGGCAACGGCTACACCAACATCTGGGTGCACGTGAACGCCTACGCCGAAGCGTTTTCGGGTGAGCACAAGTGGCTGCGGAAGGTCATCGCGCACGAGCTGGGGCACATCTTTCACTACCGCGCGATCAACTTTCGCCCGGTGCACGACACGGTGCTGGGGGCGACCCCGCTCACGCGGCTGTGGACGGAGGGTCTGGCGCAGTACCAGACGGAGCGCTGGGATGCGCAGCGCGGCGACCGCTGGCTGCGCACCGCCACGCTGGAGGACCGCCTCAGCCACACCGACGGGCAGTCGCGCTGGAACGGCCGGCTGCTCTATGCCAAGGGCCACAGTCAGGTGCGCTACTTTGCCACCACCTATGGCGATTCGACGCTGGCGGACCTGCTGGCCCACCGGTCGTCGCGGCTCTTTGGCCTCCGCCAGGTGCATGACTTTACCTCCGCCTTCCGCGCGGTGACGGGCGATACGTACCGCGACTTCGAGGAGCGCTGGCGGCGCCACGTGGGCGTCTACTACAACACGCTGGCCGGGCAGCTCGAATCGCCCGACTCGCTGGACGCCGCGCCGCTGGCCGTGCCGGCGCAGTACGTGGATGACGTCCGCTATAGCCGCGACACGACGCAGGTCGCCATCCTGGGCACGCGCTCGCTGCAGCGCCCGGTGCGGCAGCTCTGGGTGCGCAACCGCACGGCCGACCGCACGCGCGCGGTGGCCGAGGGCTCCATCCGGGCGCCGCTGGCCTGGCATCCGGACGGCACCGCGCTGGCGTACACCCGCACCACGCGCGGCCGGCACGGGTCGCTCCTGAACGACCTCTTCCGGCTGGACCTGGCGACGGGCCGGGAGCAGCGCCTCACGCACAGCCGCCGGGCCGCCGCGCCCACCTTCAGCCCCTCGGGCGATACGCTGGCGTTCATCGGGGTGGAGGGGCGCACCGCCAACGTCTATCTGCTGGACCTGGCCACGGGCACCGAGACGCAGCTGACCGGCCTCACCGGCAATGTGCAGCTCACGTCGGTGCAGTGGCACCCGACGGCGGACCTGCTCATCGCGGCGCGCTTTGCCGACGACCGCCGCCGCGATCTCGTGCTGATCGACGCGCAGACCGGGCGTGCGATGCCCGTGACGCGGGGCCTCCACGATGACCGCGACCCGCGCTGGGCGCCGGACCCCACGGGCACGCCCCGCCTCGTGTTCACCTCGCTGCGGGACGCCGTGCCTAACGTCTTTCGGCTGGACCTACACCCCGAGATCGTCGCGTTTGTGCAGGGCGAGCGCGCGGCGCCCGCCGTAACGCTGGGCACCACGGAGCGCGCCTCCCATCTGATCACCGGGCTGCGGGCCACCGACTGGCTGCCGGCCGACTCCGCGTTTGCCGAAGGTTCGCTGATCGTCCACTCGCAAGACACGAAGCGCCGCGATCGCCTCTACCGCGTGGATGCCCGCCGCACCGCCACCGGCTTCCACCCCGATCCGCCGGAGGGCTATGCCGCATGGACCACGCACGCACCGCCGCAACCCATTCCGGATGCACCAGCCCCGAACGACGCCCTCATCACCGGCCGGTACCCCTACAACTCCTGGCGCAACCTGACCCGGGTTACGGCCCTCGCGGTGCCCTACTACCTGGGGCCGCGCGACTGGGGGGTGGCCGGGGCGGCCGCTTGGACGGAGCCGCTGGGCACCCACACCCTGGCCATCGGCGGGGCCCTCTCGCCGCAGGAGCCGTGGGACCGCAGCGCGTACGGGCTCGTCTACCTCAACAACCAGCTCCGCCCCACGCTGGGGCTGGCGGCCTACCGCACCCCCATCTACGCCTCCACCACGTACGGCACCGACGTGTTGCTGGACCGCCGCACCAGCCTGGATCTGACGCTCGGGCTACCCCTCGACCTCGCCGTGCAGCCCTACACCAGCACGTCGCTGGGCGCACTGGTGCGCCTCGTAGACCTTGAGCCGGTCAACGTCTCGGACCTCGACCTGCGCCAGCTCCCACCGCCCGAGCCGGGGCAGCAGCTGGAGGGGCAACTGCTGCTAAAACGGGTAGAACGCCGCCCGCAACAGGGGCAGACGGTGCATCCGCTGAGTGGTGGCGGCGCGCGGCTTCAGGTGCGCGGAGCAGTTCCTGCGCTCGGCACCGATACCGCCTTCCTCCGCGGCGACCTGGCGGCCTATCGCATCCTCCCCGCCCCCGGGGTCCATCGCCTGTTTGTGTACGGCCGCGCTCAGGTGCAAACCGGCCGGTCGCTCCCGCAAGATTACTTTGGCTTCTCGCGCACCGACGACATCCGCCTGAGCTTCCCCGGGGGGATAGGCCCCCTGCAGGCCTTTACCTTCGGCCGCACGGAGCGCGTGCGCGGCCACCGCCAGTTTGCTCCGGGACGCCAGATGCTGTTCGGGTCGGTGGAGTACCGCGTGCCACTCGTGCCAAGCCTCCAAACGCAAATCCTGGGGCTCGTGCGCTTCGGTGGACTGAGCGCATCGGTGTTTGCCGATGCGGGCGTCGTGTGGCGCACCCTCGGCACCAACGCCACCGACCGCCGCACAGGCGTCGGCGGTGAGCTGCGCAGTGTCATCGCGCTGCCCGGGCTGAACGCAGGGCTCGCGGTGGGCGTCGCGCAGCAAGGGCAGGACGCCTTCGGTGCAGCCTACGAAACGTACCTCCGCATCCGCACGGCGGTGCCGTTTTAGCAGCGTCGGGGCACATCACGCGATCGACGCTTCTTAACAGTGCATGCCTGAACCGCGATGAAACACTCCCGTATCGTACCGCTTCCACCGTCAGTACCTGATAATTCCCGGTCACACCCCGTCATAATCTACGTGAGGAGCTTTGCATACACCTCAGGTGTTCGTTATAATTTAACTGAACTTTGATATATGTCAATCCGTCCTGCGGGTACCAAGGGAGGGTTTCGGGAAGAAAGAAAAAGCTGTTTTAACATCTGTTGTAGTGTTGTTTATGGAGTTCCGTACGCGAAACGAACAGGCGCGGCTGGCCGCCCTCCGGCGCTACGCGGTGATGGACACCCCGCCCGAGGAAGCCTTTGACCGCCTCGTGCAGATGGCCTCGCGCACCCTTGAGGCGCCCGCGGCCCTGATGACCTTGCTGGACGCCGATCGGCAGTGGTTTAAGGCGTCTGTAGGATGGGACGCAGAAGAGACGCCGCGTGAGTTTGCCATTTGCGAGCACAACCTGATGGACACGGACGTGCTGGTGGTACCGGATCTGACGGCTGATGCCCGCTTTGCCGATAATCCGTACGTGGCGGGCGACCCCGGACTGCGGTTTTACGCCGGGGCTCCCCTCTGCACGCCCGACGGGTTTATCCTGGGTTCCATTTGCGTGCTCGACACCGCCCCGCGTACGCTCACCTCGGCTGAGGTAGCAACCCTGGAGGACCTGGCCGCGCTGGCTGTTGAAGAGCTGGAGCGACGGGCCGTCCACAGCTATCGGCAGGGGCTGCTGGAGAGTATCACCGATGCGTTTGTGGCGGTGGACACCAACTGGCGGTGCCTGTACGTGAATGCCCGCGCCGAAGAGCTGCTGCAGCGCGACCGGACCGCCCTCTTGGGGCGCAGCCTGTGGGACGAGTTCGCCCCAGAGACCGTGCCCAAGCATTATCGCCTGTTACACGAAGCGGCCGCCACACAGGAACCGGTACGGTACGAGGCCTACGTAGCGCCGCTGGATCGCTGGATGAACGTCGGCGCCTATCCTTTTGACAGGGGCCTGTCTATCTATTTTGCCGACATCACCGAGCGGAAAGAGGTGGAACAAGCGCTGCGCCAGCGGGAAGACGACCTGCGCGAAGCCCATCGCGTCGCCCGGCTCGGCAGCTGGACGTGGGACCTCCAAGCGGACGTCACCACCTGGTCTGTAGTGAAATATGATATCTTTGGCCTCCCCCCCGAGAAGGAGGTTACATACGAGACATTTATTTCCCATGTGCATCCGGAAGACCGGGCCAACGTCCGCACCTTTGGGGCCGGCATTCGAGGCCCTGAGGGCCCCGATAGTGGCGAGATCGACTACCGCATCATCCGGCCTGACGGTGAGGTGTGCTTCATACGTGAGCGCAGCGAGCTGATTCGGGCCCCCGACGGCACGCCCCTCCGGATGGTGGGCACCGCACAGGATGTGACGGCGGAAACGCAGCGCACCGCCGAGCTGATACAGGCCAAAGAGGAGGCCGACCAGATGAACCGCCTCAAGTCACGCTTCCTGGCCAACATGAGCCATGAGATCCGCACGCCGCTGACCTCCATCATAGGCTTTGCGGAAGTCCTTAAAGAGATGGAGCTGGAAGGCCCCGTGGCGGAGTGTGCCGATACCATCTACCGGTCCAGCGACCGCCTCTTTACCACCCTCACCTCCGTACTTGACCTCTCCCAACTCGAAGCGGGCACGCTGACGCTGCATCCGGAGGAGCTGGTGGTGCAGGACCTGGTGACAGACGTCGTTTCCACGCACGACCGGCACGCGGTGCAGCAGGGCATCGCGCTGGAGTGTACAGTGCCGCCCTTCGATGTGGAAGCAAGAGTGGACCGGTCGGCGTGCATACGCGTCCTCTCCAACATCATCGGCAACGCCGTTAAGTTCACGCCGGAGGGTGCCGTCGATGTACGCCTCCAGGCTACAGCCGACACCTTCACGTGCACTATTTCCGACACCGGCATCGGCATTGCCGAAAGCTTCCTGCCCAGCTTGTTCGACCCCTTCAAACAGGAGTCGAATGGCGATACCCGGCTCTATGAGGGCAGCGGCCTCGGGCTGGCCATCACCAAAGACCTGGTGGACCTGATGGGCGGCACCATCCACGTGGAGACGCAGAAAGGAGAAGGCACCACCGTTACCGTGCGCTTGCCCCGCGTGCTTGAGGTGTAGCGGGGCTACTCGTACAGCCGCTCCTGTAGGCCCGTGACGGGGGTATCCACCGCTCGTGCCTCAAACCAAACCCGCCCCAAGAGGCGCCCGCCGTCCGTTCGCACATCAACGCGCCAAGGGCCCGGCCGCATAAAGCGTTTGAACGTGTAGCCCCGATAGCCCTCGCGCCGTCCGCCCCGCAGCGTATA
>JAAAOI010000214.1 GCA_009908945.1 Bacteroidota bacterium
GCCGAGACGCCGCAGCCGCTACGCCTGGTGGTGGGTACGGAAGCGTTTGTAGCCGACGAGCTCGGTGAGCTGTATGCCCCCGGCGCCGTCACGCTCGATGGGGGCTACCCGAACCCCTTCCGCCAGGAGGTCCGCGTGCGGTACGGCATCCCCGAGGAGATGCCGGTGCGCCTGCAGGTGTTCGACACGCTGGGGCGAGAAATCGCGCTGCTCTACGACGGCGACCAAACGACCGGCTATCACCTGAGCGTGTGGGACGGCCGCGGCCGTTCGGGCGCCCCGGTAGCCAGCGGTGTGTACTTCGTACGGTTGCAGGCGGGCGGCACTACGCTTACGGAATCCGTGGTTCGGGTGCGGTAGCAGCAGGGCCATCCGACGCCAAACGATTCGAACGGTACGAATGGTGTGCCGTGGTAGGTAGCAAAGGCTACGGGTGCACGGGCGCTGACGTGTATCTTTAGATGCGCAGGAGGCCCCCTGCGCCAACAGGTGTTGTGCGGCATGTTCGCTATGCTCTCGCTGAGACGGAGGTCCGCCATGCGCTCTCTACCCCAACGCTGGCCCACGATGATATACGTGTACCTCGCCCTGCTTGCCGGAGGCCTCAGCCTCTGTGGTGCCTATCCGCTACCGGCGGCCGCCCAGGAGGTACCGCGGGTGCTGTCGTTCCAGGGGCAGATCGTAGCCGACGGTGAACCGGTGCGCGGGACCGTGGAGCTCACCTTTCGCCTGCATCCCGCCCCCACGGGGGAGGCCACGGTCGGGAGCTGGGTGCAGACCGAGACGGTGACGTTGGCGGCTGGCGTGGCCTCCGTACTGCTGGGGGATACGGGGCAGGGAGGGGCGCCCCTGCCGCCCGACCTCACGGACGTGCCGGAACTCTACCTCGGGGTGTCGCTGGACGGCGAAGAGGTCGACCGCCTGCGCCTGACAAGCGCGGCGTTTGCGCTGGGCGCGGAACGCGCGCGGGCGGCGGCGCTGGCAGATCGGGCGGTTGTAGCCGATAGTGCCGCCGTGGCCGAAACGGCATTGACAGCGGACCGCGCCACCGTGGCCGACCGCGCGGATAGCGTGGCCGAAGAGGCGATCGATGCCGATGCCCTGCAAGACGGCACGGTGGTCCGCCGCCTGCAGGTACGTGGGGAGGGCCTTGCGGATGCGGTCCGGCTATCGGGCGATGGGATCCGGCTGGCAGTAGACGAGGAAGCCAACGAACTTGCCTTCAGCATCGAAAACGGGGCCGTCACCCAGGCCAAGCTCGCCCCCAACGCCGCTGTGCGGTCCCTGGCCGATGTGGAGGGGGATCAGCTGACCGGCAACCTCATCCTCCAGAGCTCAGACAACTCGGTGCAGATCAGGGCAGATGCCGGGAGCGGCTCGATTGATTTTAGCACGCGGGGGGCGTTCCCCAGTGCGGCGCGGTACAAAACGCAGATCCGCACCATCGCCGACCCGGCGGCCCTCGTGACGGCGCTGCGCGGGGTGCGCTTCCACTGGCGCGACGACGGCCGCGCCGACATTGGGCTGATTGCGGATGAGGTAGCGGAGGTGCTCCCGGAACTGGTACGCGTCACCGCCGATGGCGCGCCCGAGGGGGTGCGCTACGCGCCGCTTGTTGCGTTGCTGATCGAACACGCCAAACGCCAGCAGCAAACGATCGACGCCCTGGAGGCACGAGTGGCCAGCCTGGAGCGTCTCATGCGTCAGGTCACCGATCGGATGCCTTCATCAGCAAGTCAGGAATAGCATCGCTCTCGCTGCGTCTGTCTCGGGCGCGACGGTAGCAGGAGCCGTCCCGGCTCCCTGGAGGCGCGCCGACCGATGCGGGGCACCGCTGCTGCGAGAAGGCGCGATGCGCAACCCTGCATTCTTGGCGCGCAATCTGCATTCTTCACGCGGGCGCAAAGCCTCACGCATCACACAGGGCGGCGATGCCGGGCAGCTCCTTCCCTTCCAGGAACTCCAGCATCGCGCCGCCGCCCGTAGAGACATGGCTGATCCGGTCCTCGAACCCCGCCTGCACGATGGCTGCCACCGAGTCCCCACCGCCAACTACGGAGAAGGCGCCCGCGTCCGTAGCCTCCGCAATGGCCTCGGCAATGGCGTGGGTGCCTGCGGCGAAGTTGGGCATCTCAAACACGCCCATAGGCCCATTCCACACAATGGTTTGAGCCTCCATCAACATGTCGCGGTACGTGGCTCTGGTCTCCGGCCCGATGTCGAGGCCCATCGTCCCCGGCGGGATGTCCCCGCTCACGGTTTCAAACGAGGCTTCGTTGTCGAAGGCCTCGGCGGCTACGTGGTCGGAGGGCAGCACGATCTTGCCGTCGGCCTTTTCGTACAGCGCCTTGGCCTGCTCCAGCTTCGGCTCCTCAATACGGGATTGGCCCACGCCATGCCCCAGCGCTTTTAGGAACGTGTAGCTCATAGCGCCGCCCACAAGCAGGTGATCGACCTGCGGCAGCAGGTTCTCAATCACGCCAATCTTGTCAGAGACCTTGGCTCCGCCAAGCACCGCAACAAACGGCGTGGCCGGCTCCTCCAGCAGCCGGGAGAGCTGGTCGATTTCGCGCTTTACCAGCTTGCCCATCGCGGTTTGCTCCAGAAAGCGGGTGACCCCTTGGGTGGACGCGTGCGCGCGGTGGGCCGTCCCAAACGCATCGTTGACGTACACATCGGCCAGGTTGGCGAGCCGCCGGGCGAAGGCCGGGTCGTTCTCGCGCTCCCCCGACTCAAACCGGGTGTTCTCGAGGAGCAGTACGCTGCCTTCGGGCATGCTTCGGACCGTGCTCTCCACGGCCTCGCCCACCGTGTTGCTCGCGAAGCGCACGCGCGCATCCAGCAGCGATTCCAGGTGCTGTGCGAGCGGAGCGAGGCTGTAGGCCGGGTCCGGCTCGCCTTTGGGGCGGCCCAGGTGGCTCATCAGGATGGCCTTGCCCTCGGCCTCCAGCACGGCGCGGATGGTGGGAAGCGCCGCCCGGACCCGGCTGTCGTCCCCGACCACCTTATCGCCGTCTTCGTCTTCCGTCAGCGGCACGTTGAAGTCTACGCGGATAAGTACGCGCTTGCCCTGCAAGTCCAGATCGTCGATCGAGAGTTTCGCCATGATAGTGGGGAAGCAGTTGCAGAAATGAAGCGATAAAAAAGACGGGGGAGAACGAAACCGCTCTCCCCCGAAATCCTGGCCATGTAAGATCAGGCCGATGCGCTAAGGCTTACAAGCTTAAGCGCCGCATCAACCGTGCGGACGGCATAGCCCCACTCGTTATCGTACCAGCCAATAATCTTCACGACGGAACCATCCACCATGGTCGATGGCTGGTCGAAGATGCACGAGGCCGGGTTATGAATAATGTCCGACGACACGATGGGGTCGGTGTTGTAGGCGAGCACGCCTTGCAGCGGATCGGTGCTGGCCGCCTGCTCAAAGGCCGCGTTGACCTCGTCAACGGTCGTGTCCTTCTTCACTACAGCGGTGAAGTCGGTCAGGGAGCCGGTGATGACCGGAACGCGCACGGCCATCCCGTCAAGGATGCCAGCCATCTTCGGCAGCACGAGGCCTACGGTCTTCGCCGCGCCCGTCGTGGTAGGGATGATCGACTCCGCCGCGGCCCGCGCCCGGCGCAGGTCTTTGTGCGGCGCATCCTGAATATTCTGACCGGCCGTGTAGGCGTGCACCGTGGTCATGAAGCCCTTCTCGATGCCAAAGGCGTCGTCCAGCACCTTCGCCATCGGCGCCAGGCAGTTCGTCGTGCAGCTGGCGTTTGAAATGACTTCCTCTGCGCCGGTCAGCTCGTCATCGTTGACGCCCATCACGATGGTGGCGTCGATGTCAGGGCCCTTCGCCGGGGCCGAAAGGACCACCTTTTGCGCGCCTGCATCGATGTGGGCGTAGGCTTTCTCCTTCGTACGAAACACGCCCGTGGACTCGATGACCACCTGGCAGTCCAGGTCGCCCCAGGGGAGGTCGGCCGGATCGCGCTCACTGAGCACGGGGATGTGATGCCCATCGACGACCAATGCGCCATCCTCTACCGAAACGTCCCCTGCATATACCCCGTGCGCCGAGTCATACTTGAAGAGGGTGGCCAGCGTGTCGGCATCCGTCAGGTCATTCACCGCAACAACGTTCACGTCGGCGTAGTCGTGCTCCAGGATAGACCGCAACACCAGGCGGCCAATACGTCCGAATCCGTTAATTCCAATATTTGTGCTCATGCGCAATACCTCGTCTCAGCTGTCAGGGGTAATAGTGAGTCAATGCCATATCCTAAATTCGTCGAAACATACGACCCCGTATGTTCAACGATCCAATGTATGAAGGCCGCATCATAAAATCATTTCAAAAGTGCGTGGCCCATGGAAGACGTACGGGCCCAGCCCGCTCGCCCGTGAGGAAACGATGCGCGGGGCATGAATGTAGTGTGCGTCGGTCCTTGTAGGTTGCGAACGAAAACAGGGCCCGTTACCTTGTCAGTCTGTCTGGATGTTACCGCCCAGGCAGTCGCCCTCAGTCTTTGTTATTGATCAATGGAGCCGGACGCATGGCCGCGATGAAACCACCGCAAGGTGCCCGCAAGCAACGCCCGCAAGAGCAACAGCGCGATGACCGCATGCTCTCCTTTTACGCGCAGGTCCTCGACTTTTATGAGCGCCGCAAGCCGGTGGTGTACGGGGGGCTGGCGGTTGTTGTGGTGCTCCTGCTGGGGGGGCTTGGATACTTCTACCTGCAGGTGCAGCGTGGGGCCGAGGCTGACGGGCACCTCAGCCAGATTGTGATGCAGTACGAACAGGGCAACTATGACGTGGCCCTGGAGGGCACCGATGACGCCCTCGGGCTTGTCGAGATTGCTGACGCATACGGCGGGACGGACGCCGGCAACATAGCAGCGTTCTATGCGGCCAATGCCTACTTCGAACAAGGCCAGATGGAGGAGGCGCTGGCGCACTACGAAAAGGTGGGCGAGCGCTCGACGCTGGTGGGTGCCAGCGCGGTGGCCGGGCGTGCAGCCGTGCACGAGGAGCAGGGTGACTTTGCGCGTGCGGGCGAGCTGTACCGCCGCGCCGCCGCCCTGTATGATACGGGTGTCACGTCGCCACAGCATCTTCTGAGTGCCGCCCGTGCCTTTGAAGCGGACGGCAACGACGAACAGGCCCTGGCGGCCTATCAGGACTTGCAGGACCAGTACCCGGAGACCCGCGCAGCCCGTGACGTGGCGCTCCACATCGCTCGCGTTGAAGCGCGCTTGGCCCAGGCCTCATCCTGACAAGAGCGCTGCCATTCGTTTTTTCTCTGCTGCCTCCCCTCTGATGCCATGGCCGAATCCCACATTCTTGTTGTCGATGACGAAGCCAGCATCCGCCGTACGCTCCGCGACATTCTGGAGTACGAAGACTTCAGCGTAGATGAGGCGGTAGACGGCAAGGAAGCGCTGAATAAGCTACGGTCGGCGCCCTACGACCTGGTGCTGCTCGACATCAAGATGCCCGAGGTCGATGGCCTGCAGGTGCTGGAGGAAATGCGCGAGATAGCGCCTGAGGTGCCCACCATTATGATCTCCGGGCATGGCACCATTGAGACGGCGGTGGAGGCCACCAAGCTGGGCGCGTTCGACTTCATCGAGAAGCCGCCGGATCTGAACCGGCTGCTGGTGTCCGTCCGCAATGGGCTCGACCGCGGCCAGCTCGAGGTCGAAAACCGGCGCATGCGGCAAACGCTCGTGGAGTCGCACGAAGGCGACCTGACGCCCATTCTGGGCGACAGCGCGGCCATTGCGGAGATCAAGGACAAAATTAAGCGGGTGGCGCCAACGGAAGCCCGCGTGCTCGTCACCGGCGAGCCCGGGACCGGCAAGGAGTTGGTAGCGAAGTGGGTGCATCACCGCTCCAGCCGGAAGGAAGGGCCCATGGTGGAGGTCAACTGCGCCGCCATCCCCAGCGAGCTGATCGAGAGCGAGCTCTTCGGCCACGAGAAAGGCGCCTTCACCGGGGCCACCAAGCAGCGCATCGGCAAGTTCGAGCAGGCGCACGGCGGGACGCTCTTTCTGGATGAGATCGGCGACATGAGCCTCTCGGCGCAGGCCAAGGTGCTGCGCGTGCTGCAGGAAAACGAGATCACGCGGGTGGGCGGCGATCGGGCCCTCCCGGTCGACGTGCGCGTCATCGCCGCGACCAACAAGAACCTCCTTGACGAAATAGAGGAGGAGAACTTTCGGGAAGACCTCTACCACCGGCTGAGCGTCATTTTGATGCATGTGCCGCCTCTCCGCGAGCGCCGGGGCGACATCCCGACCATCACGCGCCACTTCGCCAACCGCCTGGCCAAGCGCAATGGGCTGGACCCGAAGACGTTCACGGACGACGCCATCAGCCGGCTCAAGCAGCAGGAGTGGCGGGGTAACGTACGGGAGCTCCATAACGTGGTGGAGCGCCTCCTCATCCTGAGCGACGGCGACGAGGTAACGGTAGCGGCGGTAGACCGCTACGTACGGCCGGGCGGCGGCGGGCGGAACGCCGTCTTGGGGCTGATCCAGCAATACGACCATTTCAGCGCCTTCCGCGACAAGGCCGAGCAGCTGTTCATTGAGCAGAAGCTTGACAAGTACGAATGGAATGTGAGCCGTACGGCCGAGGCCATCGACATTCAGCGCTCGCACCTTTACAACAAGATGAACAAGTACGGCATCGAGCGCGAGGAGGCGTAGCCTTCACGTTGCTGGCCGCTGACGGTATGGCTGAGGCTCCGCTGCTTCGTATCCGTGACCTGTGGAAGACCTACCCCACGGGTGCGGGCGAGGACCTTCACGTGCTGCAGGGCGCGGCCCTGACGGTGGAGGCGGGCGAGATCGTGGCCATTGTGGGGGAGAGCGGGAGCGGGAAGAGCACGCTGCTCCACATCACCGGGACGCTGGAGCGCCCCACAAAGGGCACGGTGGAGCACGGGGGGCGCGCCGTCTTTGAGCTGGACGACGAAGCCCTGGCCGACTTCCGAAATTCGTCCATTGGTTTTGTCTTCCAGTTTCATCACCTGCTCCCGGAGTTCGACGCGCTGGAGAACGTGGCGATGCCGGCGCTCATTCAGGGCCAGCGCTTCGCAGCCGTACGCCCCCGGGCTACAGAGTTGCTCGACGCCGTGGGGCTGAGCCATCGGCTGCATCACCGCCCGGGCACGCTGTCGGGAGGTGAACAGCAGCGGGTGGCCGTGGCCCGCGCCCTGATGAACGCCCCGGACCTGATCCTGGCCGATGAGCCCACAGGGAACGTGGACGCCCGGACGGCGGAGGCGCTGCATGAGGAGATCTTGCGGCTGAGTCGCTCGCTGGGGCAGACGTTCATCCTGGTGACGCACAACCCGGCCCTTGCCGCCATCGCCGACCGTGTGCTCCGGCTCCGCCATGGGGTGCTGGCCCCGGCGGAGGATGTGGCGCACGGGTGAGGCTGGGAGCGGCGTGCTGGGATAGGGTTGGCGCCATCCTTCACCCCAGCGCCCGGCACTGTGCCGTTACGGAGCGCCATACCGATGCATGGGAGATCCTTCACTCGCTGACGCTCCCTCAGGATGACGTGATAGGGGAGGTCTGCCGCCATTCCTCCACGCCACCGTCATTCTGAGCCCACCGGCGAAGAATCCCCAAAGTCAGCGGCCAGCACTTCGCCGTTACGGAGCAGCACTCTCCCCCCACCGTCATCCTGAGCCCCCGGGCGAAGGATCCCCCATGTCACGTCCAGCACTTCGCCTTCACGGAGCGGCCTACCGATGCATGGGAGATCCTTCGCAAGCTCAGGATGACGCACAGTGATAGGCATGGCGCCATTCCTCCACGCCACCGTCATTCTGAGCCCACCGGCGAAGAATCCCCAAGGTC
>JAAAOI010000223.1 GCA_009908945.1 Bacteroidota bacterium
CCATCAATACACGGACGACCGCGTGTTGCAGGCGTACCTGCAGCGGGTATTACCGGACGCGCGGCGCGACGCCCTCACGCCAGCCCTGATGACGCTCGGGGAAGCTGCCGGAGGATGGCTGTATGACTTGCAGCTGGAAGACTATGCCGCCGAGCCGACCCTCACCCGCTACGCCCCGTGGGGCGATCGTATCGACCGTATCGACGTGACGCGCGTCTGGCAGGAAGCCAAGCCACTGGCGGCCACGCATGGTCTGGTGGGCCGGGCCTACGCTCCGGATGCCGACGCGCGATCCCGCATCGAGCAGATGGCGCTGGCGTACCTTTTCATTCCCTCCACCGACATCTTCGGGTGCCCGCTGGCCATGACGGATGGTGCGGCCCGTGCGTTGCTGGCCTCAGAAAACGAGGCCCTGATCGATCGTGCGGTACCCCACCTCACCAGCCGCGACCCCGCGACGTTCTGGACGAGCGGCCAGTGGATGACCGAGCTGCCGGGAGGCTCCGATGTAAGCCGCACGGAAACCGTGGCCCGGCAGGATCCAGACGGCACCTGGCGCCTCTACGGGCGCAAGTGGTTTACGTCGGCCGTCACCTCGCAGATGGCACTGGCGCTGGCCCGCCCGGAGGGCAACGACGATACCAGTAAGGGGCTGGCCCTCTTCTACGTGGAGCTTCGCGATGCCGACGGGCGGCTGCAGGGCCTCACCGTCAACCGCCTGAAGGACAAGCTCGGCACCCGCAAGCTGCCCACGGCTGAGCTGACGCTGGACGGCCTGCGGGCGACGCCGGTGGCCGGCCTCACCGGCGGCGTGCGTGCCATCGCGCCGATGCTGAACATCACCCGGACGTGGAACGCGGTGACGGCGGTGGCACTCATGCGTCGCGGGCTGGCGCTGGCGCGCGACTACGCCGGCAAACGGCACGCCTTTGGGCGCCGGCTGGCCGAGCTGCCCTTGCACGCCGATACGCTGGCCGGGCTGCAGGCCACCTACGAAGGGGCGTTTCATCTCACGTTTCGCACCGTAGAGTTACTGGGAGCTGAGGAGCATGGCCAGGCCGAGGCGGCGCCGCTGCTGCGGCTGCTGACGCCGCTCAGCAAGCTCACCACCGCTCACCAGGGCGTTGCCGTGGCCAGCGAGGTGGTGGAAGCGTTTGGTGGCAATGGTTACGTAGAGGACACGGGCATTCCCCCGCTGCTTCGCGACATGCAAGTGCTCTCCATCTGGGAAGGCACGACGAACGTGCTGTCGCTGGACGTGCTGCGGGCGCTACAGCACACCGGCGGGCTGGCGCCGCTGCAGAAAGAGCTGCAGCGCTGCTCCGGGGCCATCACCAGCCCCGAGCTTATCCCATGCGTCGAGGCGGCCACGGATGCGTTTGATGCAGCGGCCAACTGGCTGGCCGAGGCGCAGCGTGCGGGCACTGGTGCGTTGCAGGCCGGCGCGCGCCGCTTTGCTCTTACGTTGGGCCACGCGCTGGAGGCGGCCCTCCTCGCCCGCCATGCCCAGTGGCGCCTGGATCACGATGGAGACAGCCGCGCCACGGCGGCCGCACAGCGCCTCGCAGCTGAAGGCCTGAACCAGCTCCACACGCAAAGCGATCGTGCCGCAGCAGAAGCGCTGGCCATGGATACCCCGCTGCCCCGGGCAGCAGCGCCTGAAGCCCTACCGTAAAGCGCACGAAGGACCCACTGATCTCCCTCAGAGACGCGGGCATGCCTCGCGGCAACACCCACCAAGGCAATACACACCAACAATAAAAGCTGCGGCGCGAAACCCAGCGAAGGGCTCCGTACCGCAGCTTTCCCTATTACAACAGCTATATTGTAACGATGAGTTGAACCAGGGTTGCAACCGGTGGTGATTATTCGTGTCAGCCCACGGCATGGCCCCTGTTTGTGCGCCGTAGCGCCTTACTCGAACTGCGCCACCTCGGTAGATCCTTGCATCGCCCCCGTGCTGGAGGTACCACCGGTGATCACGTCGCGGACGGCATCGAAGTACCCGGTGCCCACCTCGCGCTGGTGCCTGGTGGCGGTGTAGCCTTCCGACTCCAGGTCAAACTCTGCCTGCTGTAGCCGCGAGTACGCCGCCATCCCTTCGTCACGGTACCCACGCGCCAGCGTAAACATGCTGTGGTTGAGGGCATGAAACCCAGCCAGGGTGACGAACTGGAAAGCATATCCCATGGCGCCGAGCTCACGCTGGAATTTTTTGATGGTGGCGTCGTCCAGGTGCTGCTTCCAGTTGAACGAAGGTGAGCAGTTATAGGCAAGCATCTGATCGGGATACTCTTTGTGAATGGCCTCAGCAAAGGCTTTCGCCTGCTCCAGATTCGGATTGGAGGTCTCCATCCAGAGCAGGTCCGCGTAGGGTGCGTAGGCCAGGCTGCGGGCAATGCAGTAGTCTATGCCATTATCGATATGGTAGAAGCCCTCTGCCGTCCGCTCCTCGCGGGCGATGAACGGGTGGTCGCGCTCATCGATGTTACTGGTCAGCAGCGTCGCGCTGTCGGCGTCGGTGCGCGCCACGAGCAGGGTGGGCACGTCCATCACGTCAGCGGCCAGGCGTGCGGCGGTCAGCACACTGATGAACTGGTCGGTGGGCACCAGCACCTTGCCGCCCAGGTGGCCGCACTTCTTCTCAGCCGCCAGCTGGTCTTCGTAATGCACCCCCGCTGCTCCGGCATCAATCATCGCCTTCATCAGCTCGAACGCGTTCAGCACCCCGCCAAAGCCGGCTTCGGCATCCGCCATGATGGGCGCCATCCAGTAGGTATCGGTATCGCCCTCGGTGTGAGCGATCTGGTCGGCGCGAAGCAGGGTGTTGTTGATGCGGCGCACCACCGACGGTACGCTGTCGGCCGGATACAGGCTTTGATCCGGGTACATCTGCCCGGCCAGGTTGGCGTCGGCCGCCACCTGCCAGCCACTCAGGTAGATGGCCTTAAGCCCGGCCTTTACCTGCTGCAGGGCCTGCCCCCCCGTCAGCGCCCCCAGGGCAGCAACGTAGTCCTCTTCGTGCAACAGGTCCCAGAGGCGCTCCGCGCCACGCCGGGCCAGGGTATATTCGATGGGAAAGGTTTGTTGCAGGCGCACCACGTCGGCAGCGTCGTAGGGACGCTCGACCTGTGCCCAGCGGGGGGCGGTGCTCCACCGCGACTCCAGGTCGGCGATGCGCTCGGCGTCGGTGCGGGGGGTTCCATTTGAGTGAGCTTCCATAGGGGACCTCTCAGCGTAAAAGGATAATAAAGTGTACGTTGCGTAGCCTCAGGCGGTAGCGGCGCGAAGGGCCGAGCGCAGATTGGCACGCGCCACTCCAGCCGGTTCGGAGTGCAGGGTGAGAAAGGGGCGGAAGGTGGCTTCGGTGAAGATCGCCGCAGCGTCTTCTGCGGCGTTGCGGAACCGCCGGAGCTGCTCTTCGATGGCGTCGTCGCGCTGCCCGTCCATCACGTCGTGCACCTCCGCTTCGATGGTCTCCAGCTCATCCGTAAACACCTGCCGGACGAGCTCCCGTGTGACGGTGCGGCCGTCATCCAGTGTGATGTTGTGGTAGAGCCATTGCCAGGTCTGCGCACGCGAGATTTCCAGCGTCGCCAGGTCTTCCATCAGGTGATCCCACGCCACACATCCAATGTCCTCGTTCCAGCCCTTCATGTAGCCAATGCCCACGCGCACGTTCTTGCGCAGGCCCGCCATCGTCTTCTCACCGGAGGAATCGGGCAGGAGATCGGGCCGGTCGTCGATGTCCGGGATCACATCCAGCTGGTTTTTCGCGGTGAATGGCGCCATCGCTGGCTCGATGAAATAGGGATGCGAGACCCAGCAGCCATCGTGACCAATGGAAGCTTCAAACTCCTTATCTTCTACCACCTTGCGGGTCTGCTCCTCACGCAGTTCGGGCGTATTACCCGGGGTAAACGCCGCCATCCCCCCCATGCCGAACGCCCCGTGGCGGTGGCATATCTTGATGAGTAGCTCGGCGTAGTTGCGCATCCAGTAGCGGTTCATGCCAATGCTACCACGGTCGGCCATGATGTACTCCGCATGCTCCATCAGGACTTTGATGTCACTGAAGATCTTGTCCCAGCGCCCCCCATTGAGCCCGGCGGCGTGCGCACGATACTCGTAGAGAATCTCCTCCATCTGAAAGGCCGCGGGCAGCGTCTCAATCAAGAAGGTCGCCTTGACGGTGCCTTCCGGGATTGAAAGCGCTTTTTGTGCTTCTAAAAAAAGTTCATTGAACCAGCGGGCTTCCAAATAATGCTCGACCTTGGGCACATAGTACTTGGGCGTTTTGCCCTGATCCATGAGCGTCTGCGCCGTGTGCACCATGCTGAGCACGAAGTCCAGCACCGCACCGCTGATGGGCGTGCCGTCGACGCGCAGGTTGGTTTCGTTGAGATGCAACCCGCGGATGCGCACCATGAGAAGCGGCATATCGTCGGGGTCGAGCGCGTAGTGCTTGGTATCGCCGTCAGCCGTCGTCTTGCTGAAGGTGAGCGTGCCGGCGGCGGCCTCAGCGACGTTCTGCACGCCCTGCATCACATTGCCCCAGGCGGGCTTCATCGAGTCCTCGAAGTCCAGCATGGCGGCATCAGCCCGCGCCCCATCGGCGGTGCGGCTGAGCATGTTGATGACCATCTTCGGGTTGTTGACAGGCCCGGTAATTTCCACGCGGCGCCGCAACAGGTCAGCCGGTAGCGGGGCCACCTGCCAGTCACTATGGGCCTCGGGGTGTTCGTCAGCAGGCAGGAAGCCGGGCAGTTCGCCCGCGTCGTAGGCCGCTTGGCGCTCGCGGCGTGCAGCCAGCAGCTCTTGCCGGCGCGGCTCCAGCGCCCGGTGCACCTTAGCCAGTATCGACAGCGCGTCGGGCGTTAGAACCTGCTTAGCCTGCGGCGTCCAGGCCGCCTTATTGATTTCGACGCCTGGCGCCAAGTCCGTCCAGGAGACGGCATCCTGCGGGGGGGCGGTCGGGGGAGAGGTAGACATACGCGGCAGCGGTCGAGTGGTCGGAATGATAACACCTGTAACATAGCCTTAGCGAAATACTTGCGCAAGCGAAATTTCGCTGGCAACTAAGTTTATCCTGTAGATTAACTAAACAATCACAAAATGGCGACGTAGTTCTGTGTGTTGTATCTCCCCACTTCCCCCACGCCTTTTTCTCTCCATGGCTGCAACTGCCGACCACCTGCGCTTCATTCTGGGGCTCAAACTTAAACATGAGCGTCTTGACCGGGGCCTTTCCCTGAAGCAAGTCGCGGAGGAAGCGGGGCTGTCGATTTCTTACCTCAGCGAGATCGAGAAGGGACGCAAGTATCCCAAAACGGAAAAAGTACTGGATCTGGCGCGTGCGCTGGAGGTGCCCTTCGACGACCTCATCTCGCTGCGCGTGGGCCCGACGCTGGACCCGCTCAAGCAGCTCTTCAGCTCCCCGCTGATCCAGGAGTTTCCTTTCGAGATGTTTGGGTTGGAGCAACAGGATGTCTTTGGCCTCATTACCGAGGAGCCCCAAAAGGCCGGGGCGCTGATGCAGACGTTCCTCGAGATCGGCCAGATGTACAACGTCACGGTCGAGCATTTCCTGTTTGCTGCGCTGCGCTCGTATCAGCAACTCCACAACAACTATTTTGAAGACCTGGAAGCTGCGGCGGCCTCCTTTCGAGAGGCCCGCGACTGGGCCGGCACGCCGGTGTCGGCACAGATGCTGCGGCAGTACCTTGCCGATACGTTCGACTACCAGATCGACACGGAGGCGCTGGCCGCCGATCCCGACCTGGCCAGCTTTCGATCGGTGTACCGCCCCAACGGGACGCCCGTGCTGTACGTGAATGGACAGTTGCTGCCTGCGCAACAGGCCTTCGTGTTTGCGCGGGAGATCGGCTTCCAAGTGCTGGGCTTCGAGAATCGCCCGACTACCTCCTCGTGGATCCGGGCCGAGTCGTTCGACCAGGTCCTAAACAATTTCAAAGCCTCCTACTTCGCCGGCGCGCTGCTCATCGACCAAGAGGCGTTTGTGGCGGATGTGTCCGACCTTCTCGGGGCAGACACCTGGCAGCCCGATCGCCTGGACGCGCTCGTGGACCAGCACCAGGCCACGCCCGAGATGATCTTCTACCGGCTCACCGAGCTCCTGCCGGCACGGTTCGACCTGGAGGATATCTTTTTCATGCGGTTCTACAATGAGGCGCACACCGACTATACCGTGATGAACAAGGCGCTCAACCTGTCACCCGTACCTATCCCCCACGGACTCGGGATGGACGAGCACCATTGCCGCCGCTGGCCCGGGCTGCAGCTCTTGCGGGACCTGCGCGCCTACCGGGCCAATGGCCGGGGCACGCCGCCCCCGGGCGCCCGCGCGCAGCGCTCGCACTTCATGGGGCAAGATATGGACTACTTTGTGTTCTCAATGGCGCGGCCGCTCTCGCTCGCGCCCAACACCCACTCGTGCGTGTCCATCGGCCTGCGTATCGACGCGACGTTTAAACAGACGGTGCGCTTCTGGGACGACCCGGCGCTGCCGGACCGGGAGGTAAACCTCACATGCGAGCGGTGCCCCCTGCCCCCCAGGGCTTGCACAGAGCGGGCCGCCCCGCCTACCCTGCACCACGAACGAGACGCGCAAGAGCGAAAAGAAGCAGCGCTCGACCGCCTGTTTGCTAAAGCACGGCCGGCGGCCTCGTAGGCTACAGACGGCAGGCCGGCCGGCTGCCTTCCTCAGCTGGGATCTCCTGCACGCGGCGAGCGCCCGCCACCCGTTCCGTAAGTTTCCGTGCGTTTGGTGCCTGCCGTGCTGGCTGTACTGCAATTCCACGGTAGACCTGCTATCTTTGCGGCGCGTTTCCTCCAGACGGCGACGCGCTTCTGCCCTTTACCGCATTTGATCGCAACCATTCGCTATGACCATAGACGGTGCAGCATTTCTCATCACCGGTGGCGCTTCAGGCCTTGGGGCCGCCGCCGCTACCCATCTTGTCGACCACGGCGCCTCCGTGGTGCTCGCTGACGTAAATACCGAAGACGGCGAAGCACACGCCAAGGCCCTGGGCCAGCAGGCCATCTTTGTAGAAACCGATGTCACTGAGGCCGCTCAGGTGCAACAGGCCATCGACCTCGGCAGCACCACCTTTGGCGGGCTGAACGGTGCGCTCAGCTGCGCAGGCGTGGTGCTGGCCCGCCGTACCCTGAGCAAGCATGGCGCGCACGACCTGGAGAGCTTCTCCCGCGTTGTGCAGATCAACCTCATGGGCACCTTCAACGTAGCCCGCCTGATGGCGCCCCTCCTGGCCGAAAATGAGCCCAACGACGAGAGCGAGCGCGGCGTCCTGGTGAATGTCGCCTCCATAGCCGCGTTTGACGGACAGATCGGGCAGGCAGCCTATGCCGCGTCGAAAGGGGGCATCGTAAGCATGACGTTGCCGCTGGCGCGCGACCTGGCCCAGAACGGGATTCGCGTGATGGCGGTAGCGCCGGGCATCTTTGACACTCCGATGATGGCCAGCCTGCCGGACGACGCGCGCGAATCGCTGGGGCAGCAGGTCCCCTTCCCCTCGCGCCTGGGCCATCCGGCGGAGTTTGCTCAGCTGGCCAGCGCCATCATCACTAACCCCATGCTAAACGGTGAAGTGATCCGCCTTGACGGCGCCATCCGCATGGGGCCTCGGTAATATCCCGAAAGCGTCTCCCGCCCGCGCGCCCCGTGTTACCACCCCTTGCGGAACCGGTGAAGGCCTCGTACTTTACGGTCTACTACAATTACGAAAGTACCGGGCGAACTTACCAAATGCCTTCTGCACGGAACGTATGGGATGCCGCGCGTGGATGGGCGCTGGCGCACATCGCGCTGACGCTGTGGGCCGTTGCCGCGCTGCCCGCGGCGGGCCAGTCCGCTGATGCCGACGAGCTGTGCGCACCCCGTGCAACGCAGACGGGCAACAATGCAACCCTGGTGGTGCCCGCTGATGTCGTGCACACCCATGGCGCCTTCACGCTGCAGCCGGGCGACTCCATTGCGGCCTTCACGCCAGATGGCCTGTGCGTCGGCGCTACGTCGTGGACAGGCGAAAACGTGGCCCTGACGCTCTGGGGCAACGATGGGATGACCCAAACCATAGATGGGCTGCAGGTGGGCGAGCCCTTCCGCCTGCGCATCTGGAGCCGCGCGCTGGGGCGTATCCTGGACGACGAGCAGGCCGCGATCGCCCTCCAACTCTCGGATGAGCGGCCGCACTACCGGCCGGCCTCTACGTACACCCCGGATGCGATCTATGTGGTGAAACGCCTGGAGGTGGCCCTGGCGCACGACGGCTAAGCAAGGCATTCAGTAAGCCTTCGGTAGGGTATGATGTCCGCTCAGGGGTACCTCTTTGTGAGCGTTGCCCGCCGACGGTACGGAAGTTGAAATACGGGACGGCGTTCGTTTCCGCCTTCCATTCGTTTCCTTCCGGCTATGGTGCGTCAGATCTACGCGCTCCTTCTTGGGCTCCTCCTCCCTGCCCTGTGGGGGCTACCGGCTCATGCACAAAACCATTTCACCTCTTGCGCCACCAGCTCCAGCATTACAGCCACCGTTATTCTACCGGCTGATGCTGCGCCCTCGCTCGATGGCCAACCCCTCCCAGAGGGCACGGAGATCGCCGCCATCACCCCCAGCGGCCTCTGCGCCGGGGTGGGCATATGGGACGGCAACAGCCTGGGCCTGACGCTGTATGGTGAGGAAACGCTCCCCAATGGCACCAACCTGCCAGGGTTTGGGGATGGCGAGCCCCTACGCTTTGAGGTATGGACGGACGACCTTGATGCTCCGCTGGGCAACGAGCAGGTGGCCATCACCTTCACCGCCGATGCCTCCTATCTCCAAAACGAAGGCACCTTTGTGCCGAACGGGATCTACAAGTTGGGGATGTTTGCCAGCACGACGCCTCCCCCACCAGTAACAGGCAACTGCGCTGTGCCGGACATTGAAGAAACCGTCTCTGGTGGGCAGATCACCTTGTCGATTGACGACCCCGAAGGCCTGCAGACCATCGCTTTTGTGGACCCGGACAACAAGCCCGCCCTGCAGAATCTGACCGTCAGCACCGATTCCGATCGCCTGACCACGACCGATGGCCTGTGGTGGAGCGTCCTCTTCGATGAGAACAGCGACGACCCTGCGCTGTCGACACCGCTGACCCACGTGGCCCTCACCTTAACAAAGGAAGACCCTAACGATCCGGACGTGGCCTACTTTGCACGCGTTATCAATACGTGCGGCGCCGTGTTGGATCTGGATCCGGTGCACCAGTTGAAGGCCGCACCCGAGGTGGTGGCCCTGAACCCGCTGTACCCCAACCCGGCGCAGGGTGAGATCAACGTGGATGTCGAGCTTCCAGAAGACACCCACGTGCACGTGCGTGCATACAATTTACTCGGGCGACCCGTGGCCACGCTATTCGACGGCCTGAAGGTGGCCGGACGGCACACCATCACGTGGCAGCCCGCTCGACGCCTCAGCGCCGGGGTGTACCTGGTACGCCTAACAGCGGCCGGCAGCAGCCACACGCGTAAGGTCACACTGGTCCGGTAACCGCTGCGGGCGGCCTGGCTACTTTTCTTCAACCAACCTCCATGCGTCTTCACCGAAAGGCGCATAGGGCCTACGCCAAAGGCCATCTGTGTTTCAGCTGGAGAAGCACCAAGATCTCCGTCGGGCGCCTAACTTTGCAGGCTGTTCGCCGATACCTCACCGGTAGCATGGCAACAGCACCTGCGTTGATGCGTGTGTAAGCGTCGCGCAAGTAACCGCTCCATCGTATTTTAATCACTGGCAAATTTAGGGACCGGGGTATGAAAGTAACCATCGTAGGCACAGGCTATGTAGGCTTGGTATCTGGGACGTGTTTTGCTGAAATGGGCAACAACGTGGTGTGCGTCGATATCGACGAGGCCAAGGTGGACCAGATGCGCGCCGGACAGCTCCCGATCTTCGAGCCGGGGCTGGAGCTTTTCTTTGAACGCAACCTGAAGGACGAGCGCCTGACGTTCACCACCTCTCTTGAAGAGGGCGTACAGCACGGCGACGTCATCTTTCTGGCACTCCCCACCCCGCCCAGTGAAGACGGCTCGGCCGATCTCTCGTACGTGATGGGGGTGGCACAGGAAATTGCAGCAATGCAGGCCGCCGATCCGGCCATCGGCTATAAAATTATCGTGGACAAGAGCACGGTGCCGGTGGGGACCGCCGACAAGGTGGCCGAGGTAATGGAGGCCGCTGGCCTGGCCCGAGGCGAACACTTTGACGTCGTATCGAATCCCGAATTTCTGCGGGAGGGTGTGGCCGTGGACGACTTCATGAAGCCCGAGCGGGTGGTCATCGGCACCGACAGCGAACGGGCTTCCGACATCATGACGCAGCTCTACGAGCCGTTCGTGCGGCAGGGCAACGCGATCCTGACCATGGATACCCGTTCGGCCGAGATGACGAAGTACGCCGCAAACTCCTTGCTGGCCACGCGCATCTCCTTCATGAACGAAATCGCGAACGTGTGCGAGCGCGTGGGCGCCAACGTGGACGACGTCCGCATCGGCATTGGGCAGGACAGCCGCATTGGCAAACGCTTCCTCTACTCCGGCATCGGGTTTGGCGGGAGCTGCTTCCCGAAAGACGTCCAGGCCCTGCACCGTACAGCCAAGGCGCACGACTACGACTTCACGGTGCTCGACGCGGTCCTTACCGTGAATGACCGGCAGCGCGTACGCCTCGCCGAAGATGTGGTCGCTCATTTCGATGGCGACCTCGAGGGCAAGCGCATTGGTGTATGGGGGCTCGCCTTCAAGCCCAACACGGACGACATCCGGGAGGCACCCGCCCACATTATCATCCGCCATCTGCAGAAGCACGGCGCCAAGGTGCAAGCCTTCGACCCCGAGGCCATGGGCACCACACGCGACGTGCTGGGCGACACCATTGTCTATGCTGCGGACGCCTACTCGGCCCTCGACGATGTGGATGCGCTCATCATTTGCACCGAGTGGCACGAATTCCGCCGGCCCGACTTCACAAAGATGCACCGGCGCATGAAGCAACCACTCGTCTTCGACGGCCGCAACGTGTACCATCCGGAGCGGATGGCGGAGCTCGGCTTCGACTATTACTCCATTGGGCGACCGCACTTCGCGCCCACCCAGGAGCCGGCCGTCTCGCTTATGGACGTGGACGTGTCCAACGAACAACCCGCATAGCGCCGCGCCGCCCGGCTTCCCCGCAGGAGGCCGGGCATTTTTCTGCTGCTCCCACCTGCTTATCCCACCCTGCCATGTCTTCTGTAACTCCCCGCACGCTCATTACCGGCGGTGCCGGCTTTCTCGGCTCGCATCTGTGCGAGCGCTTGCTGGCCGAAGGCCATCATGTGATCTGCATGGATAACCTCATCACGGGGTCGGCCAACAATATTGCCCACCTGATGGGCCATGAGCGCTTCGCGTTTGTGAAGCTGGACGTGACCAACTTCATCTACGTGCAGGGCGACCTCGACTACGTCCTCCACTTTGCCAGCCCGGCCTCCCCCATCGACTACCTGAAGCTGCCCATCCAGACGCTGAAGGTGGGGGCGCTGGGAACGCACAAGGCGCTGGGCCTGGCCAAAGAGAAAAACGCACGGTTGCTGCTGGCCTCCACCAGTGAGGTGTACGGCGATCCGCGCATCCATCCGCAAAAGGAGAGCTACTGGGGGAACGTCAACCCCGTCGGCATGCGGGGCGTGTACGACGAAGCCAAGCGCTTCGCCGAAGCCATGACGATGGCGTATCACCGGTACCACGAGGTGGAGACGCGCATCGTGCGGATCTTCAACACGTACGGCCCACGCATGCGGCTGGACGACGGGCGCGCCCTGCCCACCTTTATGAAGCAAGCCCTGATGGGCGACCCACTGACCGTGTTCGGAGATGGCAGCCAGACGCGCAGCTTCTGCTACGTGGATGACCTCGTGGAAGGCATCTATCGCCTGCTGCTGAGCGACGAACCCGAACCCGTCAATGTCGGCAACCCGGACGAGGTCTCCATCCTGGATTTCGCCAAGGAGATCATCGAGCTTACCGACAGCGATAGCGAGATTGTGTTTAAGCCGCTACCCAAGGACGACCCGCAGGTGCGCCAGCCAGACATCAGTCGGGCGAAGGAGGTGCTGGGCTGGACGCCCACCTATGACCGAGCCGAGGGGCTGCGCAAGACGCTCGCATACTTCGAAGAGCAGATCGCCAAGCGTGAAACGGCTGAGGCGTAGGCTGCTCAGCCGCCAGCCTATGCGCCATGCGGCTGCGATGCGTCGTAGACCGGCAGGTCGCTGGCGGGCACGGCGTTAAGCGTAGGTGCCGCTGCATCTTTTGCCGAGAGCGTGGGCGCCTGCACCGGCCAGTCAATCCCCAGCTGGGGGTCATCCCAGCGGAGGCTCCGCTCGTTCGATGGCGCGTAGGGGCGGCTGCACTTGTAGTGAAAGCGCACCCCGTCGGTGAGCGCCACGAAGCCGTGGGCAAAGCCGGCCGGCACAAATAGTTGGTGCGGGGGCTCCGCCGAGAGCTCAGTGCTGGCCCACTGCCCAAACCGGGGGCTGCCGCGGCGGACGTCCACCACGGCGTCGAACACACGCCCCTGCAGCACCGTGATGAGCTTGGCCTGCCCCTGAGGATGCTGAAAGTGCAGCCCGCGGAGGACGTGCCGGGCGGAGACGGACAGGTTATCCTGCACAAAGGAGACGTCGATGCCCGCCTCTGCATAGCGGTCCGCGTGCCAGAGCTCCATGAAGTGGCCACGATCATCGGCGTGGGCGTCCAGGGAGAGCAAGCGCACTTCCGGCAGGGCCAGGGGTTGAACGATCATGAGAGCGGGGACGGGGCGGATGCGGGAGGGGACGGCGCCTCGATGAGGGATTTGAGGTAGGCCCCGTACTGGTTGCCGGACAGGGCGTGGGCCTGCCGGAGCACCTGCTCGGCGTCGATCCACCCGGCCCGATAGGCGATCTCCTCCAGGCAGGCAATCTTCAGGCCCTGGCGCTCCTCTACCGTCTGGATGAAAGTGGAGGCCTGCAGCAGCGACTCGTGCGTGCCCATATCCAGCCACGCCATGCCGCGCCCCATCAGCTCCACATGCAGCGTGCCGGCCGCAAGGTAGTGGCGGTTCACGTCAGTGATCTCCAGCTCCCCACGCTCCGACGGCGTCAGGTGCGCCGCAATGTCGGCGGCCTGTGCATCGTAGAAGTAGAGGCCGGTCACCGCATAGTTCGAGCGTGGGGCATCCGGCTTTTCTTCAATACTCAGGGCCCGGTGGGCGTCATCGACCTCCACCACCCCATACCGGCGGGGATCGCGCACGTGGTAGCCAAAGATCGTCGCTCCGGTCGTGCGCTCTTGTGCGCGCTGGAGCAGGTGCGTCAGGCGATGGCCGTAAAACACGTTGTCACCCAGAATCAGCGCAACCCGGTGCCCCGCAATGAACGAGCGCCCGAGGGTGAGCGCCTCGGCAATACCGGCGGGACGCTCCTGCACCTGGTACGAAAGCGACAGGCCCCACTGTGCCCCATCGCCCAGCACAGCAGCAAACCGCTCCTCATCCCGGGGCGTAGTGATGATGCACAGGTCGCGAATGCCGGCCAGCATCATCACCGAGAGCGGATAGTAAATCATGGGCTTGTCGTACACCGGCAGTAGCTGCTTGCTGATCCCGCGCGTCAGCGGATAGAGCCGCGTGCCCGCGCCGCCCGAAAGAACCAATCCTTTGCGTGCCATCCACTCCGCTTGTCATTTGGTGGGGTACCCAACGATGTTGCCCGCGCGCCTTCAGCATGCAGCCCTGTTAGGGGGCGATGCTGTGTAAAGACGCGTTCACAGTTGTAACATCCGCCCTTTTCGGAGGCGGGGCCATAATAATCGCCTTTTGCTTCACGTTTTGCAAGTGTAGTGTGGGTTTCCATACGCACACTGCAGCGTCGGCATTCCCGATGCTATAACTACCTATGGAAAAGGCCCGGTATCTGTGGTGGGTATACCGGGCCTTTCTGTATGCCAACATCATTTCGGCTGCCCGCTTGCGCTTCGGGGCTTACCTCCGCACGTGGCATGCGGCCCCGTCGGCGTCTGTCCGCAAAAGGAGCACCCGCGTCGAGCCCGGAGGAGCAGCCCTCAAGGTCCAGCTCCAAGCCCAGGCGAAGCGGCCCAAACTTTTTTCGGTATCTGATTTAAGGAATCGGCTAACCTGCCAATACTATGGGTGTGGCACATACCATTGGTGTGGGAGCACCAAGGTGTAAGTGGGAAAGCCCGGGACCTGGCGGTCTCGGGCTTTTTTGTTTGGCCGTACCACCGCGGTGAGCGCATACGCCCGGCCCATTTCCCACGGCCAGCCTTACGCTACAGCTTCCGGTGCAGTGACAGAAGCAGGAGTCATCGGCAGCTGGTCGTCCGCTCCAGCATGGGTTGCCCACACCTCTTCTACGCAGGCCACAAGCCGGTCGATGTCTTCCTTTGTGTGCGTAGCCATCAGGCTGATGCGGAAGCGCTGCTGATCGACCGGTACCGCCGGGTATTCGATGGAGTTGATGAAGATGCCCATCTTGTGGAACGTAAAGGCGGCATCCCGGATGTTCATCGACCGAGGCACGAGCAACGGAATCACAGCAGAGGTCGGGTGCACGTCAAACCCAAGCGGGCGGAGCTGCGCCACCGTGTAGTCAATCGTGTCGCGCAGGCGCTGGTGCAGTTCAGGTTCGTTTTCGAGGACGTCCAGGCCCGCCAATACTACGGCCAACACGGCTGGCGGAATCGACGAGGAAAACATGTAGGAGCGGGCAAAGAACCGGAGGTAGCTCGCAATAGGCTTAGAGGTAGACACCGCCGCCCCCACCACTCCAAAGGCTTTGCTGAAGGTGCCCATGTTCACATCCACGTCTTCGGCCACGCCGAAGTGTTGCGGCGTTCCTCGCCCCGTCGGCCCCATGACGCCGGTACCGTGCGCGTCGTCGAGCACGAGAATTGCTCCGTACGTATCGCAAAGGGCCGTCATTTCGTCAAGCGGGGCCACATCGCCATCCATGGAATAGACGCCTTCCACCGCCACGAACGTGTCGCCCGGGCCTTCGGCAGCGGCCTGCAGCAGTTCTTCGAGCATGGCCGTGTCGTTGTGTGCGAACTTGGTGGCTGCCGCCCGACTCATGCGCAGCCCATCGTACACCGAGGCGTGGCTGAACGCATCATACAGGATGGTGTCGTTTTCGGAGGCGAGCGCCCCCAGGATGCCTATGTTGGAGCCATAGCCACTTTGGAAGATGACCGTCTCCTCCTTCTTCTTAAAAGCCGACAGACGTTCCTCCACCTCCCGATGGAGCGACGTATAGCCGTTAAGCAGAGGAGGCCCTCCAACCCCAGCCCCGAAGGTACGCACCGCCTCGTGTACCTTTTCCTGCACGTATGGATGGCTTGTGAGGCCCAGGTAGTTGTTCGACCCAAACATCAGCATTGGACGCTTCTCATCGGCATAGCGGTCGTACACCGTCACCTCACGGCCTGCTGTAGAGCAGACCTCACGCTTATAGAGCGCCTCGCCCCGCTCAATCAGCCCCCCCATCCACCCAGAGAAGTACGAGATACGCTGCTCAAACCCGAGTTGCTTACCCTGATTGAGGATGTCCTTCAGATCAAAGTTTTCACCTCCCTTCATCTTTGTGTCGCTGGCCATGGCATAAACGTAAGTTTGGTTAGAGGCACCCGATTACTATTTAAGACAATACGAAATTGCCCGAACTAATCCAAAAGTACCGGAAATAAATACCCACGTGCGGTAGGAATGTATTTCCTGTAGCCTATTATACGGGGGGTCATCTACTCTTTTAGCGCATATTGCGGGTGTGGTGGCAGGATATGCGGGTCGATGGCCGCCAGGCCTCCGCAAGCACGCAAGTAATGACGAAGGCACGGGGATGCCAAGTATCCCCCGGAATGGGATTTGCACCACGTATAGCAATCCCGGATTCTTTCTACGCTGCCATCGCGCCATGCCTACTCCTGCTTCTTCTGCCGCCCCCTCTTCAGCCCGCACGCGGGTGCAGCGCCAAGTGCTACAGGTCTCTGGTGGTGACCAGGGCATGCGCGATGCCCTGCGTCGGATGCTCTGGCACGCCTACCAGTCGGCCAACTGTCCCTTTGGGTCTTCGGAAGAGGGCATGTTTATCTGGTGGGAGCACGAGCAGCAAACCCGCCGCGACTGAACCGTTGGGGCACAGGCGGTGCGGGCCGGCTTTACCTGTACCGGCATCAAGAGGGCCGGCCGCTACGGGCTGGGTGGCCGGGCTGGGTGGCCGGGCTGGATGCGAGAAGACAACAAGGCCCTTCGCCTGATCCCCCCGGGCCCAATGGGCGGGGATGCCTTTTTCTGGCAGCCTACGCCTCTGTAGCGGTAGGAACCGTTTGGGATACGGCCAAGCGAACGGTAAACGTGGTCCCTTCCCCTTTCGCGCTCTCCACGTCGATGCTACCGTCCATCTGTTCCACGAGCCGCCGCGTGATGGCCAGCCCCAAGCCATTGCCCTCATGCGATCGGCTCAGCCCGGTGGATTCCTGCCGAAACTCATCAAAAATATGCGGCATGAACTCCGTGGCAATGCCTTGCCCCGTATCCGTTACGTAAAGGTCGATCCATTCCCCTTCGCATCGGAGGCCGATGGTAATGCCGCCGTCTTCCGTAAACTTGAGTGCATTGCCAATCAGGTTCACCAGTATGCGATTCACATAGTTGCTGTTGGCCTGCGCCATCACCTCAACCTCGTCCGGGGGCAACTCCGTCTTCAGATACAGGCCCCTGTCTTTTGCTTTGGTCTGAAAAAGCCGCGACGCGTCCCGCACTTCTGTCTTTAGGTTGACCGGTTCCACCGTCACATTGCCGGCGGGGTCCTCCAGCTGCGCCAGGTCGAGCACAGAATTGAGCGTCGCCAGCAGCCGCTTGCCATTCTGCTCAATCAGCTGTCCAAACTCTTGGTGCGCCCCCTCCGTCTCCTCACTGAGGATCTGGGCAAACCCGAGAATCGCCGTCAGCGGGGTCCGGATCTCGTGGCTCATGTTCGTCAGAAGCTGGCTTTTCACCTGGGCCACTTCCTCGGCTCGTTCGCGCGCTACCACGAGTTGCTGCTCGTACGTTTTGCGCGAGGTAATATCGCTAAAAAACACAGACGTGCCCGAGGCAAACGGGTACACGTGAAACTCAAACCAGCGCCCTATTTCGCTAAAGAAGACCTCACACAACTGAGGCTGTTGCTGGCTTTGGGCCAGCGCGATGTAATCCAGCAGGATCTGCCCGTCTTCCGACTCAAAATACTGGTGGATGTGGGAGTGGAGCAACTCCGAGCGAAAAGCGCTTAGCAGCCGCTCCGCCTGCCGGTTGATGTAGTAGAACCGGTCGTCGTCGTCAATGGCAAAAAAGCCGTTAGTAATGCTTTCCAGAATATCGATGGTCCGCTGGTTGGACTCGCGGAGGGCATCTCGCGTCTCCCGCAGGTGATCGTTTGTTTCCCGAAGGTCACGCAGGGTCTGCCCTTCGTAGATCCACCCGATAGTCCCAATAAACAGGGCGATTCCGGACATGCACCACATGTAGAAGATCCAGATCTCCTCCTGCGTGGAATACATGGGAAACGGATAGCCGCTCGCCTGCAGCACGAAAAACCCTACCGTCATAGCCACGACGACCCCGGCGAACACGAAGCCGTAGAGCGGGCCAATGAGGAACGCCGCGAGCCAGGGCAGCAGCAGGTTCCAGAGCAGCGTGGGGTCCATCAGGCCCGTGTCGTTGAAGGCCTGATAGGCAATCAGGAGCGTAGACTCGAGGCAGAGCAGGGTCCCGGGGACGACGGTGCTGCGGAGCCACCGCATGAGGGGGATGTTGAACAAGGACAACCCCATGCCCGCAACCAGGACTAACACGCTGGAGGTGGGGTACCGGCCCGCCAGTGCCATCTGAGCAGCAAAGAAGAGGCACACCAGCGCAAATCCGATGGACGACGCCACCAGGAGGCGCGCCCGGCGCTGCATATCGCGGTTTTCCCGCATCTTCGGATCGAGCAGCGAGTCGATCCACGCCGCCACGCCCGACCGGGGGCCGTCTTCTGTAGCGCTGCCAGCGTCGTCTGCATCGCCGTAGAGCGGCGGTGCAGGGGAGTGCACAGTACGCTGAGGGGGACGGCTCACAGGAGCAACGCGTGGGTCATGAGAAGGCTATGCGGGCTTGCCACGAAAGGGCCAATTGGGTACAGCGACAATTTTCGTACCTACTGTGCTGCCCGTCGGTTGCAGAAGCCCCAGCAGTGGGGTCGGTGCAGGTGCGGTTAAGAACCCTGTCCACAGAAACATGGACTCCAACCAATGATTACACGCTGTGTTAAAATGTTACTGACTGGTACCCTGACGGGCCCCTGCTCGTTGGATGCCGCTGGCCAATGGCGCTTTTCTGACGGCTCGACAACGTTACTCGTTTCTGGAGCCGGGGCCTCACCTGCACCGTGACTTGCCCGGCATGCCCCCTGCGCCAGCCTACCGCCCCCTTTCCATCTTACCGACTGACCTCTATGCAGCACGCGACCCTTACGCTGGATGGCCAAACGATCGAACTTCCCATTGTAGAAGGGACAGAGGACGAGACGGGGATTGATGTGACCGCGCTTCGTAAGGAGACGGGCACCATCACGCTCGACCCTGGCTATGGCAACACTGGCTCGTGCGAAAGCCACATCACATACATCGACGGTGAAAACGGCGTATTGCGTCACCGTGGCTACCCCATCGAAGATTTGGCACAACGTGCATCGTTTGTGGAAGTGTGCTACCTGCTGATCTACGGGGAACTCCCAACCAGTACTGAACTGGATGAGTTTAAGCACCGACTGACCTACCACAGCCTCCTCCACGAGGACATGAAGAAGTTCTTCGAGGGCTACCCGGCTACGGCTCATCCAATGGGGGTCCTTTCGGCCATGGTGTCCTCGCTCTCGGCGTACTACCCTCATGCCGAAGACGACGAAGCGGTGGACCTCAACATCATCCGTCTGCTGGCCAAACTCAAAACGATTGCGGCGTTTTCCTACAAGCGGTCCATCGGCCAGGCGTACATCTATCCCAAAAACAGTAACAGCTACACCGCTGACTTCCTCCACATGATGTTCGCGGTGCCGTCGGAAGATTATGACGTGCCGCAGGAGGTGGAAGAAGCGCTGGAAATGCTGCTGATTCTGCATGCCGACCATGAGCAGAACTGCAGTGCTTCGACGGTGCGCATGGTGGGCAGCAGCGGCGCCAACTTGTTTGCCTCCATCTCGGCAGGCATCAACGCGCTCTCGGGCCCCCTGCACGGCGGTGCCAACCAAGAGGTCATCCGTATGCTGGAGGCCATTCAGGAAGATGGCGGAGACGCACAAAAATACATCGACAAGGCGAAAGACAAGGAGGACCCGTTTCGTCTGATGGGCTTTGGCCACCGCGTCTACAAGAACTTCGATCCCCGTGCGCGGATCATCAAGTCCACTGCCGATCGCGTGCTGGAAAACCTTGGCGTGGATGACCCGCTGCTTGACATCGCGAAAACCCTGGAGGAAGCGGCGCTGGAGGAGGACTACTTCGCCGAGCGACGCCTCTACCCCAACGTGGACTTTTACAGCGGTATTCTGTACCGCGCCATGGGCATCCCGACAGACATGTACACGGTCATGTTTGCTATGGGCCGCCTGCCGGGTTGGATTGCGCAGTGGAAAGAGATGCGCAGCGACCCCGCCACCCGGATTTACCGGCCACGCCAAGTGTATCAGGGCGCCACGGAGCGTTCCTACCAGCCGATTGAGGAGCGGTGAGCACCGCGCCTCCTCGTTGCTGCCCGCCGGTGCACCGCGCCTCTTCTCCCTCGGGAAGAGGCGTTTTTTATGCCGCCCTGCGCACCGGGGCCCGTTCTCTCATGATGGTCTCACAGCCTATGGCTGACCCGCCTCCTTCCCCAGTAGATCTGAAGCGCCGGCATGACCGGCGCATTCTGGCACTGGCCCTTCCAGCCCTCGGCGCACTGGCCGCCGACCCGCTGGTCTCACTCGTGGACACCGCCTTTGTCGGGCAGCTCGGCTCGGTACCGCTGGCGGCTTTGGGCATCAACGCGTCGATCTTTGCCTTCGCCTTCATCATCTTCAACTTTCTGGCCTACGGCACCACGCCAATGGTCGGGCGCGCCGTGGGCCGGGGCGACCGCGCAGATGCTGCGGCTGTGGCCCTGCAGGCCCTTACGCTGGCGGCCCTGGTGGGCGGCGCGGCGCTGGTGCTGTTGCAGGTGCTGGCCCAGCCCATCGCCACCGTGATGGGCGCCACCGGAGCCCTGCGCGACCCAACCCTGACGTACCTCCGCATCCGCGCCTTTGCGGGCCCGGCGGTACTCTTGATGATGGCCGGGCACGGCATCTTTCGCGGCTTTCAGGACACGCGCACGCCCCTGCTGGTGAGCCTGGGGCTGAACCTCGTCAATCTTGTGCTCGACCCCCTGCTGATCTTCGGCCTGGGCTGGGGCCTGGCCGGAGCGGCCGTGGCTACCGTTACTGCGCAATGGGTTGGGGCCCTCTGGTTTTTGTGGCTCCTGCTGGGCCCGCGACGCACGCGCCTGGGCATCGACCGGCTGTACCTGCCCGCCTTGCGAACGCTCGTGCCGCTGATCCGCGTCGGCTGGGACCTCAGCGTGCGGAGCATCGCGCTGGTAGGCACCATGACCTTGGCCACGGCGGTGGCGGCCCGTGTGGGGATCGTGGAGGTGGCGGCCCATCAGATTGCCGCGCAACTATGGTTGTTCCTGGCGCTGGTGGTCGATGCCCTGGCTATTGCAGCGCAGGCGCTGGTATCGAAGTACCTGGGGGCTCACTCCCGCCGCAGCGCCCGCGCGGTAGCCAACCGGACGCTCGTCTGGGGCCTGGGCACCGGGGTGATCTTGTGCGTCGGGTTTGCAGCGTTAGCGCCCTTCCTGCCCTATGCCTTTACGTCGGATGCGGCGGTAATTGCAGCGGTGCTGGCCGTCTTTCCGTTCGTGGCGTTGCTGCAACCGCTGAACGCGCTCGTCTTTGTCGGCGACGGCATTATGATGGGTGCGGAAGCCTTTCGGTACCTCGCCCTGACCATGCTGCTCTCGGCCGGCGGCGCAGCAGCGGTCTTGCTGGCCGTCGTGCCCCTCGGCTGGGGCCTGCCCGGGGTGTGGTGGGGCCTCACCACCCTGATGGGCCTGCGCGCCCTCACGCTGGCCTGGGGCTACTGGGGGCCGACGCGCGTACTACGCCCGGGGTGACGGAAAACCGTGCCCGAGGCGTCGCTCTCCCCAACCAGTCATCCTCGACCCCGATCGAGAGCCGAGCGAAGCGACACACGAGGTAAACGAGCGAAAGCGACTAACGTAGCGCAGCGGTGTAATCCATAAATCGGTCTGGGCAACGTGCCATCATTCAAATTCAGCATGCGGGCCTGCGTGCTTCGCTTCCGCATGTTAGGTAGCTCTTTGTAAAACTGCCGCGTAGAAACGCACTATGGATCCTCGCCTCCGCGAGGATGACTCCGGTGGGTGTGAGGAGCTATACCGCAAATTTCGGCAGCCCCGTTCCCATCGAGTCATCCTCGACCCAGATCGAGGATCCATACATAGGTCTGGGCAACGTGCCATCATCTAAATCCATCATGGAAGGCCGCCTGCCTCGCTTCCGCATGTGTGTAGTCCCCAAAATGCTACCGCATCGGAACGCACTATGGATTACTGACATCAGTCACGCAGAGCGCTCGTGTCTCGCCTCCGCGAGGATGACTACGGTGAGAGAATGTGCTTGACAGCAAAAAATGGTGGCCTCCCTCCCGCCATCGCCGGGTGTACAAACGCCGGGCATCGAAACCGTGCCCGCAGTGTCGACCGGGCGATCGACGCTACCTGAGGCCCGTGCCCATGCACGCCCGGATGTGCCGGGATCGAACCATTCCCTCGTAGCGACGCAGCGTGCTGCATCGACATGGGCTGTAGGCAATTGCCGAATCGCCGCCCGGCATCACTCCGACGCGATGGCAACCCAACGCCCCCAGCCAACCGACGCGCCGACACCAACAGTGAGGGCTGGCCTGATATACCACCCCAAGGCAACGCATCCCGAGGCCTGCCGTATAGGGCCGCTGCACGCAAATCACTCAGCCCGCGATCAGCATGCCTACCCCCTCCTTCCGCCTCTACAATACCCTCACGGGACAGACAGACCCCGTTGAGCCTGCCGAGCCGCAGCACCTGCGGTTTTATGCCTGCGGCCCCACCGTGTACAGCTACGCCCACATCGGCAACTTTCGCTCGTTCGTCACCGCCGACCTTATCGCACGTACCGCTGAGGCCATCGGGTGGGACGTCACGTTTGTGAGCAATATTACCGATGTGGGCCACCTCACAGAGGACGACGTAGCCGATGCGGGCGGAGAAGACAAGATGGCCAAAGCCCTTCGCAAGGAAGGACAGCGCTTTGCCAACGTGTGGGACCTGGCGCGCTACTTCTCCGATGCCCTCATCACGGACTGGCGCGCGCTGAACCTGCGCGAGCCGGACGTCCGCCCTCGGGCCACGGAGCACATGCAACAGCAGATACAGGCGGTGGCGGCGCTGCAAGAAAAAGGCATTGCCTACGAAACCGAAAAAGGGGTATACTTTGCTGTTGAGCAGTTTCCGGCGTACGGGAAACTCTCGGGCAACCAGGCCGCGGAGGCGCTGGCGGAAGGCGCGGCCGGGCAGGGGCGCACCACCGTGCAGGACCCCGAGAAGCGCGACCCGCGCGACTTCGCCCTCTGGAAGAAAGACGCCAAACACTTGATGCAGTGGCACAGCCCGTGGGGCTGGGGCTTCCCCGGATGGCACATCGAGTGCTCGGTGATGGCCACCGAGTACCTGGGCGAGCAGATCGACCTGCATGCGGGCGGTGAGGACCTCATCTTCCCGCACCACGAATGTGAGATTGCCCAAGCGGAAAGCCTCACGGGCAAGCCCTTCGCCAAGCACTGGGTGCACACGCGCTTTCTGCAGGTGGAGGGCGAGAAAATGTCGAAGAGCACAGGCAACTTCTTTACGGTCCGCGAGCTGATCGCCTCAGAAGACGAAGGGGGGCGCGGGATTTCGCCCCTGGCCCTGCGGATGACCCTGCTTTCCGGGCAGTACCGAAAACCGTTCAACTTCACGTTCGACAAGCTGCGCGACAATGCGCACCACATCCAGCGCATCGAAACCGTGATCCAGCGTGTCGATGCGGCGCTTCAGGCAAATGCGGAGGGCGATGACTTCGTTGGTGAACGGCTCGACGGTCTCTACGAGCGGGCCCTGCAGGCCATGCTGGATGACCTTAACACGCCAGAGGCCCTGGCCGCCACGATTGAAGGCGTGAAGCTGCTCCAGGGGGTTGGAGACGAGTTGTCCGGCGCGTCGGCACAGTCCGCGCGCCAGTGGCTCGATAAGATCAACGACCTGCTCGGTATCATTCGGCCACAGACGGAGGGTGAGATAGCCGATGACGCCACCGCTGACCCGCTCGCCGAGAAGGTGGAAGCCCTGCTGGACGAGCGCGCCGAAGCCCGCGCCAGCGGCCGGTACGACCGCGCTGATGAAATTCGCGCCCTGCTGGATGAGATGGGCATCGAAGTTATGGACTCCTCCGACGGCACCACCTGGCGTCGGAAAGTCAGCGTGTAGCGACACAGCGCCACTGTCTCACTCTCTTGTTCTTCTTCTGCCTGGACCGTCCTGTTTATGTCTGAATCCCAGCCGCTGCCCCTCATCGAACGCCCCCGCCGCCTGCGCCGGACGGCAGCCCTCCGCGGCATTGCCCGGGAGACGCACCTCTCGGCAGCCAACCTCATCGCGCCGCTTTTTGTGAAGGACATCGACACGCCGGAGCCCATTGCGTCGATGCCGGGACAGCAGCGCTTGCCCATCGACGGCCTTGTGGACGAAGCGCGCACGCTTTTCTCGCGCGGCATCCCGGGTATCGCGCTCTTCCCCGCCATCGACGACGCGAAAAAGACGCCCGACGCCTCCGGTGCACTGGCTCCCGACGGCCTCTACCCCCGCGCCATTCGCGCCGTGAAAGAGGCCGTGCCCGCGTTGCTCGTGATCACCGACACCGCGCTTGACCCGTATTCGTCCGACGGCCATGACGGGCTCGTGGCCGACGGGCAGATCCTCAACGATGAGACCATCACCCTCATGCAGGAGATCGCGGTGCTGCATGCCGACTGCGGCGCGGACATGATCGCGCCCTCCGACATGATGGACGGACGGGTGGGGGCGATCCGGGAGGCGCTCGATACCATGGGCCACACCGACACCGCCATTCTCTCCTACACGGCCAAGTACGCATCGGCCTACTACGGCCCCTTTCGGGACGCCCTCGACTCGGCACCGCGCAAGCGCACCGGCATTCCAGCCGACAAGAAGACGTACCAGATGGACCCCGCCAACAGCGATGAGGCGCTGCGCGAGCTCCGGCTGGACCTGGAGGAAGGCGCCGACCTCGTCATGGTCAAGCCTGCCCTCCCCTACCTCGACGTCATCCACCGCGTTCGCCAGGCCTCCGACGTGCCCGTCGCGGCCTATCACGTCTCGGGCGAGTACGCCATGCTCCACGCCGCCGCACAGAACGGCTGGCTGGACCTTCAGGCTACCGCCCTCGAAGCCCTCGTCGGCATCCGCCGCGCCGGTGCCGATGCCATCCTGACCTACTTCGCCAAGGATGCCGCCCAATGGCTTCGGGAGTCGGGTGCCGGCGCGTAGAGCGTCCGCATCCAACAGCCTTCAAATCCAACATCCTTGTAAGTGCCCCCCACCCTGGCTTGACTGCCACACCCGGCACCGCCATGTTATGGAGGCTCATCGCACACGCTATCAACCGCTGCAACACACCCATGGCCATTGACGTCACCCATATCGATTACAGCCACATGTCCGGCGGCCTCGTCCGCATGATGGACCGCTTCAAGGAAGAAGGCACCCTCATCGGCACCGTGGAGGAAGACGACTACCTTCGCGAGGACGCCAATGCGGCGCTGCTGGGCCTGCTCTACGACCAGCGGGTGCGGGCGGAGTATGCGTTCACGGGGGCCCACCGCCTCAAGGAACGCCTCGGGCATCTGGACATGGCCAAGATTGCCGCGCACGATGAGGACGCGTTCAGGGAGCTGTTTGCCGAGCAGCCGGCGGTTCACCGCTTTACCAACAAGATGGCCGAAAACACGCAAAAGGTGGCCGGCATGATTGCAGAGCAGTACGACGGCAACGCGGCGAACATGTGGAACGACGGCGCCGACATCGACACCATTCGCAAGCGCGTGCAGAAGCTGCCGGGCTTTGGAAAAGGCAAGGCGTCGAAGGTGCATTACGTGCTGCACTACTTCGGGCATCGCGATTTTAGCGATGCGGCCGCGTAGGGCGTCGGCACGGCCGCGCTCAGCGAAACAGCCCAAACTGGATGGGCTGGTTGAGCCCGATGATGAAGCCGGTCTGGCGCTGGTTCACAAACCCCCACAGGCTGAGGCGGCGCACCGAGAGGCCGACGAGCAGGCCTGGGATCACGTCGTTATTTTCGGCGCGCATGGCACCCAGGCCTCCGCTAATGTTGAAGAGCGGCTCAGTGTACGCCTCTTCGTACAGGTCGCTGAGGTCGCGGTACCCTTCATAGAGCGCAGTCGTGCGGTTCAGCAAGCCCTCCTGCAGCCGAAACGTTCGCTCGTAGGCCTGCACGGTGCTGTCCAGCGCAGCGAGCATCGTGTCTTTCAGGGCCAGCTCCTGTTCTTGCGCCTGCAGCCGCTGCTCCAGCCGGGCGATGTTTTCATTGACGCGGCGGATGACGGAGTCGGGCAGCGCCGTGTAGGCCGAGCCGTCGATCACAAGCCGCACGTTGCCGCTGGGCGTCTCCTCCACGACGGTAAGGGCAGGCTCTGGCGGGTCGTCCTGTGCATAGAGCGGAGTGACCTGCATCCAGCAGGAAAACACCAGGAGCAACAAGAGCAGGCGGTGCCACGGTGGAAGCTGCGGTGGGCGTAGCATAAGACAGCGAGGGTCAGAGTATAAAGCGCTACGGTGTATCCCCGGGCGCGGCAAAGGCGGTCAGCCGATCGGCCAGCTCACCGGGGGAGGCGTGCTCAATCGCGGTGAGGCGTTCGCGCAGTTCTGCTTCGTTGGCCGCCTCAATTTCGGCCAGGCGCTTCAGGTAGAGCCGCCGCTGGTCGGCGAGGGCTTCTTCCTGCGCGCGCAGTTGCTCCCGGCTCTGCGCGTAGCGCTCCTGAAACGCCTGCAATTCCTCTTCCTGCCGCTCAAGAGCCTCGCGTTTGGCCGCGATTTCCTCCCGGAGGCGGCGCTTGCGCACGTTCTGGAAGAGCGACCACCCGAAGAGCGCCGCGATGCCAGCCCCGAGGGCTATCAGCCCCCGGCCCTTCACCAGATTGTACTGTCGCAGGAACCCGACCCCAAGCCCCAGGCCCAGGACAACGAGCACCAACAGCTCGACATGTTGCATCACAAAGCTCATGGCAGCGGCAGATAATCAGTCGGAGGCGGCCGTGTCGAGGCGAACCTGCGCAAGGCGCTCGCGCTTCACCCGCTGTTCGCGACGGCGCTCCAGGTTGCGAATAATGCGATGGACGGGCTCTGCGCCCATACCGATGAGCACCCCGCTGACCGTAACCTGGAGCCAGGGGGGGATGGCCTGGAGCAGTGTAGCGATCGCCGTGCTCTCATCGGTAGCCACCGTACGGATCAGCTCCACGAAGTTAATGCCCCCGGCCCAGCACAGCAGGATGCCCAGCAGAATGGCAACCGTCCGGGCGCCTACCGTCACGGCCACACGGCGCACGAGGGTGCCGTCGATGATGACGAGGTTGCCGCGGTGCAATCCATCATCAGCACGCGTGTAGGACCGGGCCTGGCGCGTGATGGACGTCAGGCGGAGCGCACGGGTGATGGCGCTTCCCCACGTCTGCGTCTCAAACCGTTGCTGAATACGCCGGGCGTGTCGGTTCCAGAAGCGATGGATGGCGTAGGCCCATTCGGCGTACTTCCATGCGCTCATCAGCACCTCGATGACACGCTCGATTAGGAGCGCAAGCAGAAGGATTTGCAGATACAGCACGAGTAAATCAGCAAGCGAACCGACGTCCATTAGGCCACCTCCGGGTAGATGCGGGCTTTCTGCTTGAATTGTGCAATCTCGGCCTGTGCTCCGTCGTCGGTGGCCCATCGGGCGTGTACCGCGCGCACCTGCTGCGCAAAGCGGTCCGTCGGAAAGTTGGAGCCCGGGCACGCGGTCGGCTTTACCACCTTATGCGGTACGATGCCCGGCGCCACGTCGTCGCTCGGGAAGTCCAGCGGGATGTCGTAGAGATAGCACCAGAGGGCTGTCACCCGCGCCGCACTTTCGAGTTGGGCATCCGAGGGCCTGCGCAGCCCGAACTGGCCGCGGTCGTTGGCGCCTGGGGTGGAGGCGTTGGTCTCGAAGTTGCCGTTGAGCGCAATGCCGATGGACCGGAAATTGGCGCCCCGGGCGTGATTGCCCACGTAATCCCACCGGCAGAAGGGGTGGATGCTGCCGTCGGCCAGGATCACGCAGTGGTAGGCCGTGGCCCAGCCCCGCTGGTCCTGAATGACCCGCACCACATCGTCGAACGTGGTATCGCTGTGCATGGCTGTGTGATGAAAGACGACGACATCGGGCGGCGCCTCCCGCGCTGGCTGGCGGCGGGCTACCAACCCAGGGTCCACGCCTCCGGCATAGGGCACCCGCAGGCGGGCCTCCGGCGGACTGGCAGACGGCGCGGCTTCTTCTGCGGTCGCAGACTCCGACGTCTCGTCAGCTGTCGACGGTACGGCAGGCGCCTGCAAGTCTACCAGCCCGCGCTGATCCAAAAACTTGATCAGCACGTGGATGGGCTGGGAGCCCGAACCGATCAGCACCCCGGTGAGGGTGTAGTCGATCGCCGGCCGGACGCCCTGAAACACGCCCAACGCATCAAACAGGCCGAACTCGGCCATGAAGCAGAGCACGATGCCCCCAAACGTGCCGATGATCTGCAGCCAGAAGACCTGCGCGGTCTTTTCTGCGTCAGGCGGAGGGGCCGGTTCCAACAGAACCGTGATCGGCGGATACTTCTCTGCTGCCTCGTGTGAGCGCGCCGGGCGGCCTGCAGCGAGAGCCTCGACATCAGCAAGCAGGGCGTCGCGCCGCCGCTCATGCGCGACGGAAAGCCATGCCGGGTCGATGGCTTCGAGCCGGGATTGGAGATCACGCGCTGCGGCCTGCGCGCGGTCTCGGGCGGCATCCACCTCCGGCCCTGCTTCAGCCGGTGCATCCGCCCCCTCCGAGGCGGCTACCGCCTCCGCGAGCCGTGCCGATGTTTGCTCGATGACGGCATCGAAGGCGTCAAGCCGCCGCGCCATGACGGCCTGTTCAATCGCTTGCACCCGCGCCTCAGCCGCCGGTCCCCGCTGCAGCCCCACCCGCTTGATCAGCCCGTTCACAGCCTCCAGCACACGTTCGATGCCGAAGGAGAACCCGAGGGCTGTGGTGAGCAGCAGCAATGTTTCGGTGATGGACATTACCCACGTAGAACAGATGAAAAGAGAGAAAACGTGCACCGGTCAGCCCGCTTCAACAAACGACCGCCCGACGGCAGCATGTTTGGGGCACAGCGCCTACTCGATTTTTAGTTACCTGATTACCCGCATCTTTACCACCCACCGCGCCTGCCAAGGATAACCTTGCGCCTGAAACACATCCTCTTCGGGAGGAAAAGTTAAGGGGTTGCTGCGTTCTTGGCGCATGGGCGCGGATGCGCGGTCTGCTGCTCACGGGGCGACTTACGTCCGGAAGACGCAGGGCGCCACCTCCGCGCCGGGATCTTCTTCCGGTCGCAGCTCACCCCCCTGCAATTCGTGCTCGATGGACAGGCCCACCAGCAAACAGACAGTGCCCAGCACCGGCCGATCCGTGCGCACCAGGTACAGCCAGCCCACGGCGCCCAGCACCTCCATCAACGTGACGAAGATGGTGTTGCCGTTGGTCAAATAGGTCAGCGGACTGCGCTGCCGCAACCCGGCCATCTCCACGCTGTGCTCGATGAGCATGAGCCCCATCAGCACCCCTCCGGCCAGCAGCGTATTCTCGACGAACCCGACGTCGAGCCAGACGATCTGTCCATCGGCCAGGGCCAGCCATAGGATCCAGATGAGCACCTCGGTGAGCGTAATCAGAAAGAGCGCCCCGAAGACCGAGAAGAACGAGCGGTCCACCGCGTGCTCCTCCTCGCGGTAACTGTAGCGGATCCAGAGGTACACTGCGGTGCGCTCGACGGCAAACCCGCCCCACAGAATCGCATTGGCCAGGAGGAACTGGCCCTGATCGAGGTAATAGAGCCAGAAGTAGAGGGCCGTAAACTCGCCGGCTGTGGCGATGATGAACGGCAGGAGGTCCGTCCTGAAGTCGAGCGCGCGAAGATTCATGCGTCACCGGTGAGGGTTGAGAGAAACCGGAGGGCGCGAAGCCCCGGCAGGAAGAAGTAGGCCCCACCGCGCACCTCTACAAAGCGTTTCATCCCGGTAATGCGCTTGCGCACCGGGTGCGCCTGCAGGGTGAAGGTGCCGTGCCGGCCATCGAGGTTGCCCATCAGCGGATCGGGGTCGCTGTAGAGCCCGTCGAATTTAGGGTTGATGATCCAGGTGTGCTGAATGAACTCGAACTGGCGTGCGATATCCGCATTGATGCCAATGAAGTGCAGCCCACAGGCTTTGTGGTCGGCGGTCGCCTCCAGGATCTCGTCGATGTCAAGCGCGCGCGAGACCGGAGCGCCGTAGGGCCGGCCGCGCCGCAGGATGCGGTGCCGATTGGAGACCGTGATGGATTCCTCGCGCGTTCCCTCCAGCGCATCGCGCGGATTGGTGCGCCGGATGTGCGCCCCGAGCGGGCAGCCGTGGCCGTTCATGTCGCCGTCGCGGTAGCCAAAATTATCCCGCGTGGGGTTGTCGAGGGTGTCGCTTTCGGGGCTCAAGGTGATCGGCGCCCCACTCGGCCAGCGGCCCACCATCTTCGCCGCGACGCGAACGCGGGTGTCGTGGTCGTCGGTGCCGTAAAGCGCCTCGCTGGCCGCACTCACAAACGTCCAGAAGCCCCGCACGTCCTGCTCCAGTTCGCGAAAGACGAGATATGTGCCGTTGCGCCCCAGATCCTGCCCTTGAACGCCCGCCTCGTTCTTAGTCCTTGGGAGGGCCGTCGACCCTTCAGACGCGTACGCCAGAGGCCGCGGGGGAAGCTTGTCGTAGGCATTCGGGTAGCCGAGGATAAACTCCCCCGGCGGCAGCGTATTTTCGGGCGGACCGGTGCGGCTCAACCCCTCGATGATGGGCTGCGCAATGCCGTCTGCAAATCCAAAGTGCTCGAGCGGAGAGTCGAACAGGTAGGTATCCAGCCGGACAACCTCGGAGACGCCCGTCCACTCGCCCTTTATCGCCGCCACCTCGGTCTGAAGGCGGGGCTCATCGCGGGCAAACAGCAGCACGGTAAGGTCTACCGGATGCGCCGGGCCGCCCCACCGCCAGTGTTCGGGGGCACTCGCATCCACGTCCCCAAGAAAAGCCGCTCGGTTGGGCGTTGCCATCCCCTCCCAGAACTCACGCGAGAACGTGGCCAGGTCGTCTTCCGCCAGCCCCAAGGCGCGCAGCCCGTCCACCGTAAAGGCCACGTGGGTCGCTACCTCCTCCGGCCGTTCGCTGCCGGGCGTGACGCGCTCCGCAAGGACCTGCAGCCAGGTGCGGGCGGCGGGTGGGTCATCGATTTGCAGCATGAGGTAACAGGCCGCGCTAAGCTGACCGTAGCCGCGCGCCACCACCCCCTGGATGTCGTCAAGTTCGAGCGTAGCCATCGGCGTGTATCTATAATCGTTGGAGCCAAGCTTTCGTCTGCGCTTGGGTTTGCGGGCCAAAGAGTCCGCGGCGGATATGCGCGTTGTTGTTGATGTTTTGCACGGACAGCCGTTTGTAGGCGCTGTACCATACGTTCGTCACGACCTGGCTATTGCGGGCATACGCCTTAAATCGTTGCTCGTCGGTGGCGCCCGCCCGAATCAGCCAGCGCGTGCGCGGAAAGCCGTAGGTGTTGCTCCAGACGGCCGTGAGCCCGGTGGCGGCTTTGTCGATAAAGTCGCCCAGGTAATTTTCCCAGCTCCCGTCGAAGTTGCTGAAGAACAGGAGCCGCCGGCCGCCATCAATCAGCACCCAGCGGGCATAGTGGATCGAGGG